>JAGOJP010000031.1 GCA_017995055.1 Candidatus Omnitrophota bacterium
ACCTTTTATGGTGTATTATCCTAAATAAACCTTTCGGGGAGTTCCGCGAAGAGATGAAATCTGCGGCTCAGAAAAATTCATACCATGGATCCTTCGCAAAATTTTTTTCTATTGTATACTAATTCCGCTGAAATACAAGGGGAATCTGCAAGGGCAGAAAATTGATTCGCTTTCTAGGGAGCCCCTCGCTCACGGGCATGTCCCTATCAACCATTCGCTTCGCGGAATGACCTGACTTCTTAACATACGCGCGAACATCCCCGCAGCAAGTCGTTGTTAACCTTTTGCCTTCTTCCGCGGGCATACCCGTGATCTTCTGCAAAGGCGTATAAAACACCCGCACACAAAGCCCAGCAATAGAAGCAGATAATATAAAACGACCCCCCAAAGCGGAACCCGGTTCAATTCAATATAGGCCCCGGGAATCCCGGCAAAGAAATCCACGCTCGCCACCATAAAATTCAACAAAAGCACAAGGCAATTTGCGAAAGAAAACGCCAAAAACGGGCAAAGGCCGCCCACCAGCAAAAGCCCCAGGCCCAAATAGATCATCATGGAAGCGACAGGAACGATCACGATATTCGCAATCATAACGACCGGGGTTACTAAACGAAAGTAATACGCGATCAACGGCCCCACAAAAACGTAAACCGCCCCAGAAAGGGCCATGGGCTGCAAAAGATATCTCATCCCAAACGTCTGGAAACAACGCAAACCTCCTGCCGTGCCCGGTTTCGCGCTCCGGGCCGTTCCGGAAGCGATCCCAAGCCCCGGAAATGGCTTACGCACGAAATTCAGGATCCGCGGATACAACACATAAATCGCAAGGACACTGTTAAACGATAGTTGGAATCCGACATCATAAATATTCCAAGGGTTGATCAATAAAATAATGAAAGCGGCCAGAGCCAGGCTGTTCAACGGGTCCGGCTCCCGTTCAACAAGCAATCCGATCAGGAAGACGACCGCCATAATGGTGGCCCGGACCACCGACGGCTGCCCTCCGGTCAGGACGGCATAAAAAATCAACAGCGCAACGGTCAGCAGATACTGCCCCTGCCGCGGGATAGGGAACATTTTCAAAAAAAACAATATCCCGTACGCGACAATGCCGATATTAAACCCGGATATCGCAATAATATGCGCCACTCCGGAAAATTGAAAATTGGCATACACCTCTTTCGGAATCCCGCTGCGGTCCCCTAACAGAAACGCCTGCATAATGCCGGCCGCTTCTGCCGGCAAATTTTCCTTCAAAATTCTTCTTAATTGATGTTTAAAGTGAAAGACCCCCTCAAGAAGGACGTGCCCCCGGCCTTGTTTCAATTTTTCCAGGCGTCCGGTTTTCTTAACGCTCAGGATAAACACAATGCCTTGGCGGGCAAGATACTCCCGGTAGGAAAAACGTCCACCTCTTGAAAAATTAAAAGGCCGGTGCAATATCCCTTCCAGGATCAGATAATCCCCGTAGCGGACAGATTCCTGCCGAAAAAGGTTCACCAGGACCCGGCCCCTGTTCCCTTCCCAGCCCTGCTTGGATTGAACCCGCTTAAGGTCCAACACAAAAACTGTTTTTTCCCGGCCGAAAAAATCACGGTTCTCCGCGTCGGAAACCACCACGCCTTCGGCCAGGACGCTGCCCTGGCGGGCCCAGGACGGCATGCGGCCCACATGACCGGCGGGAAGTATCTGATAATTCCTGAAATAACCCGTCCCCACACACATCACGGCCGACAAAAGCAAAACAGTGGACAGCGTGGCCGACCGGGCCCGTAGGCTCATGAGCAACAAAAATACAGTAAGAATAAATAAAATCGCGCCCGGGACCTGAAAGCCTTGGGCAAAGACAATGCCCAGAATAAAGCACAGGCAAACCCCTAACAAAGGACGGCGGGAAAAAACCGGGTCCATCATGGCCCGGGATCCTGAATTGCAATATGCGCGCGCAGCTTAAGATACTTAGCCGGGCCGATTCCCTTAATCTCTTTTAACTGCGCAAGATCACGAAACGGCCCGTATTTCTGCCGGTAATCCATGATCCGCCGGGCCGTGACCGGCCCGACACAAGGCAGGGCCAGGAGCTCTTCCTGAGACGCGCTGTTGATATCCAGTTTCCCGCCAGGCGGCCTGCGCGGCTGGACGTGCGGCTGTGGCCGCGTGTCGGGGATCCGCTTGATCACGCCCTGTATTCCGGTTCCCGCCACCAAAACCCCGATAAAAAAACATAAAACCAGACGCTCCTGCTTTGTCAGAGAAACAGGCATAAGGATTTCACCCTTCCATAGGTTAAGAGGAGAGCTCGCGGGGATATTAATAAAAAAAAGGGAAGGCCTGCAGGAAAGTTTATTTAATCTTACCAAAAAAGTTGTGCGTGTCAAAAAATTTTTCACGGCGGCGAAAATATCCTGTGGCCTCATTGACACAAAAACGGAATCCCCTGCCGAGAGGGGGTATGGGGCCGCGCCTATATTGGCCGAAAGGCGCCTTCCGGGGTTAAAAACTCTTGCTTAAGTCCATGCCTTCCCTTATCATAAAATTTATTCTATGAATTTCAGGACAATCAGGATCGGCCCCTGACTCCGCGAGGTAAAGATCCCGTCCGGGGGCCACAAACCTTTGTGAGGAAACACAACAACGGCCATGGATTCATTGAAAGGACTGCGCATGAAGCCTTCGATAAGGACAATAATCCGGCAGGCGCTGCTCTCCGGGAAAGGGACAGGGCTTTTACTCGCCGTCATAACTTTCCTGATTTATTTCCATGCCTTTCCCAACGGATTCTTACTGGATGATTACAATTTTGTGGAACAAGAATATCAGGAAATATTTAAAACCCCGCAGGATTTCTTCGTGCGCATTCCTCCCCGAACGCATCATTACGCCCCCCTTTATTACTGGACAAACACCGTCCTCTTTCATCACTTTCAAGCTTATCCCTATAGGATGCGCTTCCTCCTGTGGATGGCGTTTCTCGCGAACGTGCTTTTTTTCTTCCACTCAATCCATCTCCTCCTGAAGGACAAAAAAACGGCTTTTCTCTGCGCGGCCTTGTTCGCTATCCATCCCATTCACGC
The DNA here is from genome assembly GCA_017995055.1 of Candidatus Omnitrophota bacterium. GTDB lineage: Bacteria > Omnitrophota > Gorgyraeia > Zapsychrales > JANLHA01 > JAGOJP01. The sequence goes on from JAGOJP010000031.1 coordinate 3,075, forward strand.
GTTCTATATTCATATGCCCAGCGGCGGTTTTGTGTTCTTCTACACGCTCTGCCTGCAAGCGAGTCTGTTCTGGATGTGGAAATATCTGTCCGGCGCCGCAAGAAATACGGGCCTCTATCTCGCAAGCCTCTTAGGCTTCCTGGCCGGGCTTCTCTTCTTTGAGGCCGCCGCCCTCTACCCCCTGTATCTTTTGATTTTCATGAGATTCATCAGCCCAGAGCGTTGGGGGGTTCACCTCAAACGCGCCCTGCCGTTTTTTATTTTTTCTCTGATCGACGTATTTCTCTGGAGCTGGATATGCCGGGGAGAATCCGGGTTTCCGCAAAGAATCCTCCTGCTCGGCCTTTCCGTCCCCCGCTATACAGCGTCTGTAACGCGCCTGATATTCTGGTATATGTCGCGGCTGCTCTATCCGGACGGGCTCGTGTTTATTTATAATATGCCCCCGGCACAACAAGACATCTGGCTCTGGAACGGGCTCGCCGGATTTCTATTGTTCTTATTCGTTCTTCTCATGAAACGGCGGCCTCAAGATATAAAAACCCTGGCCCTGGCCTGGTTTCTTACCGGCTGTCTCTTTGTCTTTCCCGCCAGCTTGACGCATGCTTATATGGGCATGGTGATCGAAACCCATTGGATATATTTCTCAAGCATAGGCCTGTTTCTTCTTTTAACTCTGGGCCTTATCCTGATTCTGAAAAAAATACGGCCCGGTTTTCAATACGCTTGTTTAGGATTGACCGCGATCTATTTCATGGCCTGGACACAGACCTATCATGTCATGGCGCGGTCAGAAAAAACTTACTGTGAATACTGGCTGAAGGTTTGCCCGGAAAACCTTATCCCCTTGATCAATTTATCCAAAATCTACGCCGAAGAAGGCCAGTTGAAACGGGCCACGGATTACGCCCGGCGCGCCTTTCTGCTCGGCCGCGATTGTGTCCCCGCGACCTATGCAAACCTGGCTATGGTCTTAACTTTCAAAGGGGATGACGCGCAAGCGGAGGACGTCATCACCCGGGCCGCCGGCAAAGGATTCACGTCGCCTTATTTACTCAACACCCTCGGCGTTATTCACCGCCGTCAAGGAAACAGCCTCGCCGCGGAGCAGGATTTCCTCGCCGCCATTCAGCAGGCACCTCGATACGTTTTGCCCAGGTTAAATTTGGCCAAACTCTATCGTTCCTCCGGGCGGGAAAAGGAAGCCGTCCGCTGTTATGAAACCGCCCTGTCGCTCCAGCCCGACAAAAAACAAATCTTTCATATTCAACGCCATCTCATGGTGCTGTATTTAAAACAGAATGCCCCCGACCTATACCACGGGATTGTCCAGAAGGCGCTGACCCAGGATCCTGTCCCGCGGACATACCTCCGATTAAGCCGTACTCTTGAGACATATCATTACTGGCGTGAGGCCCAAGCCTTGTTAAACCAGGCCCAGGAACATTACCCGGAAGACGCTGCCTTACAACAATATTACCGGGATTTCATGAAAAGATACGACGACGCCCGGTGAAATTCCCGGAGCTCACGGCGGGGATTTTCAAGAGGAAGAAAACACAACGGGCTGGGGGCCCCGGGGAAAAACAACTCCCCACTCCCGCCCCCAGCCCATCATGTTCCAGAGCTTATCCTTCCAGTATCAATAACTGGTCTTTCGCCGCCTTGGCCGGAGCCCAGAACCACGGCCCGTTCGGGTCCCAGCATTGACCGTACGTGAATTCTTCCACCAGTCTTTTAAACGCCGCCTTGGCGTCCTCTTCCCGGCCCAGCTCAAGCAGGGCTTTGCCTTTGATAAACAAACTTGTCGCCACGTCATTCAGCGCCCAGTAATTCGTGTGAATCTCTTCCGTGGCTCCGGCGGGATAGTCCTTCAGACTCGCCTGCATCTGCCGCGCCTGGTCCGCATAAAGTTCGATACATTTATCTGTATAGACAACCGCTCCCTTGTAATCCTTGCTGTTAAGGGCGCCCCAGGCTTTCACCGTGAGGGTGGACGATTTGTAGTCCCCGAAATCCAGCGCCCGCGCGACGGCCGGAGCGGCAAGCAGGCTCATCGCAACCGTAAAAATAATTAAACACCGTTTCATAATGCTCCCCTTTCCTTTCATGGTTTTTTGTTGTTTCTGCCCTTCCCCAACAGGGCCCATCGCCTCTAAAGCTCTCCGGCGAATTTTTCCTTGATCACCTCATAAGCCGCCCGGGGCCGCAGGATGTCCAACTGGCCTGGAACCGGATTAGGCTCCAAAGCCATCACCCCGTACCACTCTTGATTCATATAACCATCCGGCCCCGCGTGAGCTCCCGGCGTATACCCGCAGTCATGCGTGACGGCCGACGGATCCCACTCCCCCTCATCTTTCCACCATCCATCGGCGTACTGGAACACCACCCCGCCTATATTCGGGCCGTCATGAGCCGCGTTATAAGCCAAAATCGTGTCCCAGCAACCGGCAATATACCTGGCCTGCATGTCCGGCCGCTCTTTACCGTTCTCCGGATGATCCGCTCCGAGCACAAACCACGCGTCCGTGCCGAATTCTGTTATCAAGACCGGCTTAGCGGACCGCTTCTGGTACTGAAGAAAAAAATTGTTTGTCTTCGCCCCGAAATCCTCCCCGCGGTACACGTTGCATCCATGAATATCAACATCGGCCAAGACGTCATCCGTCGCGTGGACTCCGATGTCCCCCAAGTCCGCGGAAACCAACATCACCGGGTGGAAAGAATCTCCTTCCACCGCCTTGATGTTACGGGCCAGCGTATTGATAAATTTATAAAAAGCGGCCGCCTGATCCTCCCTCCGGCAGGATTCGTCCGCGCCTTTGTAAGTGCAGAAAGCCATTTCGTTCTCGTTGGCGATGCCCCACATTAAAATCGCCGGGTCATCTTTAAATTCCGCGACATAGTCCAGGATGTCCTTTTTCAGGAACGCCAGATCGCCGTTCACATAATCCAACTGATGAGGAATCCAGTACCCGGCAATGACCTTCAATCCCTGTTCCTGGGCTTTCTTAAGAAGAGCCGGGGTGACCTTTCCCCACGTCCGGATCGTGTTAGCATTCATGCCTTTGATCAACGGAAGGTCCTGATCCAAAAGCAGGGGGTTGTCATACTCCTGCTCCCCCGGGCAATCAAATTGCGGCTGCCCGTCCGTAGTGCCGCGGTACCAGCATAAGCCGTACTGGGAGGGGAACGACCCGATCGGCGTGTTGGAATACCCCATCCCTTTCACCAGAAACGGCTCATACCGGCCGTCCCGGTCAAAATCCGTCAATAACTGCCGCCCTTCGACTTTGACATAAGGATACGCCCAACAGGAAGAAACCCCTGACAAGAGAAAAACCGCGATCGCCCCAACCACTAATCCGTATTGAATCCCTGTCCTTTTCATCATAATATCCTCCTTTCAAGTTCAAGACCTGCTCTCCGACACAGCTCCCTTGCGGCCATAAAAAAGGCACCACCTCCTTTAAGATGAAGATTGCAAAGGAGACAGTGCCTTGCTATACTAATAATCGAAAAACAGTCCTGAGGACCGGCTCCCATGCTATCCTCGGGTTACTTACGGTGTGCGGGTGGCCGCCCGTACGCCGTTTTTTTTCCCAAGATCAAACCTGCTTCTTTCCGTTTAAAAATTATACTCAATCCTCGATTGCGGTATCCAAGTGTGCCATTCCGCCTCCAACTGCCGGAGCCCGCCCGGATAATAACGCTCGATCGCCCGGTGTCCGGGAAAATTTTTATGATGAAATCGCCTGAGTTCGCGGATCAGCCCGGCAAACGCGGCCCGGCCTTTTTCCGTCGACAATAAAAATATAACCAGAGACCAGGATATCGTGCTCATCGGAGCATTCGCCTGTTCGTTGCGTTGCCGCCACTGCTCGTCCGTCAAACGGAGGAAATCTTCGAGGGGCATAAGCGCTCCGGTCTGCAGCCATTTTTTCATCCGTTGGTCCTTTTGCGTCTGCGGCCGCACGACCACAGAATCCGCCTCCAGAGTGCCGTACTCAAAGAACTCCGCCAGCCCCTCCTCGATCCAGGGCGGGCAGCGGGAAATCTGCCGGCGCAAAATAGCGCGGCTGGCTTCGTTATAAAGGACACGCAGCATGTTGCGTTCATTTTCATTTTTCCAAAGGACCATTTCTTTGTTTTCCAGGGAATAAAAGCCGGCGTCCGACCGGGAGGCCGATTCCTGTCCCCGATAGGATTGATACGCGCCGAAATCCCCGAAGACACGGGTTTTAAACATGCGTTCCCGGTTAAAGTCCAGGCCAAACACATCTTCAAAAACAATGAACATTTTGGAAATCACATACACGATTTCCTCCCGCACTTCGGGCGAAAGAGTGTACCCCTCGGAAAGAATTTCCACATCAACCGGCGTAAACGGCCTGCCCGGGCTTCCCGGCTGGGGTGCGCGCGACGGATAGGGGGCCCGCGTCCCGACTTTCGTGACCACGGGAGTCTCTGTTTCAATCTTCTGAATGAGGCGTTTCTGCAGGGAAAAAATCCTCCGGTCGGTTTTGATCTTCAAGGCGTCATCCGTTTCTTCCACAATCGTTCCTTCCACAATTTTCCCGGACCGCAAGTAAAACGTGTCTCCGGCCGCCGGGGCCGGCTGCCCCAGAAGCGCCGTCCACACAATACCCGCTATAAGGCCATGCCTTTTCATGGTTTCCTCCCCGGCTCCGGGACCGTTTGATCATAAACGGGAAAAACATCGAAAAGGACGTTCCCGTACACAAGCCCTCCCCGCCCGTCACTGACAAGACTGATCACATTGACCATTGTTTTCTCCGATACGTCCGGAGGGAGATACGTCACTTCCGGCCCGTCGCCCTGAACGCTTCCCAAGCTGGGAAGCCACCGGTAAACCAAAGTGTCCCCGTCTTCATCCCGGGCCTGCACTTTCAACATCCCGTTCTTGTTCTCCTGAACAGATCGCGGGGTGATCACCGGCGAAGAAATAATAACGGGCGCGCGGTTATTCCCCTGCCGCTGGGGAACAAAGTTAATATCGGCCTGTCCATACATCTGCGCCGATACCGTTGAAACCGGACGGGCGTTTCCGTAAGCGAATGTTGAACTTTCAATCCGGATATCCCCGCAGATCAACGGCAAAGGGGAGATGTCATAAGAATGGCTGCCGCCGCTCCCCTCCAGAGTCACCGCCACGGTGTAGGTGTAGCTCGGGATAACGTCTACCGGAGAAATGTCGCTGTACGACCATGTGCCGGCTGACGTCACCTTCGTCTGCGCCAGCAGCACCCCCGTCATCTTATTCCACAGGGAGACCACTTTGGTCCCGTTAAACAAGCCGCCCAATTGAGTGATCTGTCCCGATCGCAGAGGCGTAAAATGATACCCGGCCGTGTAATTCCAGGCAATGTCTTTTCTTAAGGTCCCTTTGCCGAAACTCTGCCAGGGCCGTTCCGGAGGGCGGTCCGTGAATTTCTGCTGCATGACGGTATAAGCGAGCCGCGGTTTAACCCAATCGTATTTTTGCCCTTCCTCCGGCCGTTTTAAGGCCATAAGGCCGAACCACTCCGGGTTGGTAAAACCGTCAGGGCCGGAATAAAAACCAACGATATAATTCTGATCGTGCGTCGCGCAGGAGGGGGACCACTCGCCCTTATACTGCCACCAGCTGTCGGCGAAAGGAGAGACAACCCCGCCCAGGACAAAACCACCGCGTCCGCCGGAATATTTCAATAACGTGTCCCACTCTTCGGCGAGGAAAGCGGCCTGGAGGTCCTCCCGTTCCACCCCGCGCTCCGGCCGTTTTCCGTCCAGGACAAACCAGGCGTCCACACCGAATTCGGAGATTAAAAGCGGTTTGGCCGAACGGTTGGCGTACAGTTCAAAAAAATTGCTGAAATCCGGGCCCCGGTAAACATTACATCCGTGCAGATCCACATCCTTTAACCGTTCATCACTGGCCGCCTGGCCGATATCCCCCAGGTCCGCGGAGATCATCATCACAGGATGAAAGGAATCCCCCTCTATTGTCTTAATCTGGCGGGCTAAATAATTAACAAAATCATAATAAGCCTTGGCCTGCTCCGCCCGGCTGCAGTCGCTTTGGGCCCCCTGAAAATTACAGAGATCGGTTTCATTCTGGTACCCCACAACCCACATCAGCAACGCCGGATGATCCTTAAAGGCCTGAACATAACGCAGGAAATCCCGCTCCACCCCGGAGAGATCGCCGTTCACAAAGTCCAGGTTATGATCAAGCCAGTAGCCGGCGATCACCTTCAACCCCAGTTCCCGGGCTTTATCCATCAAGGGCGGCGTCACCTTGCCCCATGTCCGGATTGTGTTGGCATTCATGGCTTTTATAATAGACAGATCCCTCTCGATCATCACCGGGTCCTCATATTCTTTAACCCCGGGGCAGTCAAATTGAGGTTTCCCGTTGACAAGGCCTTTATACCAACACAGTCCATATTCGCTGGGGAACGCCCCCGTGGGGATAGCGTTATACCCGACGCCCTTGACAAAGAAAGGGGTATACGTCCCGTCCTGATCATAATCGGCGACCACCTGAGATCCTTCCACCCGGACATGCTGATAGGCCCACGCCGAAGATGTCCAAAGCAGAACGCTCCCTAATACAGCCGCCGATACCCGCCCGGCCCTCTTCTTCATAATGATCTCCTTGTCTTTTTAAAAAAACACCCTCTTGCTTTCCTCGGCGACCCGGGGCAACGGCCCGACGGTCATTTTTTTAAGTCACTGGTTTCCGGGAGGACAAAACCGGATAAACGCAACCGCCTGTTCCAAGAACCCCGATCCAACGCATCCAGACGGATCAAGACCGCCTCTTTCAACCAGGACTTCTGCCCCCCGGGTAAAGAGGCCCCGGGGGTGAGGGAAGAAAAATCATACCGTTTAACCTTAAAATCCATCCGCCCTGCCCCCGCCGGCCACGCCAGGTCAATTCTGGTTACCGGCTGATCAAGGGTGTCAACTAAAAACGCTTCCTTGCGGACCGGATGAACCAAAACGTACGTCCGGGTAAAATCCAAGGATGTGTCTTCTCCAGACGAGACGGCCCCTGGCCTGAAACCCGATGACACGCTCAAAGACTTTTCTCCGACAATAACCGTGACCCCGGAGGGTTTTTCGACGACATCAAGAATAACGCTTTCCATGCCTCCCGCCAGGCTTTTCGCCCCCCGGATCAGAGGCATTTTCACGCCGATGCGATATTCATAGACATCAAACGTCCCCACGCCTTCATAGGTCCCGCTCTGTTTCTGATACCGGTCATAAACCGGTTCCGGCAGCCGCAAAACATCACACCGGGGCTCCTCCCCGTCGTAAGGATTCATCACGACGAAATCTTGTAGGGCATGCTGAATTGAGTCCTGCAGCCGGCGGCTGGAAAGCAAAACGACAGAAGAACTCAAAGCCCCGGACGAAAACACCTTAACACCGGGGCCATACGAAACAAACGGGGCGGGTCCCACCCGACGCAATATGGCAAACTGGCCGGGGTGAAGTCCCAGCACCTGAACAGGCATCGATACGACACGATCCCTGGTTAAACGGTTCCCGGAAACTCTGTTGCCCGCAACCGTCATCCGGCCTGTCCGGATAACGGGTTGCGGCGGGTTAATCTGGGCGGGCCTTCGCTCCAGCGCGCCCTGCGGCAGGGCAGCCAGGGCCACGGGGATCAACACAATCCCGGCGATCATCCCCAGAACCGTCCGTGAGGTCCGGCGGGTTTTGTATTGATACGCTATTAAAAACGCGCATACAAAGATCATAAGCCCTTGATGTGCCAGTGACGCGGCGGCCATCCCGGGGACGAGAAAACCGTCCTCTCCCCATCGCCCGGCCATAGCCCCGCCGAGAAACAGCCCCCTGGCCAAGACAGGAAGCAAGGCCCCCGCGGTCAGCCCCGCTAAAGCCGCGGCCATCCCGGTCAAAACAAATTTATGAAATTTTTCCGTAATGCCGGCCATTAAAAAGACCGGAGCGACACACGCGCTTTTTTCAAGCGCGATCAGCACGGCCGCAGGCAGAATATCCTTCCAGCCAAGCCCATTAACCGCCAGCACCACAACCTCCAGCAGCAAGGGGAGCCCGACAAAAAGACTTCCCACCAATACAACTTTAGCCCGGAGTAAAGAAAAGCGGGAAACCGGACGGGTCATCCAAAACGCTGTTGTGCCAACCGTCGGATCGGCCTGGATTATCAAGGGGACAAAGATGATCATTAAAACCGCCTGCAGGAGCGACAGGCCCTGCAAGACCAAGGGCTGGATGATTCTAAACATCAATTGAGTGCTCAACAGCGTCCCTCCCAGCAGGGCGATCCCCTGGGTTACGCCGACCACGCCTAACCACGACAAAAGGATAAAACGGAACCGTCTGAGATCTTTTTCCAAGACTAAAACAGCATGGGGCATAGGTTCTTCTCCTATATATTCAACATCTTTAACTGCCTGGCCTGGATTAAAAATATTTCTTTCAGGGACATCCCCTGGACATCAATGGCGGAAACTGACGGCAAACCCTTCCGGTATTCCTTTTCACTCTCTCCTGCCCGGTAGGCATCGTCCACAAAACAGACAAACCGCCCTTCCTGTTGAGGCAACAGCCAATTCACCGGGAAAGGGATATCCGATTCCGGAGATTTCTGCAAAGTCATATTGATTCTCTTAAACCGGGCCTGCAGGGATCCCGTGGTTTCACTCAGCCGCAACTGCCCTTTATGAAGAAACCCGACCCAGTCCGCCAGATGCTCCACTTCCTCTATATCGTGCGATGATAGGAAAATCGTCCATTCCTCTGTTTCGGTCAACGCCATAATCCCATCCATCAAATCCTTCCGGGCCACCGGGTCCAGGCCGCTGAAGGGTTCATCTAAAATCAGAAGCTTCGGGCGATAGGCCAAAGAAGCGATAAGCGCTGCCTTCATTTTCATTCCCCGGGATAACTGTTCGATAGGTTCATCCACGGGAAGATCAAACTGCCTGATCAGCGACTGGCAAAAGCCCTCATCCCACTGGGGGTACATGGGCCGGCAATAATCAAAAAGCTCGTCCGCCGTCATCCCCTCCGGCAACACCTGGTTCTCCGACACATACCCGATCTGCTGGAAGGCCTTCGCGTCCAAATCCGTGGAAGCCACGCCCCAGATCTTCACCGTGCCGCTGGTAGGCCGCAGAATGTTAACAATAGTTTTTATCGTGGTTGTTTTCCCGGCTCCGTTAGGTCCCAGATACGCGTAAATGCTGCCCGCCGGGACATCCATGTCCACTTTCGCCAAAACGGTTCTGGCTCCAAATTTTTTCGTTAAGCCTCTGGTTTCTATAACGGTCTTCATGGCGTCTCTTTTCTGTTATTGATGTCCCACTGGCGCTGAACCGCATCCAGCAGTTCCTTTTTAGCTATGGAAAGCCGTTTCGCTTCCACAACCAGGCGTTCCACTTCGTTCTGCAGGATTGCCCCCCGTTGCTCCTGGTTCCCCAGACTTAATTCCGATACAACGCTGCCGATCCCGGGCTTCACCTGAAGCAACCGTTCATTCACCAGGTGAGAAACCACTTTTTGAGCCGTATTGGGATTGATGCGCAGTTCCCGGCTCATTTCCCGAACAGAAGGAAACCGGTCTCCCGGTTTTAAGTGGCCGGCAACGATGGATTTCTTCACGGCGTAAATAACCTGTTCGTAAATCGGCTCGCCTGGTTTTAATGTAACATCAAAATTAATCATAGGCCTATGAGATAACGGTCACTCCCTTGCTGACCTAACTGTATTATGTTACATAGTACACCAAAAGTCAAGAGAGAATTGCTTGTTTTTTCAAAACAAGCCCCTAAAAGCAAAAAAATGAATATTTTTTATTAAAATCAGGGGAGAACAAAAAAGGGGGGAGACAGATTCCGTTTGGCCCCATCTCATACCACAATATTCACCAGTTTCTGCGGCACCACAATAATTTTCCTTACCGTTTTCCCATCCAGATGACGCTGGACATTCTCATCCGCCAATACCAGGGAACGCAATTCATTTTCAGCGATATCCACCGGGACTTCCAGTTTACTGCGGAGTTTCCCGTTAATCTGGACCACCATCAGCACACGATCTTTCTCAAGCGCGCGCTCTTCATAAACCGGCCAGGGGGCCCGGCTGACGCTCTCTTCTTGCCCCCCCATGACCTGCCACAGTTCCTCGCACATATGCGGCGTCAACGGGGCCAGCAGCAGGACCACGGTGCGGACCGCCTGATTTAAAACAGCCTGTCTCACCGGGTTTCCGTCCGGGCTGAATTTGTCGAGCCGGTTCATTAAAATCATAATCTGACTAACAGCCGTGTTAAACTTAAAGCCATTGGCGATGTCGTCCGTCACCTTTTTGATTGTGAAATTCCTTTCCTGCTCCAGGTCCTTCGCATCGCCCGTCAAATTTTCATACGTATATGTTTGATCCATTGGTTGGAACCTCTGTTGAACGCAATTCCAGACCCGGCTTAAGAATTTCCATGACCCGTCGATCGCATGATCATTCCATTCCAGCTGATCTTCCGGCGGGGCGGCAAAAAGGATAAACAAACGCAACGTGTCGGCCCCGTATTTGGCGATAACCGCATCCGGGTCAACCGTATTTCCTTTAGACTTGGACATGACCTCCCCGTCCTTCAGCACCATCCCCTGCGTGAGAAGCCGGTCAAACGGTTCATCAACGTTCACGAGCCCCAAATCCTTTAAAAATTTGGTAAAAAAACGGGAGTAAAGCAAATGCAAAATCGCATGCTCAATGCCTCCGATATATTGATCCACCGGCATCCAATAAGCCGCCTGCCCGGGATCAAAGGCCCTGCGGTCATCTTCAGGAGAGATATAGCGCAAATAATACCATGACGAATCAAAAAACGTCGCCATTGTGTCCGTTTCCCGCCGGGCGTCTTTCCCGCAGGCCGGGCACGCCCCATGCACAAAACGTTCACTCTGGCTTAACGGGCTTCCCCCTTCCCCGGTAAACTGGACATCTTCAGGGAGCTCAACGGGCAGCTCATTCTCCGGAACAGGCACGAGTCCGCAGGTCGGGCAATAAACCATCGGAATCGGCGTGCCCCAATATCGCTGCCGGGATATCAGCCAATCCCTTAACCGCCAGTAAACAGTGATCTTCCCCTTGCCCTCGGCTTCCATCCAACGGGCGATCTGTTTCTTCCCCTCTTCATTGGCGAGGCCGTCAAATTCCCCGGAATGCACCTGCCGCCCTTCCCCCTCATACGCCTCCGTCATTTCCTCAACCGCCATCTCCGGGCGCTGGGGGTCCTGAATCACAATGCGCATAGGCAACTGATGCTCTCTGGCGAATAAGAAATCTCTCTGGTCATGCGTCGGGACAGCCATAATCGCGCCGGTCCCGTAATCCATAAGCACATAATCGGCCACCCATACCGGAATAGCCTCGCCATTCACGGGGTTAACAGCATACTGCCCGGTGAAGACGCCTTCCTTCCGTTCTTCTCCGGACACCCGCATGCTTTTGCTCATCTGGCTGACCTTAGCCACAAAATCCATGACAGCCCGCTCACAGGCCGTGCCGGCGACCAAAGTCTTCACCAACGGGTGTTCCGGGGCCAGGACCACGTAAGTCGCCCCGAAGATCGTATCCGGACGCGTGGTAAAGACCGGCAGAAGTTCTCCCGTCTTTTGCAGTTTAAAATAAATTTCTATCCCGTAACTTTTGCCGATCCAGTTCTCCTGCATCGCCAGCACTCTCGACGGCCAGTTTTGCAGTTTTTTAAAATCCTCCAGCAGGGCTTCCGAATAATGGGTAATTTTCAAATACCACTGTTCCAAATCTTTCTGAACAACCTCATTCTTGCAACGCCAGCACTGCCCTTGAATGACCTCCTCATTCGCCAGAGTCGTTTCGCAACTCGGGCACCAGTTAACAGAGGAACTCTTTTTATAAGCCAGCCCTTTTTCAAACATCTTTAAGAAAATCCACTGGTTCCAGCGGTAATAGCCTTTATCACACGTCGCCAATTCCCGGTCCCAATCATAAGAAAAACCCATGCGTTTTAAATTCCCCCGCATCTGGTCGATGCAGGCGTACGTCCATTTCGCAGGATGCGTTTTATGCTTAATCGCAGCGTTTTCTGCCGGCTGGCCAAACGCGTCATACCCCATAGGATGCAACACGTTAAAACCCTGCATGAGTTTAACCCTGGCGATAACGTCGGCAATCGTGTAATTCCGGACATGGCCCATGTGAATCTTCCCGGACGGATAAGGGAACATCTCCAAGCAATAAAATTTCGGCCGGCGGCTCTCGTGGTCCGGAGTCTTAAAAATCCGCCGCTCATCCCAAACGGCCTGCCATTTTTTTTCAATACGGGCTATTTCATTTGTGTTGTATGGAATCATGATATCCATCTCTCATGAAAGCAAACGAGGGAACTCCCTGCCCGGCCATTCCCTCTTCAAGGCGCTTCATGGAAGCGTTTATGATTTGTAATAATCTTTGCCCCGTCGAAGATACTGGGCATCCAGGCGCTGGGGCTTGAAGTAATCCCGGCAGAACTTTTCGGCGAAAACAGCATCAAATTCCCGGCAGCAATAAATATCCACGCTGATAAAATTCTTTACCGATAACGTGTGAATCACGATCGAACTCTCAATTAAGGGGACCCAGCCGGATAAACCCGCCTTCTCCGGAAAACGGACCGCGTCACTCCTGAAAAGACTGGGGGGGGACTGCTTCTCCATCCCCAGAGCTTCAACCATCTCATCCAGAAAACGGTAATTCAGCGTTAAATCATCGCACGCACCCGGCTGACAGTTGTACAGGTCCAACAAAAGCTGATGTCCAAACGCCACGGATTCCTGGCCTGCCCCGCAGGGAGATTTTTTTAAAGCCGTTTGACTCATAGTCAATTCCTCTCAACAGTCCTAGATTATTCGATTTAAACCGCACAACCCTGTTCTTCACATAACAGCAGGCACAGGATCAGAAGCCGCAAAACTTCAAAAATACCAACAAAAACGCCGCAATCAAAACACTTATAAGGATGGCCCGGGAAGACCACGTATATTTCATTTTGCCAAAAATACCGTCCCCGGCCCGATGCAGGCTTTCCCCGCAAAAATGACACAACAGGGCATCATTATCATAAATCGGCTTCTTGCAATGAGGACAGATATACTCAGCCATAAATCAAAGGTATAACCCCCCAATCAAGCCCTGGATCCAATGAACCGCAGCAAGCTGCGGCAAGGCAACAGCGGCGCCGGGTATGGAACACCACGCCCATGGCCTGCTCCCTGTTAATAATTCCCTTCGCGGAACGAACTCACTCCTTCACATACAGGCAAACATCCCCGAAGCAGAAGACCTTGTCACCCCTCGCATCTCTCCACGGGCAAGCCCGCGGTCTTCTGCGAAAACGGATAAACCCCTTCATTTGGAAAGTTATTATCTCACTTGAAGTCCGTAAAGTCAAAAAATAATCTGTGTTGTTTTCCCCTTCCCTGGAAGATCCGGACGGCAAGAAAAACAGCCCCCTGCATGCCGGAACCGCAGGACAGGGCTCCTTAGTTCACCCCCTTTATCTATTTGCAAATTATTTAAAAGTATTCTAAAATGGCACAGTATTATCCAGGGATGTCTCCTCTTAACAACAGGACTCTTTATAGTATGAAGGTTTCCATCAACGGAAAAACACACGAATTAACCGCGTCCCGGCCTTTATCAGGGATCATTCAGGATATCTGTAAAAACAACCCTTATGTTATCGCCGAACTGAACGGGGAAATCATTCATAAAGAGCGCTGGACACATGTTAACATTTGCGAGGGAGACAGAATCGAACTGATCAGTTTCGTGGGAGGAGGCTAGGCCGCCAACAGGCCCCCTTCCGGGAATTTGATTCTTCAACAGACTGCGAAAAAGAAATATGGACATACAATCAGCCCAACCTCCCAGCGCCGCGCCCCGCGCAAGCCCAACAGACCCCCTGGTTATCGGGGGGAAAGAATTGTCTTCCCGGTTCCTTTTGGGAACAGGGAAATTTAAAAATAAGGCCGAAGTCAGGGAGTGCATCCAGGCCTCCGGGGCACAGATCGTGACCGTGGCCTTGCGGCGCATTGACCTCAACCGGCACGAGGACAATATCCTGGACTATATCCCCCCGGGCATCACATTGTTAACAAACACGTCCGGGGCAAGAAACGCGGACGAAGCGGTCCGGCTGGCCCGTTTGGCCAGGGAAGCGGGATACGGCACCTGGGTAAAAATAGAAGTGATCAACGACAGCAAATACCTGCTCCCGGACAACGCAGAAACCGTTAAGGCAACAGAAATCCTGGCCAAGGAAGGATTTACCGTCCTGCCGTATATCTTGCCGGATTTAAATATTGCCAGGGCGCTGGTTCAGGCCGGGGCCGCGACGGTCATGCCTCTGGGATCGCTCATCGGCAGCAACCAGGGCCTGCGCGTCAAAGACCTTGTGCAAATCCTGATCGAAGAAATAGACATTCCCGTCGTGGTTGACGCCGGTATCGGCTTCCCGTCCCAGGCCTGTGAAGCCATGGAAATGGGAGCCGACGCCGTACTGGTCAACACGGCGGTGGCCACTGCAGGAAACCCGGCGGGCCTGGCCCAGGCCTTTGCCGAAGCGATTCAGGCCGGACGACGGGCCTATCTCAGCCGGCCTTCGGCCCCGCATCCTTGTGCCAGAGCGTCCTCCCCTTTAACGGGTTTTCTTTATAAAGAATCAACGTCCGGCTGAAAGAGTCTGTGACAAAAGATAAAAAACATGAAGCCTTTAATGTCCTATGAATCCATTCAGTCCATCCTGGCGGACACAAACCCCGAAACAACAGAACAACTCGCCCAGGAAGCGGCGGCCGTAACCCGTCAATATTTTGGCCGGACAATCTCTCTCTATGCGCCGATTTACCTTTCCAATTACTGCAGCAGCTTCTGCACCTACTGCGGATTCAACAACCGGCAAAAAATCAACCGGGCCAAACTCTCGCTTCCGGAAATCCGGAATGAAATGCGCCAGATATCGCAGACCGGGATTGAAAACATTCTGCTGCTGACCGGAGAATCCTACACCATGACTCCTCTGTCCTATCTGCAGGAGGCGGTCGAAGCGGCAAAAGAATATTTCACGGGGATCAGCCTGGAAGTCCATCCCATGGAAACAGAGGAATACCGCACACTCTACCGGCAGGGCGCCGATGGGGTCACCGTTTACCAGGAAACCTACAACCGGGAACGCTACCAGAAAGTTCATCTCGGCGGGAAGAAAACAAATTATGATTACCGTCTGCAAACTCCGGAACGGATCGCCCGCGCCGGCATGCGGTCGATCTCTCTGGGGATTCTCCTGGGGCTCGGGGACACAGCCGAAGATCTTCTGGCGCTGTTTCATCACCTGCGCTCCCTGGAAAAAAGTCACCCGGCGGTTGAATACAGCCTGTCCTTCCCCCGCCTGAGGCAAATCAAGGGGCAAGACTTCGTCCCCCAGACCGTAGACGACATCACCTTCACAAAAATCATCTGCCTGTCGCGGATTTGTTTCCCCCGGGTCGGCATCAACCTTTCCACCCGGGAACCGGCCCGGCTGCGCGACCATCTTATGGAATGCGGCGTCACCCGGATATCCGCCGGGTCCAGGACTTCGGTTGGCGGATACACCCTAACAGAGGCTCCCGGGCAAGACCCCCAATTCGACATTCAGGACAACCGTAGCGTGGAAGACATTTTGACCATGCTGAAACAGCATGGGTTTGACCCGGTCTTCACGGACTGGAGGCCGATTCCCAACGCCTGAAGAGGACCTTCCCCCTCAGGCCGGGAGCCATACTTTTCATAAAAAATATGCTATACTTTCACCAACATTTTTATTGCATCCCCTATCTGCGGATATTTTCCCACAGGGAAACCCGCCGTATACGGGATTGAAAGACAAGGAGGCACAAGCACCATGAAAGCGGAAAACATGTATGCCTTAGAACGGCTCAGCCTGTTTTGCCATATGACCGGGATCTTTTCTGTTTTTATCGGGCTTACCCTGACGTTTTTCGACGCCCTGAACAAAGACATGGGGCACATCCAAATCAGTATTTACGTAGTTATCACCGGCTACTCCTTCGTAAAAATCGCCAAACGCATTGCCCAAATCCTTATGATCGAAGCTCATCCCTCAAGCCGCTATTAATCCTTCACCCCCTAGACCGCCATGAACCTTTTTGAAAAAAATCTTCTGCAATATTTCCAGCCCGGGCAACTCCGGGACATCCAGTCGAAAAAAATTGGCATCGGCGGCGCCGGCGGGCTGGGGTCCAACATCGCGGTTATCTTAACCCGATGCGGCTTTAAAAATTTTGAGATCCTCGATGATGACAAGATTGAGTATTCCAACCTCAACCGACAGCAATATTTTTTTAATGAAATCGGTCAAAAAAAAACCGACGCGATTCACAAACGGCTGCTGTCCATTAACCCGGACTGCGCCGTGGATCTTTGGCCGGTATTCTGGACCGCAGCCCAAGGGAACCAGTTTTTTAACGGCTGCGATTTCGTGGTGGAGGCTTTTGACCGCGTCGAGTTTAAACACGCCTTTGTTTCGTTCTACCAAAACCGGGCGCCGTTCGTGGTAAGCGGCGTCGGCATGGCCGGGTTATCGGAGAAAAATCCCCTCACCGTCAAAAAGATGCAAAATATCTATCTCGTCGGGGATTTTACCACCGGCACCGGCCCCACGCACCCCCCCCTGGCTCCCCGCGTAACGGCCTGCGCGGCCATTATGGCAGAAATCATTCTCGAACTGGCCTGCGGCATGACGCCGCGCGTGGAAGACGGCTTCCTCACGGCTTCTTTCTAAAAACAGCGATCATGACAAACGTGCCGATTAAATAAAGAACGACGGCGAGAAATATCGCAGGGTGTCCCTGCAGATACACCGACAGCTTGGCGGGATTAAGGATAGTGTCCACACCCAAGGCGACAAAAAATTGAATCACAAAAATCCTTAAAGGGGACGCGACCGCCGAGATAAGGAGATATTTCTTGAGAGAAATCCGCGTAAGCCCGCAAACAAGATCAAGGAACCGGAAGGGGATGACCGGGAAAAATTTCGCAAAAAAAATCCCCCAGCCACTTTTTCCCGCCATGATTTGATCCACCCGTTCCATTTGCCCCGGCAGCTTTTCCGCGATATATCCACGGCCGAAATGGCGGCTTAAGGAAAACATCACGCACGCGTTCCCCATCTCGCCAAACCAAACGATCACCGTGCTCAAATACGGGCCGAACAAAAAAGCCCCGGCGACCCGAAGGACGTCTTTAGGCCCCACCCAAACGAGGAAGGTCAAACCAACGTACAAAAATATAAAAATCAAGGCCGACCAGAACACGGGAAAGCGTTTCAGGTAATCCTGGCACACCTGTTGATCAATATGGATAAACGGGCTCAAGGCCAGAAAGCACCCTGCCAGCAAAATCAATATCAGGAAACGGATTTGATGGGGCTTTGTGTGAGACATCGCTCTAGACAAAAATGGATTCTTAACCGCGGGCCCGCTCCAGGAGTAACTTCTTCAGGTAAATCATCAGGATAGAGATGGCTGCCGGGGTTATCCCGGAGATACGATGAGCCTGGCCTAAAGTGACAGGCCGGAAAGAATGAAGCTTTTGTTGAATCTCTATCGATAATCCGGGAATGCGGGCGTAATCAATATCGCCGGGAATTTTAATATTTTCAATATGCCGGAACTTCTCCACATCTTTGAGCTGACGCTTGATAAAACCTTCGTATTTGATTTCATACTCAACCTGTTCGATCACAGGGAAATCCTGGCCCTTTAAATTTCCGTTAAACGGAGCGATCATCGCGTAAGTCATTTCGGGCCGTCTTAAAATAAGACTTAAAGGGGTTGGCTGACGCAACGGGCTGCTGTTGTTCTCCTCTAAAACCCGGTCAATGTCCGGCCCCGGATGAACAACCGTTGTCTGCAGGTGAGCAATCTCTTTCTCAATAAGCTCATATTTACGTAACATCCGTTCATAAACGTCGTCCGGGATAAGGCCGAGTTGCTGTCCGTATTGCATCAGGCGCTTATCCGCGTTATCTTCCCGGATAATCAACCGGTATTCCACCCGGGATGTGAACATCCGGTAAGGCTCTTCCGTCCCTCTGGTGATCAGGTCATCAATTAAAACACCGATATACGATTCATCCCGGCCCAAAATGAGCGGCTCCTTACCCAAAACAGCGCAAGCCGCATTGATCCCGGCTATGATCCCCTGCGCCGCCGCCTCTTCATATCCGGTCGTGCCGTTCACCTGTCCCGCGCAATAAAGCCCGCCGATTCTTTTGGTTTCCAGCGTGCCTTTTAATTCCGTAGCGCGGATGACGCCATGTTCAATAGAGTACCCGTAACGG
>JAGOJP010000138.1 GCA_017995055.1 Candidatus Omnitrophota bacterium
GCCATGAGCGCCTGGTCGCCGCGGGAATCATCGCGGTTGATAAGGCGCGTAACATCACGCCCCGGGATACCATAGAGATTTATCTTAACTTCGCCGGCATGGTTATTGAGCGTTTTCAATCGATCGAGACGATTAAGGACAGGGAACGGACCCTGCAATCGATTCTCGATTCTATCCCGACAGGGATTATGATGATCGACAGGGAGAAGAAATGCGTGATTAACGCCAATACGGCGGCCCGGAACCTCATTGGCTGCCAGGGAAGGAATTTGTCCGGGGTCTCCTGCCAGGACTTGTTTTGTTTGAGCCCCGGGACAGGCTGCCCGATCACGGACGAAGACGGGAATATAAAAATAGACTTTCTTGAAAAACAATTGCGAAAGGACAACGGGGAGATCCTGCCGATTTTAAAAAGCGTTGTCCCGCTTCATTTGAACGGGCGGGATGTTTTTATTGAAAGTTTTATTGATATTTCTGAACGCAAACGCCAGGAGGCCATGATCGCGGAAGAAAAAGAAAGGCTGGCCGTGATGTTGCGGTCTATCGGGGAGGGGGTTGTCGCTGTCAACCGGGATAAGGAAATTTTGTTTATGAACAAGGTCGCGGAAAGACTTTTGGGGGTCCGTCAGGTTGAAGTGGAGGGAAAAAGTTTTGATGAAACAGTCTGCATCCTTGACCCCAGGACAAAAGATCCTATCCCAGGACTCTTGAACCGGGTGGTGGAGAAAGGGGATATTGTCGAATTGCACGAGGACCTCCTGGTGTCCCGGGATGGAATTCACCGGCTGATCAGCAACAGCATCGCGCCGATCCGGAACGTTGACAGCGAGATTATCGGGGCTGTTTTGGTGTTACGGGATATCAGCGAGAAGCGCCGGATGGAGGAGGATATTATCAAAAAGCAAAAACTGGATTCGCTGGGGCTTTTGGCCGGCGGCATCGCGCACGATTTTAATAATATTTTGGCGGTGATCGTGACCCAGGTAGCCGTTGCGAAAATAACCGGACGGCTTGACGCGTCGCTTCAAGCGATCCTGGACGACATCGAGGCGGAGGCCCTGCGCGCGAGGACCCTGACCCAGCAGTTGATGACGTTTTCCAAGGGCGGGGCCCCGGTGAAGAAACTGGAGTCTTTAAAAGAGGTTATCGTGGAATCCAGCCGGTTTGTCCTGCACGGGTCGAATGTTTTATGCGCGTTTTCTATCCCGGATGACCTCTGGGCGGTGGAGGTTGACGAGGGGCAGATCAATCAGGTGATTCAGAATATGGTTTTGAACGCCCAGCAAGCTATGCCCCAGGGCGGGAAGGTTGACATCACCGCGAATAATGTTTTTTTAAAAAGTCCGTTTCAGAATTTGCCCGCCGGCGCGTATGTCCGACTGGATATCGCGGACTCCGGAGAAGGGATTGCGCCCGACATCCAGGACAAAATCTTTGACCCTTATTTCACGACAAAATCGAAAGGAAACGGCCTCGGGCTGGCTATTGTTTTTTCCGTTGTCAAGCGCCACGGCGGCATGGTGTGTGTCGAGTCAAGCCCGGGCCGCGGCGCGTTGTTTTCCGTGTATTTGCCGGCGTGCCAGGATGTCGTTATGAGCCCGGCGGCGGACCAGAAGGACGTTTTGGTCCCCTCGGGGCATAAAAAAATTTTGTTAATGGACGATGAGGACGCTTTACGTAATTCCATGGCTAGCTTGCTGAGCAATTACGGGTTTGATGTCCATGCGGTGGCGCATGGAGAAGACGCGATCCAGAAGTTTCAAAAAGAAAAGATCGCCCGACAACCTTTTGACCTGGTTATCCTGGATTTGACGATTAAAGGCGGATGGGGGGGGAAAGAAACGGTGGGCAAGCTGCGGGATATCTCCCGGGATGTTAAAATCATCGCGGCCAGCGGGTACTCGCAGGACCCGGTCTTGGCTCATTACCGGGAATATGGTTTTGACGGCATTGTCGTTAAGCCCTTTACCGTTGCCGAGCTGATGCACGCGATGAGTGCGTTGTCATAGTGTTTGGAACGCCACACTCTCCGCGATACGTCCCTGCCCCGGGATATGGTATAATCATGCGCTAGGATACACCGTAAGGACAAGAAAATTCCTGGCGTAAAATTGTTCCTCGCCTATCTGCAGAGAGGCTTGTTTTCTGTCAACCTGCGGATGCTTAAGAATTTTGTTTTTTCGCGTCTCCGGCGCACGCCGCTGGAACGGATTTTTATCTGCCTGTCGCACGCCGCCCGGTCAATTTTCCGGAATACAGGGAAAATTGCCGCGCCCGGTTTATTTGCCGGGATCCGGCGTGATTTTCCGGGAAGGCGCAGAATTCCGTTTTAAAAGAGGCGCGGCGGCCTGGACGGGTTTTATCCCCCGGGGTTTCCGAATTAAATCGCATAAATAATGAAAGTTTTTTGCCGTTGAAGTATACTAAGGACGACCGTAATGGTTTTTGAAAGGGGGTATGCCATGTCATCCGACCGGAAAGGCCCGGTTTGTGCCCGGCACATACATTTTTCCCCGGAGCAGGAAGCGGGGTTGGCAGAAGAGTCTTTTGGAGAGAAATTAAAGGTGGTGATCGACAGCTTACCGCCGGAAGGGGTGACCCTTGCGGACATCCGTGACCTTTTCGGGCGGGACGGGTTGATGCTTTTGACCGCTTTTCTGACGATCCCTTTTATGGTCCCGGTGTCGATCCCGGGGGTGAGCACGGTGTTCGGGGCCGCTATTTTGCTGATCGGCATCAGCCGCTTTTGGGGCCGGCATTTGTGGCTGCCCAAGCGCCTGGAAGATCGGGTCCTGCCGGCGGACAAGCTCCGCGCCGCCCTCCATCAGGGCCTTAAGCTTTTTCATCAGCTGGAACGCCTGACCCGCCCGCGCCGCCTTAAGCAATTGACTTCCGATGGGATAACCGAAAGCCTGAATAACGGCGCGCTTATCCTGGGGGCACTTCTTCTTATGGCCCCGTTCGGGTTTGTGCCTTTCAGCAACACCCTGCCGGGCCTGGCGTTGCTGCTTTTTGCCATCGGGTTGCTGCAGCGCGACGGAGTTTTTATCCTGTGCGGGCACCTGGTCAATTTCGTCACTATTATTTATTTCGCGTTTCTCGTTGCCGGTGGAACCGCGCTGATTCACAAGATCATAGAGCATTTCAGAGGATAGGGATGAACCATAAATGGATCATGGTATTTTTCGCCGTTTTTTTAGCCGGCTGCACTACGGCCCGTGACCCCTACGCCGGTGTGCGGGCGCTTTCGAACACGGACCCGGCGAAGAATAAGTTTGTCCTTGATCATATCCGTTTTCTGGAGGAGGCCGACGGTCGAAGGGACTGCGCGCTTGAGGTACTCCGGGTCGAAGACCGGGGCATGGAGCTGATGGCTTATGTGGAATATTGGGTTGTGCAGAGCTGCGGGGTTAAGACTGTTTATAAAGTCCGCAAGGCGCCGGTTGGCCCCGGGCAGTATAAATATACCGTGACCTATCCTTCGGCGGCGGATTTGATGACCGTGAAATAAAGGAGGAACCATGATTTTGGACGTGCTGAAAAACGCGCGCCGTTATACAGTCCTGGGCAGGGGGTTTTCAGCGGCTTTTGAGTTTCTTTTGAGGCCGGACCTGAAAGAACTGCCGGAAGGGAAGCATGAGATCGAGGGGCAACGCGTTTACGCGACGGTGTCTAAGGGGCCCGGCCGCCGGAAAGAGGACGCCCTGCTCGAAACGCATGAGAAATATATCGATATTCAGCTTGTTTTGTCCGGCACCGACACTATGGGCTGGAAGCCCAAGTCGCTTTGTAAACAGCCGGCCGGGGCCTACGATCAAAAATCAGACGTACAGTTTTTCCGGGACGAGCCCGACGCCTGGATTTCCACCGCGAGCGGGGCGTTCGTGGTATTCTTCCCGGAAGACGCGCACATGCCGCAGATTTCTCCGGGGATGATTCATAAGGTTGTTGTAAAGGTCGTGGCGGCAGAACACGGATGAGGTGCCTATTGAATGGTGGACAAGGCTGTGTCGGGCAGAACATGTGTTAAGCCGGCGCGCCGGCGAGTGTTGCCGCGATCCGATAAGCGGAGGATTGAAAAGATATGGAAATACAACAACGGGAACAACGCAGCATTAAGGCGGTCAACCTCGGATTGGGCGCCAACATCATGTTGGCGGCGCTCAAGACGACAGTCGGCATCCTGGGGCACAGCCCGGCGCTCTTGGCGGACGGCATCAACTCCACGTCCGACGTGGCTTATTACATCGTTGTCCGCGTGTTTATGGGGCTGGCGTCTCAATCCGCAGACGATGAGCATCCCTACGGCCATCGCCAGCTGGAAAGCATCGCGGCCATGGTGGTCGGCGCGTTCATCCTGACAACCGCTATCGCTATTTTTTGGGACGCCGTCAACAAAGTGTATGACCTGTGGGCCACCCAGCAG
>JAGOJP010000139.1 GCA_017995055.1 Candidatus Omnitrophota bacterium
TTTCGCGTATCATCGAATTAAACCACATGTTCCACCGCTTGTGCGGGCCCCCGTCAATTCCTTTGAGTTTTAGCCTTGCGACCGTAGTCCCCAGGTGGAGTACTTAATGCGTTAGCTGCGGCACCGAGTCTTGACGACCCAACACCTAGTACTCATCGTTTACGGCTAGGACTACCAGAGTATCTAATTCTGTTTGCTCCCCTAGCTTTCGCAATTCAGCGTCAGGATAGGCCCAGGAAATCGCCTTCGCAGCTGGTGTTCTTCCCGATATCTACAGATTTCACCCTTACACCGGGAATTCCATTTCCCTCTACCTACCTCAAGTTTATCAGTTTGAAAGGCAATTTTCCGATTAAGTCGGAAGATTTCACCCCTCACATAATAAACCGCCTACTTGCCCTTTACACCCAATGATTCCGAGTAACGCTTGCCACCTCCGTATTACCGCGGCTGCTGGCACGGAGTTGGCCGTGGCTTATTCGTCAGGTACCGTCAGTTCTATGGCTATTAACCATAGAATGTTCTTTCCTGACAAAAGAGGTTTACGAGCCGAAACCCTTCATCCCTCACGCGGCGTCGCATAGTCAGGCTTTCGCCCATTGCTAAATATTCTCGACTGCAGCCTCCCGTAGGAGTCTGGGCAGTGTCTCAGTCCCAGTGTGGCTGACCATCCTCTCAGACCAGCTACCCGTCATACGCCTTGGTAGGCCGTTACCCCACCAACAAGCTGATAGGACGCGAGTCCATCCCTAAGCGGTAGGCCTTGCGGTCCCCACCTTTACCCAAGTCATCATGTGATGTCAGGGGCACATCAGGTATTACCTCCGTTTTCACGAAGCTATCCCTGTCTTAAGGGCAAGTTACTCACGTGTTCCTCACCCGTTTGCCGCTATCCCGCGCCATCCACTCATCTTTGTGCAAGCACTCCAACAAGTTTCAAGCAAGGATCGCTCGACTTGCATGCCTAATCCACGCCGCCAGCGTTCACTCTGAGCCAGGATCAAACTCTCCGAAAAACAACTTGGCTTGTTGATCGCTCAAAAGTAATCAAAGGAAAGACAATAAGATATCAAAGAACGTTTGTCCCTTCCCGCTTGGAAAGGTTTTAGAAGAATATCAAAACGGCGATCTTTTGTCAAGAAATTTTTATTAATATTTTTACCAAGCCGCCTTCCGGCTAAAAGCCGCTCAGAGATTCAGCAATCTTCGCAAATTCCGGGAAAAAATATCTTCCTTGTTCTCCCCGCTCAACGGAGAGTGTTTCACCACGTTAATCGTGTCGGCCAAAGCCTGATTCGCCGGGAAATCGGAACCGAACAAAATATGGGCCGGGTCCGCCACCTCCAAAGCGCAGAAAAAACAGGCGATGGATTTCGAGCCGCTCATGTCAAAATACAAATTCTTAAAATGTTCACTCGGCGGCTTCAAGATATCCTTCACAAAACCCCGTGTCCGCAACATGGCGTACGTGCTGTCAAAGCGCTCCTTAAGGAACGGCAGCACGCCCCCGTAATGGGCAAAAATAAAATTCACGTCGGAAAAATAGCGGAAAGTCTCGTTCATCATCATCTTGCCGATCGTCATGGACACGTCCATCACATACTCTAAGACAGGGGTCAAGAGGGGATCCTTCACCCGCTCCTCCCCGATCGGGGCCATGATTTGGGGATGGACGTGGATCGGCATCTTATGTCTCTGCGCATATTCAAACACCGGGATAAACAGCGGGTCATCCAGATATTTCCCTTCAAAGCTCGACGGCAGAGATATCACCGAAAGGTTCATTTTCCGGAAACGATTTAATTCTTTGGCCATGCCTTCCGGATCATCCAAAGGCAGGATGCCCCCGCCGACAAAAGAGGAAGAATGTTTCCGGACTACCTCCCCTATCTTTTCATTATAAATTTCGCAAACATTTTTCCAGCCCCCCATATGCACATGTGCGTCGCTGGTTGGATAAAGCAACAGCGCTTTCTCTATCCCGAACTGCTTCATGGAAGCCAACTGCCATTCGAGGTCAGACCAGCTGGACCGGTAAAAAGTTGTCTTAGACGCAATCTGCGGCGGCATATAGTGACTATGGGCATCAAAAATCCGGCTCATAATAAAAACCTTTCAAAAATAAAATTGACACCATCAATTTTTTCGGGACTTTTTTTAAGAGGCGACGAAACTCCCGGGAATAAAACAAGGCCTTTGCCATCCCGTCTGGGGCTGGCACCACCCGTGAATCGCGCTCAGGCTCCTCCCGGCCGAATTCCGGCGCAGGGTCACATCATGGCGTTTTGTTTTAATTCCTGCTCGACGACTTCGAGGGCTTTCTTCAGGTCTGGGAGCAAATTAATATTAATAGAAACCCCTTTAGCCGTGGGGACCATCTCTTCAGACCCCTGGGTCATCGTCCAAGTCCGGATGTCAACCAAATCATTGCCCTTATACTCCCGGATCCCGACCCTGACTTCCTGAAACTTGTTTTTCTTGAACGTAAAAACGGTTTTATCCACTCATGTCACCCCCTCCCCCCTCTTATAGGATCTTCCTGCATGAAGCGCCCTTTTCCAGGGCCAGCCAACCCTAGGCCATTATTTGGCCTGTTCCTGGGCATAATCAATCACCGGTTTCGTCCACGGTGTCTGCTGATTGATCACAGCCAGCTCCAAAGGGCACGCATTCTGGGGAACCGACAATGCGAACATGACCATATCCACGACTGTCTCGGCGGACATGAGCCGGGCTTTCTGCTCAACAGCGATGTCCTGCAATTTCCCCGTCAAGTCCGTGTCCGTCACTCCCGGCAAAATAGACGTTACCTTAATACCATGATCTCTCATTTCCCAGAAAAGGCCTTTTAAAAAAGCCCGAAGGCCGACTTTTAAAGAACTATAAGTTATAAAGTTCCTCGGCAGCGGATCGCACAGCGTCGAGCCGCTCACCATATTAATGATCGCTCCTTGCTTCCGTTCAATCATATGAGGGATAACCAGACGGATCAGGCGTACATACCCGAGATAGTTTGTATGAGCCAAGCGTTCAATGTCCTCCAGCGGCTGCTTGTCAAACGGGTACTGGCTGGAAACACCGGCGTTGTTAATAAGAATATCAATGGTCTTAAACTCCTGGAACGCTTGATCCACCAGATTTTTCAAATCCGCCAGCTGGCTGACATCCGTGGACACCCCCAGGACCTTAACCTTGGTTTTTTCCCTGATCTCAGCAATAGCTTCGTCCAAGGTTTCCTGGGTCCTGGCCGCCAGCATCACATTAACCCCTGCTTCGGCAAGCTTCAAAGCGATCGCTTTTCCGATCCCCTTACTGGCACCGGTAATAATGGCATTTTTTCCTTTTAAATTCATCATGTTCCCTTTCTGTAAAACAGGGCCTCCAACAAAACCCCTGTTAAACTTCACACCCGCCTTTGGCCGGCCGGCCGGCGCCGCATTCGTCCAGGACAAGCGTCCTTAAAAATAGCCCGGAGGCCAGCATACACACCCCTATAATCAGAAAATTCATCTCAAAGCTCATCCCCCGTTCTATAAAAATTTTACTGATCTTAAAGCCCAATCCGCCGCTGATAAAACGCAATGACGAATTTAAACCCGCAATTTCCGACCGGCACTCTTCCGGGAAGTCCGTCATCACGGTTGACATCCCGTTATGCCCCACGGTCCATCCAAAGGCGACAAGCCCGAACACCAGCCCCATACCCCAAACGGGGTAGCGGCCAGACAACAAAAGCGTAGAGCAGGCCAGTATCAGCAATCCGACCAAACAGGCGACAGACCGATTTTTTGTATCCGACAGATATCCTCCCGTCAACTGCCCTACCGCTCCGGTCACCAGAGGGAACAACAGTAACAAACTGATGGCCAACTGCGTTAATGGATAACGATGCGCCAAATACACTCCAAACCACGAGTGCACACCATGGTACAAGAAACTGATGACCACGATAAAAAGGAACACTTTTTGAACCGGTTTCCGCCCGAGCGCACCCCAATATTGCACCCTGTTTCCCCGGATATATTCCAAAGGCTTCAAGGGTAAAAGTAAAACACCTATCGCTGTTGCGGCCCCCATCAAAGCCGGCACAAAAAAAAGCCAACGCCAATGCCCTGTTCCGCTTAAAACAAGCCCTGCTATTGAGGCCAAAAAGCTGCAACTAAAAAACAACCCCACCAGGCGACCACGGATCCCCTTGTCAAAAAGCTGACCGATGATGATCAAACCTAACGGAATTGCGCTCGCCCCGGCAACCCCCATCACGAGCCGCCCCATCAGGAATTGAGGCAAAGATGAAACAAGCGCACAGTAAAAACATGCCGAGGCGTAAACCAGTAAAGAAACACCCGCAATATATTTATAGGACCAATACCGTGTCAACGGCGCATATACCAGGGCCCCCACACCATACGGGATCATAT
>JAGOJP010000140.1 GCA_017995055.1 Candidatus Omnitrophota bacterium
AAAAAGGAAAGGGTTAGTTATGATGTTAGCGGCAATTGAGGCGCGTCAGCTGATGAAATCCGTTTGCGAAAACCTTGCGCAGGTGATCCGCGGTAAAGAGGATAGAATTGAGCTGGTGGTCCTGGCGCTGGTGGCCGGCGGGCATGTCCTGATCGAGGACATCCCTGGCGTGGGCAAGACCACCCTGGCGCGGGCTCTGGCCAAAACCGTGGACGGCAAGTTTAACCGCATCCAGTTCACGCCCGACCTTCTGCCGACGGACATCACGGGCATCAATATTTTTAACCAGCATGATAATAGCTTTTCTTTCAGCCCGGGGCCGCTGTTCGCGCATATCCTGCTGGGTGATGAAATCAACCGTGCCTCGCCGCGCACGCAGTCCGCGCTGCTGGAGGCGATGAGCGAGGAGCAGGTGACGGTTGACGGCGTCAGTCACAAACTGCCGTCGCCGTTCATTGTTTTGGCGACCCAGAACCCGATCGATTACCATGGCACCTACCCGCTTCCCGAAGCCCAACTCGACCGGTTCATGCTTCAGATCGACCTCGGCTATCCGCCCCAGGATAAAGAGCAGGCGCTTTTGATCAACCGCACGCAGCAAGATCCGGTAGATCAAATCAGCCCGATCCTTTCCTTAGAATCCCTTCAGCAGCTGAGAGCGGTGGTTGACACGATCCGCCTGGAACCTACGGTCAGCGAATACCTTTTAAAGATCGTGCTGGCGTCCCGGTCGCATCCCCAGTTAAGGCTTGGGGTTTCCACCCGGGGGACGCTGCTTTACGGCCGCATCGTGCGGGCCCGCGCGGTCATGCAGGGGCGCGATTATGTGATTCCCGAAGATGTGAAAGACCTGGCGGTCCCGGTTCTGGCGCACCGCATTCTGCTGGACACCAAAGCGCAGTACGGCGGCGTCGCCCGGGCGAACATCGTTTCTGAAATTTTATCATCCGTCAAAGTTCCGCGATAATGCCGAAACGCAGATATTCATTTTTTATGCCGGCGGAGGACCACGCTTTTATTAAAAGGGCCGTGGTTTACACGCGCATGTGGCTTACAGATGCCGGCCGCATCCTGTGCGGCATCGCCTTTGTCGGCATCATGGTTTCTTCGCCGGGCCTGCACATCTCCGCGTATCTTCTGCCGAGTTTCATCATCACCCTGTTTATGACCGCGTTTATGTTCGCGTTTTTCAGCAAGCCCCGGCTTGAGGTGAAACGGCTTCTGGCGCCCAGCCCCTGCGCCGGCGAGTATTTAGTGTATCAGGTGATCATCAAGAACACCGGCAAACATCCTCTGCGCGATTTAAATATCTGCGAAGACACGCTCCCTTACGGGCTTTATGACGCGCCGGACCATCCGGAATACAACAGCACGGTTCCCTGGCTGGAACCGGGGGAGAGCGTGGTGGTCAAGCTCATCATCCGCTGCAAGTTCCGGGGGTGCTATGAACTGCCGCGTATTTTGGTGGGGACAAGTTTCCCGTCGGGCCTGCTCCGCTGGCCGGTCCGGACGGGGCACCGGGCCCGGCTGATCGTTTATCCCAAATTCATTTCCCAGACTGATTTTGTGGTGCCGTTTAAGCGGGTTTACCAGCCCGGCGGCATCGCGGTCAGCTCGCATGTGGGGGACTCCAATGAGTTTTTAAGCACCCGGGAATACCGGTGGGGCGACCGCCTGAAAGACATCCACTGGGCCTCGTTCGCGCGCACAGGCCGGCTGATCGTCAAAGAATATGTGGATGAATATTTTATCCGGGTGGGGCTTTTCCTGGACACGGAACTGAAACGCCGGCAGAGCCAGAAACTTTTCGAACGCCGGATTTCGATCGTGGCCGGGATCGCGGATGCGATCGCCAAGAAGGATTACATTATTGACCTTTTCGCGGCCGGCGATGTCTTGCATCATTTCCAGATGGGCCGGGCCCTGGCGCACCTGGAGAACCTGCTGGAGCTATTGGCCTGCATCGAAGAGGCGCGGTCCATTCATTTAAAGCGGCTTACGGTGAGCCTGGAGCCTTATCTGGATAAATTGTCGTCTATGATCATTCTTCTGGGTGACTGGGATGAGGAGCGGGCCGCGTTGTGCCGGATGATCGAGAGCCGCGGCACGAACATCCGGGTGATTGTCGTGACAGATCAGCCGCTGTCGCTTGCCCCGGACCGGGAATTGACGGTGGTGGCGTCCGACGATAACGAAGGGACCATCCGATGATGACCAGACGCGAGCAGACCGAGGTGTTTGTTTCTTTGCTTTTGGCCTGGCTTGTTTACGCGTTCTGCCAGGGGGATTTCCTGGCGCCGGGCCTGGCGTTTGTGATGGTTTTCCCTTCCTACCTGAAACAGATGTTCGGCCGGCCGTCCCGGAAATCGGCGGTGAACATGTCCTGGCGCTCGCTTATCAGCATGGCCGTGATTTTTGGCGGCACCTGGCGGAATTTTTTTGAGCCGCCGGACATGGCGGTGTCGTTCATCCCGATCCTGATCCCGGCTTTGCAGACCGCCTCCCTTGTGGTGGCGGTCCTGGCGTGGTTCCGGTTCGATTATCAATGGCGGGTGTATTACCTTAAATTTTTGCCCTGGCTGACGGTCGCCCTGTCCGTGAACGTGCCGTTTCATGCTTTGACCCAGATGGTCTTCTGGCTGTTCTGTTTTGTCAGCGTCGGGTTTATGGTCGCGCAATTGTATATCCCTGTTTCCGACGCTTCCAGGGAGGCGCTCAAAAGGTCGAAGCATAAACATCCTTTGATGTACGCGTATCCGGTTTTTCTGGCGGTGATCGCCATGGGTCTTTTTTCCGTGCTGGTCCAGAGCATCAAGCTCGGGGACGATATCTTCATGACGCTGATTCAGGATTACGTGGGCCGGCGGCATTTGAATTTATTTGATTCCACCTTGAACCTGGCCGGGTCAGGCAACACCCGCAGCGATGTCCGGCCTATCCTTGAAATTGACCGGGGTGGTGTGGACACCGCTTATCTTATCGGGCAGGTGTTTGAGGATTACGGAAACGGCGTGTGGAAGGCGCCGGTTGACGTGCCGATGGCGCCGCTTCCATCCGGCCTGTCGGCAAAGGTCAAGACGGTTGAGCTGGTGATGTATGAATATCTCGCGGATGTGATCCCGGTGCCGCGGGGCACGGCCGCAATGACAAGTAAAGGCGCTTCCTACAAAAAAGATTTAAACGGCATCGTCTATAACATTGATAAAAAAATACCCAAAGCGAGACTGCAGGTCCAAGGCCTGTATCCGGAAGGATTTTTAAACGAGGCCGAGCACAGACGCCTGACCGCGGTGCCGGATTTCCTGCGCATGCATTTAAAGCCCCGCGATGAGGCTATTGTGGGCAAGGAGGCCGACCCCTGGCAGGCAGCGAAACGTATCGAGCGGTTTTTTAAAGAAAATTTTCAGTATAACCTTTATGTGGATTTTATCGGGGACGAACACGGGCTTTTGTATATGCTGGATTACCGCAAGCCGGCGTACTGCTCGTATTTCGCTTCGGCCATGACTTTGATGCTGCGCGAGCGGGGCATCCCGGCGCGGATGGTGGCGGGGTTTATGGCTACCGAGGTGTCCCGTTTGAGCGAAGAGAAGTATGTGGTGAGGGGCCGGGACGCGCACGCCTGGGTCGAGGCGCTGTTACCGGTGCCGGTTGAGTCATCCGGAGAACCAGGAGCAGGCCCGCCGGAGGGACCAGGGCCGGTTGTTCAGCGCTGGGTCCGTTTTGACCCCACGCCGCCGGATTTCCGTTTGGCCGCGATCCAGGCCGACAGCCGGCTGAATAAAATCGCTGACTGGATCTGGTGTTCACAAAAACGTTTGAAGGCGTTTATCCTGGATATCGAAACTAAGACGTTGGTCGGGATTTTATTCGCGGTGGTTATTATCATTGCTTTGGAAGAAGTGATGAAAAAAGTGTTTGCCCGGTATTTTAAAAAAGGCAAATTTTCCAGGGAAAAAGGTGAGGACGGCCTGATGAGAAACGCGAATCCGTTTTTGCCTGTCTATCAGCGTTTTGAGCTGTTTCTTAAGAAAAAGTTGGAGGTGGATCACCTGGAAACAGAAACCGATGCCGAGCTTGTTCGAAGGCTGCGCGCCCTTCCGGGCGTCCCGGCGCGGTTGCTCGGCGATATCGAATATTTTTTAAGGGAGTATCATCACGCCCGGTTCGGTGGCAAGAAGGTGGAAGGGCTGGAGAATATTGTTAAATTTTTGAATTGAAGGGGAAGATGGGCAGAGGCCGGCGGATGGCGTTCAAGCGCCCCTCTTTTAAAAAACAAAAGGGCTAATTCACTCCATCCGCCGGCCTCTGCCCATGGACACGACAGTTTTACGCCTGCCTCAAGCGCCCCCCTTTTAAAAAACAAAGTGATCATTCAACCCATCCGCCAGCCTCTGCCCATGGCCACGA
>JAGOJP010000141.1 GCA_017995055.1 Candidatus Omnitrophota bacterium
GTCACCCGCACTGCGATACAGCGGCGCTGGAGCATCTGCTGCGGGAGGCCGGGGGCCAATACAGGACCATCGTTATTATTACCGAATCTGTTTTCAGCATGGACGGGGACCTGGCGCCGCTGGACCGGATCGCGCGGCTGGCGAAAGAGCATGGGGCGGTCGTGATGGTGGACGAGGCGCACGCGGCCGGAGTTTTCGGCGCCGGCGGCCGGGGCGCGGTGGACCATTTCGGCTGTGGCGGTGATATCGCTCTCCAGATGGGGACCCTGTCCAAGGCGTTCGGCTCTGCCGGCGCTTATGTCTGCGGGCCGGCGCTCACGATGGATTATATTATCAACCGGGCGCGGAGCTTTATTTACACAACGGCACTTCCGCCGTCGGTGGCGGCGGCGTCGTTGAAGGCCCTGGAGATTATCGAGAGCGAGCCCGGCCGTCGTGAAGCGCTGTGGAGGAACGCCCGGCAGGTCCGGGATGAGTTGCGGGACGCCGGCTTTAACACGTTGCGTTCCCAGAGCCCGATTATTCCCGTCGTGATCGGGGACGAAAAGCGGGCGGCCGCGTTTTCGGAGAAGCTTTTTGAACAGGGCCTTTGGGTCGCGGCGATCCGGCCGCCGACTGTACCGGCGAACACCGCGCGGCTGCGCGTCACGGTGACCGCCGGCCACACGCCGGAAGATGTGACGTGTTTATTGACGCGCATGAAAACAATCGGGAAGGAATTATGCCTTATTTAACGTCGCGCCGCGGCCTGCGCTGGCATTATGATGAAGAAGGGGAAGGCCCGGGACTGCTTTTCCTGCACGGCTGGAGCGTTGACAGGAGGATATGGCGGCAGCAGTTTAAAGTTTTCTGCAACGATTACCGGGCCGTTGCCCTGGATCTTCCCGGCCACGGACACAGCGCCTGGCGGCCGTTATCCCTGGTTGAGATGGCGGAGGATATTCACGAGTTGTTTTTGCGGGATAACGGCGGGTGGCGGGTCGTGTCCAGCTCTCTCGGCGGATTATTAGCCTGGCAACTGGCGGCGCACGCGCCGTCCCGTATCCGCGCTCTGGTTTTTACCGGATCGCTGCCACAATTTGTGCAGAAGGAGGGGGCCCCTTACGGTCTCACACCTGCCCGCGTAATGAAACTGAAGGAACAGTTGCGGACGGATTACCCGGCGATCGTGAGGATTTTCTTCCGTTCCCTTTTCACGTCGTCGGAACGGAACAGCCGCCGGTACAAATGGATTCAGACTTTTCGACGGCGGGAGGAATCGCCGGACCGGGAGGCGCTGGCGGATTTCCTTGAGATTCTGGCGGCGGCGGACCTGCGGGAGGTCCTGGCGCGCTGCCGGGTTCCGGTTCACATGATCAATGGAACCGAAGATTCTATTTGTCCCCGCCCTGTTTTTGAACAGATGAAGAAGGATCATCCGGTTGTGACGTTGGACTGGATCCAGGACTGCGGGCATTTTCCGTTTTTGACGAAGCCGTATGAATTCAACGGCAAGCTCCGGGAGTTTTTGGAGACGGTGGACGGTGGCCATGACGGGCGCGCGCCGGCGGTGGAGGCCGTATGATTCAGCGGAGAGTTCAGCGGGCTTTTTCCGGGTCGGCCAACCGGTATGATCAAAACGCTCTGTTGCAGAGACAGATCGGGCGGGCACTCCTGACGGAGGCCGGACGGCTTCTGGAGGAAGGGGCCGTGCTCGACGTGGGCATGGGAACCGGATGGATGGCCTCTGAACTGAAGCGCTGGCGGCCCCGCCTTCTGGTTGTCGGCGTGGACCTGGCTTTCGGCATGGCGGCTTTTGCCCGGAGCCGGCACCGGCGGGTTCATACGGTACAGGCCGACGCGATGCGGCTGCCCTTCAGGAGCAGCGGCTTTGACGCTGTCGTGTCGAATCTGGCTTTCCAGTGGGTGAATGATTTACCGGCGGCGTTTGAGCAGATCAACCGGGTTTTAAAAGAGGATGGGCCGTTTTTTTTAACGGTCTTCACGCAAAAAACATTATGGGAATTGTACCGGTCTTTGGGCGAGACCGCGCAGGAGCACGCGGGCCGGAGGCGGATCTCGGAGTCCCGCCTTCCCCGGGAAACAGAAGTTTGTCAGGCCCTGGAAGCAAAAGGATTTAGCATAGAACATAAAAATAAACAGGAAAACCGTCAGCATTATACGAGCCTGATGGCGCTTTTGCGGTGGCTGAAAGCGACCGGGGCTAACGCGATGAACAGTGATGTTTTTGTCGGCAGGCAGTGGCTGGAAGATGCTGACCGGTATTACCGTTATAATTTTCAATGGCACGATGGCGTGCAGGCCACGTTTGAGGTTGTGCGGATTGTGGCCCGAAAGAGGAAATCATTATGAGAAGAGAAAGACGTTTACCCAAGAAGACAAAACAGGAAGTTGAAGCGGATGCGATTAACCCCATGGACATCCTTGACATGATGTCGGAGGAAGTGTCTCAAGAACAGGAAGCTCATCCGCCGCGGGACCACCGGCACGCGAGGCGTCGCTCGGGGCCTAGGGCTGGAGCGACGGCCGTACCTCCGGCCGCGGAAACGAAAGGGAGGGGGATTTTTATAACCGGGACCGACACCGGCGCCGGAAAGACCGTTGCTCTCTGCGTTCTGGGGACGCTGTTGCAGAAAAGGGGGCTCAATATCGGGGTGATGAAGCCCGTGCAGTGCGGCGGGCAGGACACGGATATTTTATGCCGGATGTTTGATCCCAAGGACGACAGACAGGATATCAACCCTTTTAAAGCCGGCGGGGAACTTTCCCCGCATATCGCGCTGCATCAGGACCGGATCCGTTTTAATTCGGCGACGGTTTTGGAGAAATACCGCCGGATTCAGGAAAAGCACGACCTGACCCTGGTGGAAGGGGCCGGCGGGCTGATGGTGCCCCTGTCCGACACGTATTTTATGGCCGACTTGATTAAAGACATGGATTTGGATGTCGTGGTGGTGGCGCGTTTGGGGTTGGGAACGATTAATCACACGCTGCTGACCCTGCGCCAGGCCGAAGAGATGGGGATTAAAGTGCTTGGTGTTATTTTTAATGAGCCTGCGCCCTCTCCGCGGGGGGCGGCCGAGAAGACGAACCCTGCGGCGGTACGCCGCTTGGCCCGGGTTCCGGTCTTGGGGGTCATTCCTTACTTGGGCCAGCTCTCGCCGGAACAATACCAGGACGAAATCGTGAAACGGTGTTCACGGATCGTGAATATCAAGCCGCTGTTAAGTAAATCGCCGGACGCGAGGCCTATGCCCTGGGGGTCCTGGGATAAACAGGTGGTCTGGCATCCTTTTACTCAAATGAAGGATTGGCTCAAAGAAGACCCTCTGGTCATTCATAAAGCGAAGGGATCCTATCTGGAGGATATTTCCGGGAAAAAATATGTCGACGGCGTTTCCAGCCTGTGGGTGAATGTTCATGGGCATGGCCATCCGGTTTTGACCCGGGCCATCAAAGAGCAGGCCAACCGGCTGAGCCACTCGACGTTTTTGGGGTTATCCAATGTGCCCGCGGTCGCGCTCGCCAAAAAGCTGGTTGAGATAGCGCCGGCGGGATTGCGGAAAGTGTTTTATTCGGATAACGGTTCGACGGCCGTTGAGGTGGCGATGAAAATGGCGTATCAGTATTGGCAGAATAAGGGAAAAAACCATAAGACCCTGATCGCGCATTTGGCCCGTTCGTATCACGGTGACACCTGCGGGAGCGTCAGCGTCGGAGGCATAGCGCTGTTTCACAAGGTGTACGAGAAGATGGTTTTTAAAACGCTGGAAATACCGTTTCCCGATTTTTACCGCGCGCCGGACGGGAAACATTATCCGGCGTACACGGAAGAATGCCTGCAGGCGATGGCTGAAATTTTAAAACACCGCCAGCATGAGCTGGCGGCTATTATCGTGGAGCCCCTGGTCCAGGCGGCGGCCGGCATGATAGTCTGGCCGGAAGGGGTTTTGAAAAAAATCCAGGATTTGTGCCGCAAATACAACATATTGTTGATCGCGGACGAGGTCGCGACCGGGTTCGGGCGAACCGGCACCCTGTTCGCCTGCGAACAGGAAAAAGTCAGCCCGGATTTCCTTTGCGTTGCCAAAGGGCTGACCGGCGGCACGCTGCCGCTGGCGGCGACATTGACGACCCAGCGTGTGTTTGACGGATTTTGTTATGATTATGAGTCCCAGAAAACGTTCTTCCACGGGCACACGTATACGGGGAACCCCTTGGGCTGCGCCGCGGCGCTGGCGAATTTGAGTATTTTTGAGAAAGAACAAACGCTGCTGAAATTGCAGCCTAAAATTAAATATCTTACAAAGGCCCTGCAGCGGTTCGCCGGCCTTTCTCACGTCGGGGATATCCGGCAGAAGGGTTTTATGGTCGGTATAGAGC
>JAGOJP010000142.1 GCA_017995055.1 Candidatus Omnitrophota bacterium
GGCCGAAAGACGCCATCATCCCGGCGGCCCAGGACTTCAGCTGGTCGGCAGCGCTCATGATATCGATACTATTGGGACGATTTAACACCCTGGAAGGAATGCGTTTGTTCCATGAACCCGTGATCCCGGCCGCCCGGCAGTTCCGGAAGCTTATTTTTGAGCGCTTGGCGGACGGGAAGCATCCTCCGGCGGAATGCGTGAGGATTATCATAAAATTGGCTAATCTGGAATGGGGCCGGCCGGTCAAGGGGCGGGTCTTTTTGAGCGGGCCGGAGCAGAATCCGCTGGAAAGTTTTTATAAAGCGATCGGCGCCCGCGCCCCGCCGCAGGAATTAAAAATCGCTCTCGTGGCGTTTTCTTTCCCGCCGGTGATGGGGGGCGTAAACGTCGTGATGGCCGAACAGGCCCGGTGGCTGGCCTCTCTCGGGCGGGAAATGGGTGAAGGAGGCGTGTCTGTCAAGGTTATCGCCGGCATTCCGGGAGGATATCAGGAATCCCCGTACCTTCGGTATATTTATGTTGAAGGATTGGAAGCCCTGCCCCGGGAAGACCCGATCGCTGAACGCGCCAATCAGCTTGATGTGATTCCCGAATTCCGGCTGTTGGAAGAGCGTATTTATAATGATTTGAAAGCGCAGCTCGCCGACCAGGATATCATTATCATCCATAACGTCATGACTGTTCGTTTGAATTTGCCCTTTACGGCCGCCCTACACCGTCTGATCCAGGAAAATCCTTTAAAGCATTTTGTGGTGTATGTCCATAACGCGGAGGAGTCTGTCCACGGGCAGTATCCATTGAGCCTGGTCAACCTGTCGAAACCCAGGCCGTTCAATGTGACGTATGTGACGGTCAGTGATTATTACCGCAGCCGTCTGGCCCGGCAATATGGGCTGAGCCCGGAGGACATCACGGTCGTTAATCCGGGAATTCACCCGTATTCCGCGCTGTCCTTGTCCAGGAAAGCCATGGAAATTTTTGTGGATAACAGACTGGGCGACCAGGACCTTGTTTTGGTCTTCCCGACGCGTGTTGATTGGAACAAGGATGTGACCAAGGCTATTGAAATTACCGGCATTCTCAACGAGAAGGGGATCAGGACAAAACTGGTCTTGGCCGCGCCGCAAGTCGGGTCGTTTGATGATTTTATGGCCAAATTGTTCGAGCAGCTCCAGGAAGAAAGCGAAGAAAAGAAAAAGGTCTTTGACCAGTTGTTGCGGCCGATCGCGGAAAAATACGTCGTATTTGTCGACACCGCCCGTATTCAGGAGCCGTTGCTGCATCGGCAGCTGATTATGGATTTGATAGCCCTGGCGGATTTCCTTATTTTCCCGTCCTGGATGGAAACGTTCGGGATGCCGCTTCTGGAGGCCGCTTCCGTGAGGACCGGAGTTATCGCGTCCGACCTGCCGCCGCATCAGGAAACCATGCGCTCTGAGGTCATGCTGTTTGATGTGCACCGTACCCCGCCGGATATCGCCGACGAGGTTATAAATTATATGCGGAGCGATAATTTCCCGGGCCGCAAAGGCCTGCAGGAACGCATCCTCCAGACGTACACCTGGCAAGATTTGATGGTAGGCCAGTTTATCCCGTTGCTGAAAGAGATTGTGGACGGCCGGCCGTTAGCGTCGCTTGCCTTAGTGAATGCCCGGGCCGGCGATCACGAGAAGGCCTTCCGGCAGGTGTTGAATATTTTACGTATCGCAGGGCATGTCCCGCAGAAAGCCGGGGAAGTCCTTGATCATTTAGACGGAATAGAGGGTATTGTCACGGCCCACGCCCGGGAGATGCGGTCCTATCCGGAATATGTTTATGAATGGCTGGAAGAGATATTGAAGGACATTCAATCGGGACAAACCCGGGGGCGGTTGTCTTTGAATGACCAGCAGACGGCGAGGATCAAGAAAGGGATGGACGCCGTTGACACACTTCAGCAGGACCCCCGGCATACCGGCGCGATGAACCAGATCGCGCAT
The DNA here is from genome assembly GCA_017995055.1 of Candidatus Omnitrophota bacterium. Lineage (GTDB taxonomy): Bacteria > Omnitrophota > Gorgyraeia > Zapsychrales > JANLHA01 > JAGOJP01. The sequence continues at coordinate 1,980 of JAGOJP010000142.1, forward strand.
TTGTTTTCGGAACAGGGCTTATTCCCTCAGGCGGAACGCGTTTACCTGCGGGTTATGGATATCGACGAGCGCAATACGGAGGCCCTGAACGGTTTGGGCCGTGTTTATCATCAGCAGGGGAGGGATCAGGAAGCCCGGGAAATTTATGGCCAGATTCTTTATATTGACCGGGATAACCGGGATGCCCGGAAGGGGCTGGAGGAACTTCGCGGGCAGGATTCGGCACAGACATTTTCATCCCCGGTTTCAGAGCGTTCCCGCCGGACCGGGAGGCAGACCGCATGGCTGCGTCAGGCAGAGCGCTGGCTGAAATCGTCTTCTGCTTTTGACGTTTTGAAAGGCAAACAACGGCTGTATCTGATCGGGACGGGCTTTGGGGCCGAAAATAATGATAGCCGCCAGGAGATTTTGCTTCAGGGGTACCGTATTATCAACGCGGCAAGCGTGACCCAAGAGGAAAAGAACGTGCGTCCTGTCCCGGATGTTGACACGAAATTGATCTGGGGCACTTTAGGGTGTGATAACTGCGTGGGGGTGATCGGGGCCCGGCTCCGTGACGGGTTGGCAGAACAGGGCTATGTGATCCATCAATGGCACAAGCCGGTCTGGGCTACCGGCGGGATTTTCCAGGGTGACCCCGCAGAGCATGTCAGCCGGGTTCGGCGGGAATTTTTAGAGGCGTTACGGGTTTTAGCGGACCGGGGGCCGGCTGTTTTTGTGATCGCTTACCGGGAGGATGTGACGCTGCCGATGCTGTACTTGAAGGAATTCTTGGGAGAAGCGGTGCAAGACACCGGCACAAAGTTTTTATTTATTCGCCGGGGGGATGTGGCCGCGGTGATCGGCACCCGGGAGGGATACGGATTGATGGTTAAAGACGGGAACCGCAGAGCGGATATTGTCCTCCCCTGGAGTGAGGTGAACGCGTACTTTACGGATGGGGCTTTTGTTTTTGCGGAGTTTAAGGCCGGACATTTGGCGGTTGTGGATATGGAGGCCAGCTCTCCGATGGGCCGGCCGGAAAGGATTGGGCATAAATCCGGGAACAGGTTATCTCCCGAAGACAGTCTTCATAAAATACAGAAGCACCTTGGGACGGGTGATTCTGGAAAGGGTGAGGGAGACCGTCTTGTCGTTGAGAAGGGGGTGGGGAGAGAGCCTGTTCCCGGGTTGTGCCGGTTCTTTGTTTCCAGTCCGGTTGATCTTAGCGGCTTTGTATGGATGCACAATAGGGTGGTCAGGGCATTTAAATCGTCCCGCCCTGTTGCCTTAAAAGATTTGGCTAGGCGGCTGGAATTGAGCATGACGGATTTAAGAACAATGATTAACAACCTGGCTCCGGTCATAGGTGAAGTTGTCGACGTGTTGGATGAATCCAGCCACAGGCCTTCCGGCTGGGCGCAGACCCTGGATGCTGTTCATCAGGCGGGGGCTCTTCACCGGACGGATCATCTTCTGGGTGTTTCGGCGGACGGCCGGAGGGTGGCGATACAGTTGCGTAAAGAGAACTATCACCGGAACCGTCAGGGGCTTTTCGTAACGGGGCATTCGCGCGTCGGGGAAAAAGGACTGCAGTCTGTCATGAGAGAAATGGCGGAAGAGATAGCCGTCCTTCCGTTATCCCGGAAGCGGTTGTACCGGGTCAATAACGCTTTTGAAAAAATCGGGCGGGAGGATTTTGAGGGGACGCCCGGCTACCAGGGGCCGGCCTTTTTCTATCGGGTCGCCCGGGGAGTTAACCGGGAAATTTCTTTCCTGTTTCTGTATGTCATTCGTCCGGCTGAAGAGGCCCTGCTCAACGAAGGGATTGAAACCAGCGAAATAGGCGGCATGCGTTTTGTCCCTTGGGCTGAACTGATTCATGAAATCCACGAAAATCCGGCATTGTATCATTCTTCGATCTGGCAGTATTTCTTGAAGGAGGACTTTGTGGATATCCTTCTGGCCGTTCCTTTCCTCCGGCTGCATCAGGCGGTGAGAGAGCAGCTGGAAAACATCAAGCCGGTGTTCCTGGCCAGCCTGAAAAGGAACCATTTTTCTTCATCGCCGATCGCATCGGATTACAGGGCCCAGGTCGCGGCAAAGCAAGACATGTTGGGAGCTTTGAAACGGGATGATGTGGAATCAAGAGCGATGGTGTCTTCCCCGGTGCCGGAATCGGCGAAAGGGCCGAGGGAATGGGAGAGTGAGTACGGGGTGAGGAGGATCGAGGAGGTGTTTGGTGCGGAGGCGAAGAAGTACAAGATTCCGGTGCAGTTCGGGGCGTACATGATCGCGAAGACGAAAGGGGATAAGTTCACGCATTTTGTGATGCCGCATATCATGGGGATTGACC
>JAGOJP010000143.1 GCA_017995055.1 Candidatus Omnitrophota bacterium
AATCACGTCCTCATAGATCTCATGATCGGCCCCCGCCGCCGAACGGCTCCAGACGGTGAGGGCGTAGGGACTATCCGCCGGCTTGAAGATCCCCTCGCTCAGCGAGTGCAGGCACTTCACCCCGAGCTCCGGTTGCTCCACCCCCGTATTGCGCATAAACTCCGCCCCCACCTCGGTCCCAAAGTACCGAGCCAACCTCAAAAACAGCCGCGCACGCTCATCGGGAGTCATGGCCACTATTGAAAACCCACTCCGGCCTGTTTGCAAGCGGAATGCATCGCCCCGATCGGGGTTGGAATGCTCCTCCATACCAGGTTTATTTCAAAATAACCACACAGCACTTCATTTGTATCACTTCGCAAATTGATAATTATTCAAGCCTGATTCATTGGGAAAATACCAATTATATGCCAAGATTATCCTAAAAATACTTCGGAAATCTCTTTACACCATTATTTAATGTGGTTCAATCATGAGCACCAGGATCACAAAATAGTTCGTTCGTCTCTTTCAAAAGATTCTGGGTGCCATCAACAATGGGGAGTTCTAAAGCTACTTCAGCTGCAGCTTTTCTAGATGCTTCAGTTGCCTCCTCCTTTAACTTCTCCGCAAAAGGGTAGCCAAAAACATTAAAATATGCACGAGCGAAATTTTCTGTTTCACGGAATTCAATAAATAATGGCCAAGTGTGATAACTGTTTTCATTTGTTAACTGACCTTGCTTGCCTATCCGCATCATGATTATTTCAGCATCACTATAATCTTGTAAAAGAACTGCTCGAGCAAGTTTAAAATCGTCTGTCGTAGCTGACCAGTCAATATTATCAATAATACTCTTAGCCCGATCTTTTTCACCATCTCGCAATAAAGCTTGAGCAAAGTTTACGGTTATAATCTTCTGATTTTGTTCTGAAAAGAATTTAGGAAGACGGAAAGCATACTCACCAATCATCTTTGCGCGTGGCCAATTCCGGTTTTCAAGCGCACCATAGAGAAGAGACATTATATGATTGTCAGCTTCAGAGATTTCTTCCGGTAAAGTTTTTCGCCACAGAGTTTGCCCTAGCTTGATTCCCACTTCGATGACTAGCTCGCATGTCGAATAAAAATATTCTGCACCGATTTTTACTTTCGAACCAATTGGTGCAAGACTACTTTCCTTAACATCAGCATCTCGACAAACTTTATAGTATTGTTCTGTCACTATTCCATCGCAATGAGTTATCAAATTGCGACGTTGAGAACACTCGACAAAAGCAGGCCAGTTTTCAAATTCAGTTAATTTAATTTTATATCGTTGGCTTAAACATGCAAATTGTTCTGAATAACTCTTTCGTCGTAGATCTTCTATGTTATCGTCTAAAACTTGTTGTTTTAAATCTTCTATTGTTTTGGCTGCAAGAACATCCGAAAAAGTTAGTGTTTTCTCAAGACTATTAAAAAGTAACGGTTTTCTTAAATAGAGACCATGGAGGAGATCCCCTGTAAAAGCATCAAAAGCTGAAAAAAGGGCAAGAAACAAACCACTTTGTATCACTCCGGGAACATCTGATCGTGCAAGGCGTTCTAGTTGAAAAACTGTCGTCTGAACAGCGCTCTGGGCTAGTATTCTTTTATGACAATCCGGATCTTCAAAAAGAGGAAGGTTTGATTCAAAAGCTTTTAAAATTTGCTTTAATTGCTGTAATTTATCTTTATACGCGAGAGGAATGAATTGTCGCGCTGAATATTTGATATCTTCGGCACGACTAACGAGACAATCAATTGCTTCGGCAATAGGATGTTTTTTTTCCTGATCTGCCGAGAGATCGGAGATACTGCCATCGATATTGTTAGAATTCTGTAATGAATCATCTGACATGTTCCAACTCCAAGATGATTATTATGTCAACACTGTCCCGTTAACGGATTTTCGTTGCCATCTAACATGTTCCTAATGAATCTTTTAATGAGCATTTTTGTCTGATACGATTTGAGCTTTCAGTTAGCATCTACTGCAGAGCACTTACCGTATTAAGACGCTCCTTCAATACCGCTATTTGTCGTCCTCTAATACCTGGATATCCAGATCGTTCTGGATGTCGGATAGGATTTGTTTGATGTCGGTAATGAATGCAGCTTCCGAGGCGGCGTCAAGGGTGACGTCGAAGTAGGCGCCCACCTCCACATCGCTGCCCTGCTTCAGCTTGGGGATAATCTTGGTGCCCAACCGGTTCCATTTCTCCGGGCTGATGCAGCCGGAGATGCGATACCGACGAGTTTGCGCAGTGGACGCAGGCCCGGCCTGTCCTCCTGCCTCGGCACCCGGCTGTGTCCCGGTAGCAGAACCTGGGGTGGAACCGGCAGCCGCTCCGGTCGCCGACCCAGGTAGAATTCCTGATCCCATACCGGAGGCGGAGCCTGTGCCAGCTCCCTTGCCGGGCGTCGGGCCCGAATCGGATCCGGCGGCTGAACCCGGGCGACCCTCCTTAATGGCCTTTGCCTGGGCTTTGGTGAGCAGAAACACATTGGAATCGAACGCGATCTCATCCAGATGGACCTGTTCCTGGAACCAAACGTAAGTATAACTCCCATCCGCCTGGGGGTTCGAGGCCAGACCAAACGTCCCGCTGGTCACGAATTCCGCGATCTTTTCCCGAAGCACCGCGTCCGGATCGGTAAGCCGGATGAGCGAGCCGTTCAGGAAACTCTGCCGCAGGCTGGCCAACGGCCAGGCGCCGGATGCCTTCAGCGCCGGCGGCCACGCGCGCTCCAGGTATGCGGCCCCGACCGATTTACTCAGCAATCCCTCGGACATTAGCGCAGTGATCACGCGGCCGCACATGGTCTCGCTGCCGCTGGAATGCCCCGCGCCCAGGTCGATGACCCGAAGGCCGTCGGTTTCCTTGCTGTCGAAGAGCACGGCGTAGCGGAAGCCGCCCCACACCTCGTCCTTGGCCGCTTCCTCGGCATCGGTGAGTTTCGCCTGGATCTCGGCCCGTTCCGACTTCTCGAACTCACCGCCTAAGGTTCCCTCGGCGATCTCCTTGGCCACGCGCTTCCAGGCCAGCCACAGTTCCACCTTGTCCCGCAGCTCGCGGCCGGGCTTCTTCAGGCACCAGACGAGCGCCCCGGGGTAGAGCCGGGGCGATTTACCGCGCTGCCGGGTCCACTCGGCGATGCGCGTGCGGAGGGCTCCGGAGCTCACCCATTCGCTCTCCGGGTCCATGACCACGATTGTGAGCCGCGGCGTGTCCGCCACCGCCGCGCCGTCGTCGGGAAATGAGACCATGGTCAGCGCCGTGCCCCGCTCGAACTCCTTCTTGACGATCTGCCGCATGGCCGGGAGGATCTCCGTGGCCTCGTCGATCGACGCGCGGCGGTCGCTGACCACTTTTTTCAGGGTCGGCTGGTGGCTGATCTTGAAGCCGTCGGCGCCCACGCGGCGGAAGAAATACGACTTGTCTTCAAGCGCGAACGCCGCCGTGTCGATGGACGTGGTGTCCACATCCGGCTCGCCCAGGGCGAAGCGCAGCTCCGGCAGGTGCGCCACCTTGTCCACCTGGCCGCCGGACGACTCAAAGAAGACGGCGGTGCCCACGCGGCGGTGGATCTGGCGCAGGGGACCCTTCGTGTCGGCATCCAGCGCCCGAGCGTGGGCGTGGTCGCTGGCGATATCCGCATCGATGGCGGCCACCAGGCGGGACTCGCCGAGCTGGCCCAGCACCACGCTGCGGAACTCGGGCGCCTCCAGGGGCGCGGACCCCAGGGTGATGAGCGGCTCCCGGCGGGCCTCGGTGAAGCCGGTGCGGTAGGCCCAGGCGATCCACTGGGCCAACATGGCCAGCGTGCCTCGCGTCTGCTGGTACTGGGCCAGCGCCTGCCACTTGCGTTGGAACACCGACAGCGTCGCCGGATGGAACGGATAGCAGTTCTCAAAGCGGCCGCGCAGGAATTCGGCGGCGCCGGCCTGGGTGGCGGCGCTGTCCACCGCCGTCCACTCCGGCGGGAGCTGGGCGCGCCGGTCGAAGCACCAGGTGGCATAGGTTGTGGCCACGTTGCGCCGGATCCGTTCGCTCCCCAGGTCTTCGAACAGCCGCTTGCGGACCACCTCGCTGATCTCGGTCTCGTCGTTGGCGATGAGGTCCTTGGCCACGCGACGGACCACCTTGGTCAGCCGGTCCTGCCACTGCATGTCCCAGTCGGTCATCTCCACCTGGCTGCGGGGGAGGCTGATCATGGCCACGCCGCATGGCGTGCCCGTCATGGCCACGGTGAGGTTCTGGATGAAGGCGTGGAACGGGTCGGCAAACGCCCGGT
>JAGOJP010000144.1 GCA_017995055.1 Candidatus Omnitrophota bacterium
TACATAGGCGGCCCCGACATTACCGAAACCATATATTCAGATATCCATCCCATTCCACAGACAGCCAAGGAGATAACCCGTCGGGAAAGATCCAATAAGATAGCTTAAAGCCAGCCCTGAGAAAAGCCTCATATTCCCTTCCTTATATGAAACCCCGACCATGCGCGAACAACCCCCGCCCTTGTCGAGGAAAACAGCCGGGGGGCCATTAATCTTCCAAAACTTTCAACGGCACATGACGGACCGGGAACTCTTCCATATACAATCGGTACCGCTTCCCGCATACGGGGCAGTATTTTATTTTGGGTTGGCCAGGGTCAAACGTATTGGCTATACTTTCCACGGCGGATTGTGCTTCTTTGTCCTTCCGCACCTGTTGCGCAAAATCCTTTAAATCTTTCTCGGTCACGTCCTGCCCGCTCACCGCCCCAAGCACAGCACTAGCCGCCGCTAAGGCTTCTTCCCGGGACTCCGCAGAAGGAGTTCCCCTCGCCTGTTCCCGGCGAGAAACCGACGCACACCCCGGGGACAAAAACAAGAGCCCCCCGATAAGCCCGCCGCAGAAGCAAAAACGAAGAGGAGAGAAACCTTTTGGCCAGGAAGCCCGTATCGCGTTCACTCTCAATCCTCCTGAAACCACCGCGTTTTATTTAATGATCCGAATCCGTTGCGGAGGCCAATAAATCAGGGCCGCCTTCCCGATCACATTATTCTCCGGGACAAACCCCCAATAGCGGCTGTCGCTGCTCGATGCGCTGTTGTCCCCCAGCACAAAGTAATGCCCTTCCGGGACCCGGATCTTTTCTCCCGGCAAAGCATTTCCATAATTGTAATAATAAATATTCTTTATCCGCGGGTCTTCCACAAGCTTCCCGTCGACATAAATATCGCCGTCTTTAATTTCCACCGTTTCCCCGCCTAAAGCAATAAGCCGTTTTATAAAATCCCTCTTTTCATCCTGAGGATAAATAAAAACAATAACATCCCCCCGTTGAGGGGTTGTAAATCCGGGCAGCCGCTTTGGGGTAAAACGGATTTTAGGCCCATAATACAACTTATTCACCAACAACCGATCCCCTTCCAAAAGAGTGTTGCGCATAGAGCCGCTGGGAATTCGGAAGGCCTGGAAAAAGAATTCCCGGATAAACATCGCCAGGATAAAAGCCACCACAATCGACTCCACCCACTCACGGGTGGCTGTTTTCTGGACAATCTTGACCCCTTGATCATGAAGATTTAAAAGCGCCTGCTGTACATCCCTGTCCCCCGCTCCCGCCGCCTGCAGTGTCCGGGCCACCGTATCCCTCAGCAAGGCCCCTTTCTTCTTCCCTTCCGTCACCAAGTCCTCATATTGTTTTTTCCACGGTATGTTATCCATATCAAACTCCGTTAAATTTTTAATACCGCTAAAAACGCCTCCTGGGGAACTTCAACATTCCCGATCTGCTTCAGGCGTTTCTTCCCTTCCTTCTGTTTTTCCCACAGCTTTCTCTTTCGGGTGATGTCTCCTCCATAGCATTTGGCGGTAACGTTTTTCCCCACCGAACGCACTTTAGCGCTGGAGATTACACGCCCGTCACACGATGCCTGTATCCGGACTTCAAAAAGCTGTTGGGGGATCAGATCCTTCAGCTTACTCACCAAGGCAACCCCTTTATCATAAGCCCGATCCTGGTGGACAAGGCAGGAAAAAGCATCACAGTCTTTCCCGTTAATCAGGATATCCAATTTTGAAACTTTCGTGGGGAAATACCCCTTAAATTTATAATCAATCGACCCATACCCGCGGGTTACGGATTTAATCATGTCATTAAAATCTACAATCACTTCAGACAAAGGGATGTCGAAAAGGATTCTCATTCGTTCCGAGACATACTCGCTCTTGATATAATTTCCCCGTTTGGATTTTGACAATTCCATCACCTTATCCAAATACTCCACCGGGGCAAGAATCGCCACCTCCAAATAAGGCTCCTCAAGGAAATCGATCTGGGTCCGTTCAGGCAAGTGAACGGGGTTCTCTACAAAAACCACATCCTGACTTTTGGTTGTAACGCGGTATTTCACATTGGGGGTCGTCAGGATAAGATTCAAGTCATACTCCCGCTGGAGACGCTCTTGAATAATCTCCATATGCAGCAATCCCAAGAATCCGCAGCGGAATCCGTGTCCGAAGGACAGGGACGTCTCCAACTCATAAACAAAACTCGGGTCATTCAACTGCAATTTCTCGATGGCTTCCCGCAGGGACATAAAATCTTTCGAATTCACAGGATACACGCCGCAGAAAACCAAAGGATTCAGCTGCCGGTAGCCTTCCAACGGCTCAGCCGCCGGGTCATTCACCGCCGTAATCGTCTCCCCGACTTTCACTTCCCGGGGGTCATGGATGTTGCACGTGATATACCCGACCTCTCCGCTGGAGAGCCCCTTCACCTTGGTCGCATCCGGGCAGAATACCCCGATCTCTTCGACGGAAAATTCCTTGCCGCTGTGCATCATCCTGATTCTCAAATCCGGCCCGATCTTTCCGTTAAAAACCCGGACATAAATTATAATCCCCTTGTAAATATCGTATTTCATGTCAAAAATCAAGGCCTGCAAGGGGGCCTGAATATCCCCCTCCGGAGCCGGGATAAAACTGACAATTTTCTCAAACAGTTTTTCAATCCCGATCCCTTCCTTGGCGGAAACAAGCTGAATATCCACTTCTTTAAAATTCAGGATATCCATAAACTCCATTTTAGCATGATCGATATCAATATTCGCGATATCAATTTTGTTGATGACCGGCAGAATTTCCAGATTGCTGTCAATCGCCAGATAATAATTCGCCACCGTCTGAGACTCGACACCCTGAGACGCGTCTATCAGCAGCAACGCCCCTTCACAAGCCCGGAGGGATTTCTCCACCTCGTACGTAAAATCGACATGGCCGGGGGTGTCAATAAGGTTTAAAACATATGTCCGCCCGTCAGCCGCTTTGTATTGAAGCCGCACAGCGGACGCCTTAATGGTGATTCCCCGCTCCCTCTCAATATCCATGTCATCCAGCAACTGATTCTGGAACTTCCGTTCGTCAATAGCCCCGGTATGCAATAAAAGCCTGTCCGCCAAGGTTGACTTGCCGTGATCAATATGAGCGATAATAGAAAAATTTCTTATGAGAGTCTGATCCATATGATTTGTGTTATCTGGGCAGGCTCGCCCTAAGGAACTCCACCCCCTGGGGCGTTGTACCTATTAACTCTTCACTTCGCGGAACGAGCTGTCTTTTTGACATACAGGCGAACATCCCCAAAGCAGAAGAGTTTGTGAACTTCTCGCCTTCATCCGCAGGTATGCCCATGGTCTTCTGCGGAGGCGGATAAACGTCCCGCGCCGGACAGAGCCATAAATTCTACATACCCTGCCGGGATTGGATAATGGCCAGCATCTTTTGCACCACCCCGTCAATAGACAGCCGCGTGGAATCAACGACGACAGCATCATCCGCCCGGCGTAAAGGGCCGACGGCCCGGGTCAAGTCTTTCTGATCCCTTTCCTGAAGGTCCGCCCTAAGCTGTGCCACATCAACAGGAACACCTTTATCTACCAGTTCCTTGAACCGCCGCTGGACACGTTCTTCAAAATCTGCGTCCAGATAAAATTTAAACGTCGCTTCCGGGAAAACGACAGTCCCCACGTCGCGCCCTTCGACAACAACATCCCGGCTCTGGCCCATCTTCCTCTGCCACCCGACAAGAATCTCCCGCACGCCCGGAGCCCTGGCGATATAAAACGTATTATTGGTGACGGCGGCCGACCGGATAGCCTCGGAGACGTCCTCCCCATCCAGCAAAACCCGCGTGCCATGAACGGCATCGGATTGAACGTCAATCACCGTGGCCTTGGCGCAACGGATTCGGCGTTATTGAGACGCTTCCGCACCGGCATAGAGGGCCTCAGGTTCGTTTCGGAGCTTGGCCCACATCTGGTCGCCGAACGAGAAGTGCCACCATTCAGATTCCAGGCCGACGAAGTCGTGAGCGGTCATTGCCCAGTGCAAGAGTCGACGCAACGCGGTGACCTGTGGCGGTGCGTTTGGTCGCTCGTACGCATCGGCGGCTGCGTCGGGTGAGAAATCGTCGAACGCCGTTCCCAGGTTGATCGCCTGCCCTTGCCAACTGAGGGTGAGATCTACGGCGCCGCCGGTCTGGTGCGGCGGGATGAGCGTGGGATGGTCCGGATCGGCCACGTATCCAGGCGCCAAGGTTGAACCCGGTCCGTAGTAGTGATCCCAAAG
>JAGOJP010000032.1 GCA_017995055.1 Candidatus Omnitrophota bacterium
AGTTTCTGGAAATATTTTATAATAGACAACGGATCCATCAGTCTTTGAACTATGTTACACCCGAGATGGCTGAGGCAGCCATTGCTCTTTAATTAACCTGTCCGTTAAAACGGGGGCATCTCAGCATCATTATACTGGGATGAGGAGACATTGGACGCAAATCGAACGAAGTGAGATTTGAGTGCCGCGAGCCCGCCTAAATCAGGCGAGCGGCAGCTGCCCGAAGGGCAGGGACAATATGTCCTCCTTTTAGAGGGGGGTGGGTATTTCAATATCTCAAGAGAACCCCGCTGGTCTGGCGGCGTGAATTAGAACCCGATTCCTCAATTCTGATCCTGGAAACGGGTTCGCTTGAACGCCGGCGGGCCAGCGGGGTCTCAATACAAAGGGGAAAAATCTTTTTATTTTCTACTTGTCCCCTTCTCGTGCCTGGCACCTTTCCACCCGATCAGAATTAAGACGGGCACAGTTTTTTGTATTATCATCCGTTCTATCACTGCTAACATTTTTAATTATTTGAGTTAATAAATCATGATAATTATTTAATGAATCACTTGAAAAACAAATTTTCTTCAGTTGATCAAAATTGTTTAATCCTAATATAATTGTGTATTGTTTTTTATTAGTGTTATTGGTTGAAACCTTTTCTATTTTTTCCCATTCTAAGCACACAAATATTTTTTTTATTGAATTATTGCTAAACTTACACAAGTTAATACTTTCACAATCAGTAACTATGCATAATTCTGAATAAAAATAAATAAAAAATAGACATACTATATTAAAAAAAAAGAGAAGTAATTCTTTCAAAGTTGAAATCCCATTAATAACAATAATTAGAGAAACAAAAAAGAGAAAACTACTAACGAATAAAAAAGGCTTTCTATGAAATGGGTAAACATTGCTTGAATTATTTGTATTCATTGTTTATATTCCGTATATTTTCATAAGAATTTATTCCAACTTCTTTTAAGTAACCAAATCCTGCCCCGATAAAGAAATCAACGAACACAGTAAGAGTTACACCTCCAGGTGTAGATGCTAAAGTTGAAGTAACAAAACCGGAGAGAAAAGCTGCTCCAATATTACTACTTACAACAATAGCACTTTCAATTCCTTTATCAAGTAGGTCGATATCCTTTGAACTTATATTCTTCAATTCACAATATGTTCCACCTATTGCCAGGAGAGCACTTGCATCTGCACCCAAAGAACTCAAATTATACTTTGAACCAATACCGATTGGGCTTAAATTTTTAAAAAATGTTGGATACTCTCGGAGCTGTTTCAATCCGGCAGCCCAAGCAGAAGCAACTGAAGAAATATATGACCATACACTCTCCTCATCGTCTTGTAGCCCCTCCGGATCCACCCCGTTCACGGGGTCGTCTAAGGTGTAGCCGTATAAGTCATCATCCCCTCCGGCGAAACCGATCGGATCCTTGGCGGTCCATCTCCCGATCGCCGGGTCGTAGTCCCGGACTCCGAACCTGATCAGCTCCGTGTCGCGGTCATGCAACCCGCCAGCGAACCCAAACGGCACCGAAAAACCCGGATTGCTGTCGGCCAGAATGTTCCCGAACGTGTCATAATCGATCCGCTTGATCACCGTACCCGCGGCATCAGTCACCGCCCTTAAGCTGCCGACCTGATCATACGCCAGATAATACTTGTTCCCTCCCTGCGTCATGGCCACCGGCATCCGGCCGTCCGCGTATTCAAACCGCATCAGCAAGTTATTAGCGCCGTCATACACGGCCAAGAGGCGCGTCAAGCCGGACCAGAGGTATTTTTCAACGACCCCGCCGTTAACTTTCTTGGCAATGCGGCGGCCCAGCGGATCATGCACATACTCGATCACATCACCCGAAGGCAGATTGACACTTAACAGCTCCCCGCGCGAAGAATAATCATAGACAGTGGAATCCGCGCCATCCACCTTGACGCGCAAAAACCCGTCAAGGTTGTACTGATATACCGCTGACCCAACGGTCAACAGCTGGTCCTCAATGTTATATGACAAAGAACGTCCCGCTATCCCCCTTAACACGTTCATCTCATACGTCCGTATCCCTAAGGGGTCAGCATCATTATAACGGTATTCCTCTACCAGGACACCATCTTTTTCAACCTCCCGCAGCCGGCCCACTTCATCATAACTGTACGCGTAATCCGCCGTGACCCCGGCCACCGTCTCTGTCTTGGTAACGATCTGGCCGTTATTGTTATGCGTCACCTGCCAGGACGCGGCCGGCGCGCCGTTCACCGTAACGCTCTGCCCCGCCACCTCGCCGTAACCGTTAAAGGAACGGCTAAGCGCGATGAGCGCGTCATTCACCCCTTCCGGCAGGCCGTTGGCCGCATTATTCGTGACCGTGTAGCCCGAAGCCTGGGTGAGGAGCCCGTCGTCATCATACGTATAGGCGGCGGTAGCCCCCGCGTACGTGAATCCCGTGAGGTTAAAATCATTGTTATACGTGTAGGAAAGCACCTGGTTCAGCGTGCCGCTCATCCCCTGGGAAACCACCAAACTGCCGTCATAACCATAGACGATCTGCTCTCCCGTCTTGCTGACCGCCTGCGCCTGGCCCGAAGGATAATACGACAACGCCACATCCCCTTCCGGTGTCTGGATAGCGGTGAGCTGGTCCCCGGTATACACGTTGACGATTTCGGCCCCGGACGGGAACGTGGTGCGGGTCAGCCGCCGGTCCCGGTCATAGGTGTAGGTCGTGCTGTTTGATAAAGGAGGCGTGTATTCATCCGCTAGGTTGACCAGATTGTATTGGAAACCATGGTCTATGCCCGACGGATTCGTGACCACCGTCATGTTGCCGTTTAAGTCATAGGTGTAATAAAGATCGGTCGTATCCGGCCGGTGGACCGCTGTGGCGCGGCCCAGAGCGTCGTACTCGAACGTGGTGAGATGGTGCTCCGGGTCTTCGATTGAATACACGTTGCCTTGGGCATCATAGGTCAAGAAGGAAAAATGCTTCCCTGCTAAAAATTCACGTCCCCGTCCCGTCCTGCCGTAATCAAAGGGCCGAGGTCCCGCGCGAGATCTTCTGAAAAACGGGTGGCCCCTTTATAATTCAAATGCTGGGAATTCAAAAACATGTCTTCTTGCCGGCTTATGTCGGCAGAGGAATAATCCAGCAGATCCAACCCGTATTGCCCGGCGTATTGATGATACAAAGCTTTACCCTCTTCATAATTAACGACAAAGTTATTAAACTCATAATACCCCGGCGCGTAAACCAGGATCAACCGGATGTGTTTCTCCCGGCAGAGCCGGACCAACTCCACAAAAGCATCCTTCCCCTCCGGCGTGATCTGGTCAATGATTCCGTTGGGATAAAGCTTTTTTACGGTGGCGAGGTCGCTCTTCCTATCCCACACCATATCGACCGGACAATAACCGTTATTGCATTGCGGCGGGTCTTCCTGCCCGGTCAACCCCTGCCAGGCGTCCTTCGTGAAAGACGGGCTCTGCAACGCAAAGCTGTACAGCGGGATATACCGGGCAAAAATAAAATGCCGGGAAATCCGGATCAGGGGCCGGAAAAGCTCCTCTTCGTTCAGATAAGGGACAAACTGACCCGGATTATACGCCCGGGGCTTTCGCAGAGCGTTGCGGCCAACCACCTGGATAATGACCTCCGGAGCCTTATTGTGTTTCAAATACACTTTAAGCCGGGCTAATTGCAGGGTCAAAGAATTGCCTTTCATCGCCAGGTTGAAACATTTCTTCTTAAAATAGTATTCGAGAGTAAGGACATCCACTCCGCATTGCGCCCGGGACGCTCCGGTCACCAGGATATCCGCGTTGATCCGGCCGTTGATAATCCTGTTCCAGTCGCCGAAGTCCCCGGTTGTCCGCGCCTTTAACCCTTCCATAAGATAGGAATGCAAGGCCACGGATAGAGCCAGAAAAATCAACACAAACGCGGTCATTTCTTTGAGGGCGTGTCTCATGGCTTAGAATTGGAAATAAATAAATTCGACCCCTTCAAATTTACCCAGGAATATAATCACTAAAAAAATAAAATAATAAAAACTCCAGCGCAGAGCCTTGGGCCATCCGGCGATCACATCCCGCAGCCGCCATCGGGTTTGCAGCCCATGAACAAGCAGCAAGAGCCCGATGCATCCTAATGAGACGATAAAATCAAAATTTTTATAAGGAAACCGTGCGCCGATATCAAAGGTCAGCATGTTCCTGACCAGGATCCCCACTTCACTCAAGGTCCGGGCCCGGAAAAATACCCAGGATAACAGAACCAGGTGATATGTGACCACGGCCTGCAAGAAACGATGCAATCTTGGACAGGCGTCCAACCGGAACAGTTTAACAACCCTGTCCTGAAAACTTTTTGTCAAAATTGAAAACAGGATATAAAAACCGTGCAAAGCCCCCCAGACGACAAACGTCCAGTTCGCGCCGTGCCACAGCCCGCTGACCACGAACACCACCATGAGGTTAAAATACCACCGCCGGACAGAAACCCGGTTGCCCCCCAGCGGAATGTATAAATAGTCCCGGAACCAGGTCGAAAGGGAAATATGCCAGCGCCGCCAGAAATCGGCGATGGACGAAGCGAAATACGGCCTCCGGAAATTTTCCATGATATCAAAGCCCATCACTTTGGCCGCGCCGATAGCAATATCCGAGTAACCGGCGAAATCGCAATATATCTGAAAGGCGAAAAAGTTGGTGGCCAGGTAAACCGGCAAGCCCCGCCAGCCTTGCGGGTCCCCGTAAACAAGATTCACAAAATACGCCAGCCGGTCGGCGATCACGATCTTTTGAAAAAAGCCCCACAGCATCAGCTTGAAGCCGTCGCAGGCCCGTTCGTAGTCAAACGCGTGCTTTTTAAAAAACTGCGGCAGAAGGTGCGTGGCCCTTTCGATAGGGCCCGCGACCAGTTGGGGAAAAAACGTCACATACAGGGCGAACACGCCGAGATGTTTCTGCGGCGCCATCCTCCCGCGGTACACGTCCAGGGTGTAACTCAAAGTCTGAAACGTGTAAAAGGATATGCCCAGCGGGAGCAGGACGTCCAGATGCGGGATGACATAATCCAGGCCCGCCGTCTCAAACACGCGGTTCAGGCTGGCGGAGAAAAAATTAAAATATTTAAAGACCCCCAGAATCCCGAAATTAGCGGTCAGGCTGAACATCAAAAACATTTTGCGCCTGAACGCTCTTCCCTCCGACGGCGCCACATTAAGGCCGGCCGCGTAATCAACCACCGTCGACGCCACCAATAACAGCACATACGGGACATTCCAGACCATATAAAAAGCGTAACTGGCCACAAGCAGCCACGCCCAGCGGAAACGGAAGGGCAAAAGAAAATAGACCGCGACCACCACGGGGAAAAAAATCACGAATTCTAAGGAATTAAAAAGCATACGCTTTCAGGAAAAACACGCCCTTTTATGGGGTAAAGGCAGCGCCCAGATTTTTTATGACCTCAAAACACTTTCTTATCCCAAAATTATACAGGCCCCGCCCTCAAGAAGGAAGGACATTCTTCATTTATACATAAGAAAACCCCCTTGGAGTTTCCGCATCATCTTCGACGCCTAACCGCCCCAAGGGGGTTTTCTTATGCGCTATTCATTCAAAACCCGTGAACCTAATTATAATTCAACAAGCTCAACTGGTCTTTATCATCAAAGAAAAACTGCACGCCTGTTTTTTCCGATGGTTGAGACGGCCCCTGCTGCCGGCCTTCTTTCTCCTCAGCCGGAACGCCCTGTGCCGGGACGTCCCCCAGGTTTCTGCCTAGCAGCATCGGCAGATTCGGGATGGGCGTGATATTGATAATGACCGGCAGGAATCCGTCAATATTCATATCCCCGACAGGCTGCTGCGGCAAAGGCAGCGGCACGCCGTTATTATCCCGTTTGATCTGCAGGTTCAGCAAAGCCGGGTTCAGGTTGATACCGCCGAGGGGCGATGACTGCGCTTCCAATTGGCCGTTCAACCGCTGCGCGAAACTGAGCACCCCTCCCGAAGAAACGCCCCGGGCCTGTCTTTCCGACCGCAGCAGCCGGGCGAGTTCCCGGCCGGCGGTATTTCTCTCGATGGAACCGTTGACAAATCCGTCCAGAAGCTCCCGGGTGGCGCGGTTCTGTAACCTGAATTTATTCATTGTTTTTTCGACCACCTGGACCGGGGAGGAGACCTCTTCTTCGGACGCTAAATCCGCTGCCGGAGAAGGCCCCAGTTTGGTCTCAATCTCCGCCATCGCAGTTATGACCTGCTGCAGCCGCACCGCTTCCTCGGCCGGGGCGGGTTTTCTCAACTCCTCCTCAAGGGCGAACGTTGAAAAGATCGCGCCGGCTTCTTCCAAAATACCGGTCACGTCCTTACGAATTTGCTCCAAAACAACCCGGTCTTCCACCGTTTCAATCTCTACCCGTTGAAGAACCGTTTCAGCCTCAGTGAGAAGAACATTCAGCCTCTCCTTATTCTCCACTGTCAGCTGTATCGGAGCCGTGCGGGAAAGCGCGACGAAATCCACGAAAGGCATCCTTTCCCCCCGTCCGGCCCCCAGAATGGTCATCTGCAGGTCAAGGTCGTTATCAATGGACAAAGCGACGGAATTATTGAACACCGCCGCGGCCATCTTCAAGATCTGGTCCGCCTTTCCCTTGTCAATCCCTTCGAGCTCGGTCAATTTATTTTCCGCCTGCTCAAACTGACCGGCCCTCTCCAGGTCAATGGCTTCTTTTAAAGTCCGGTACGCCACGGCATCCAGCAGGCCGTACCCGACCGCCAAGCTGGCCGGAAGCAGCCGGAACATGGCGTCTTCTACCGGATAAGCCCCGTCCTGCCATTTAATGCCTAAAATTCTGGCGGCCGGCCTTAACGGCGGCATGGCCTCCGGATACTTCAACTGATTGGCCAGCAAGACCGAGATCGCCGCGTAAGCCCAGGCGTCCTGAAGTCCATAAACTTCCCGGTCAACAGTTAAGACATCCCCGATCAGGTCCAAATCTTCCGCGTCCAGAGTAATGCTCTGCAGAACCGGAGAAGATGAAGACAACTGGTCTTTTAAAGCGGCAATCGTGTCGAAATTAAACGGCTTTTCAACCACTTCAAGGAAAAGTCCGCTCTTCAATCCTGAGGTCTCATCGACCACGGATAAGCGTGTCATCTCCCGGCTGTTCCCAGTCATCAGCACGACCGGCACGTCCCGCTCGGAACGGATCGTCCGGGCCATTTCTTCCCCGTTCATCACCGGCATCTGCAGGTCGGTCAGAACCAGGCCTATATCCGGATTCTCCCGGAACAGGCTCAATCCCTCTTCCCCGTTGGCCGCAGTGATGATTTCCGCTTCGGTAAAAATATCACCCAGCTCTGCCCTCAGAAGCGACCTCAGCCCCTCGGTGTCATCCACAAGAAGGATTTTATTAATAGGAGACGATGTAGCCAGCCTGCCTTTTAAATCGATAACCGTCTTCAACTGATACGGCTTCTGAATGACTTCCGTGAAAATCCCGCTTTTCAACCCTGAAGCCTCGTCCATTTCGGACAACCGCTGCACTTCCGAGTAATTCCCGGACATCAGGACGACCGGGACGTCGCGCTCGGAACGGATCGTCCTGGCCATCTCTTCCCCGTTCATCAGCGGCATTTCCAGGTCCGTGACCACCAAATCAATATCCGGATTCTCCCGGAACATATTCAACCCCTCTTCGCCGTTCACGGCCGTAATAACTTCCGCCCCGGAGAAGATAGTACTAAAAATATCCCTGTTCAAATTCCTCAATTCTTCCATGTCATCCACGACAAGGATCTTTTTTATAGGAGACGACATCGTGGCCCTGATGAGCTCCGCGGTCACCCTCAACTCGAAGGCCACTTCCTCCGGCTCAAGCGACAGGCCCCGCTGGCTGCGGGTCTCATAATACTCCTTCACCACCACAGGCGGCACCACCCGCCCGCCTATCAATAAATCCCTCATCCTTTCCTGGTCCTGCCGCCGGATGGGAAGAGGGTTCTCGATCGCCGCCATCGCGAGAGTTCGCGCCTGCGCGAAAATCAGTTCCCGGACTTGTTTCAGCCAGGTGTCGACAATTTCCAACCGCACCGATTCCGGCTGGCCGGCTTTTTCTTTTAACTCGGCCTTTACTTTTATAATCTCGCCCATGATGTATTTATCAAAGGCATTCAAGCCCAAACCGTTTAACGCGTACACATCCATCCTCTCCAGCGCCTCATTGCGCGCTTCCTCACTGAGGTCACCAGCCAAGACTTGGGCCACTCTTTGCGTCAAATTCTCCGCCCGCAATTCCTGCTGCGCGGATTCGCCATCCATTTCATAGCCCCACATCTTAAACGCGTTCGCCACCTGCAAAGACACCCATGGCACTTTCCAGAACTGCCCGCGCTTGCGCACATCAGTGGATGAGGTGTCCATCGGCTGGGTGATGGTTGACAAGCCCAGCCTTGGTAATCCCCGCGCGTTCAACTCCGCCGCCAGCTTCGTCTCATACGCTTGAAGGAGAGTTTCATCAACCTCTTTCCCCCGGCGCTGGCTGAAAACAATATTCATTTTCTGAATATCCTTGCGCGCCTGGAACCCTCTTAAGCCCTGCTCTCCGGACGTCATCTTGTTGAGGAGTTTCCGCGGCACATCCGGAGCGAATAACGCCTGATACACAACCCTCCGGGCGTCTTCCGTTTCCAACCCTGTCCCTTCCAGGTCGCTTAACAACAATTCTTCCGGCTTACCTTCCTCTAAATAAGCGCTAAACTTCCCGCTCACCGGCTTGCCTTTCTCGGCATCCAGGTATCCCCGTTCTTTTAACCGGTCCACCAGAGCCTGAAACGCGCTTTCCACCGGCTGCCCTTCTGCGTTAATATACCCCGCGTCGGCAAACATTTGCTGAATCCGCTGACGCTCCACCGCGTTTTCGATCCCCGCGATCGTGCTCATAAAGTCATTTTGTGTGATTGCCACCTTCTTAAGCTCGTACAAATTCGCGTGATCCGACCCCGCGCCGTAAAACAGGTTCATCGGTTGATTCGCGTTAAGTTCCGCGAGATAAAAAATTACCGTTTCCCCGTCCGCGGAAAACAAGTCCAGCATTTCTTTGGGAAGTGTGGTGTACTGCACAAACGGCTTTAAATACTTTTCAAAAATCACCCACGTGAACGCCTCCCGGATCGACAGCGAACTTAAATCCGGTTTCCGGGTCGGATCGCTGTTGTCGATCATGACCACGACCTTGTCGATCTTGTTCTTGATGATCGCTTCCAGGATCATCCAGATGTGCCCGGACTGCCACGGGTCGCCTTTCATGGCCCAGAACAAAACATTCGGGACCGTCCGCTCTCCCGTCAGCTGTATCGGAGCCTGCTCCGGTTCTTCCATGGAAACCCGCACATTCACCTGTTCCGGAAATATGTCCCTGGCCTTGACCATCTCCGCGATCTGGGCCAGCTGGTCGGCAAACACCGCGTAGGTGTCGCCATTCAGCTCCTGCAGGATCCGCTCTTCCGACACGCCTGTGGTTTCCGCTAAAAACGGCACCAAAGACATCATCGTGTCATACGACTGCCCGAAATTGTACGCTATTTCTCCGACGACTTCGTCAGACGACAACTGCGCAAACTGCTGTGAAACCGGTGAGGACGGGCTGACGAGCACCTGGCCCCGCTCCCGCACGATTCTTTCCAAAGTGTTGAAAACATCCAGCTGCGGCCAGCGTGAAGGAAAAGTTATGGGTTCCGCTTTTATCGTCGCCCTGTCATAGCGGTCCGTTTCTGGAGCCGATAAAGACGCGATCAGAACATCGGCCATGACTCTGGCGTTGGATTTCCTGTTCAATTCATATTGCGTCCGGGAATGTTCAACAAAGGCCCGGGTTTCATCGCTCAACTCGGGGAAATATTGCTCGCCGATTTCTTTTAAGGTACGCCCTTCCTGCACCATACGGGAAATGTCCGCGTTGAGCCTTGACAGGAATGCCGCGGCCTGCGCCTCCGTCACCCCGCCTCTTCCCTGCGACCCCACCACATATCCGAGGTAATGACGAACCCGCAACTCCGCGTACTGCTGGCCGAAGGGGCTGAGGTCCTGGAACCGGATCGTGCCGGCCGCGATCGGAGACGATAAAGCCGCCTGATCCAGGAGGGCAAGTTCCGCTTCGTTTAAATTCTCTAAAAGCGCGTCTTCGGCTTTGGTTATCGCCTCAGCCAGCCGGATGCTGTAACCTTCCTCGACGACCTCATTGGCCACATCCACTAAAGCCGTCAACTGGGCCCCGATTTTTCCGGCGATCTCAGCCGGCAAAGCGTTCCGGCTGGCCCAAAGAAGCACCCCCATAATCTTGCTCTCCCGGGCCAGTTCGCTCTTGGCGACCGCCCGGTTCTCATCCGCGATAAAAGATCTGTCGCCGTAATCAAAAGCAGCACGCTGCAACTCCTCAATATCACCCTGGTACAATTTCAAAATTTCCGGAGACACCACCACCGGCGAAGCCACCACAACCGGGGCTGTAATGTCCTCTGCCGTAACAACCCCCTTTGCCGCCAAGGTTTCTGAAGGGTTTTCCGCCAGAATCGCCGATACCTGAACCACAGGGCTGGAAATGTTCAAGCCCTGATCCACTCTCGCCCGTAAAGGAGATGACGGCGGGATATCCTGAAGATCCACCGCCCGGACCGCGCTGGACACGGCAGAGGCGTCAAAACCGCCGGAAAAATATTTCCGGGGGATGACCTGCTTCGACGTCATGTCATAATCTTCCCGGATATAGTTATAAACACCTTTCCGGAAGGCCTCCAGATACTGCTCATAAATCTTTTGTTTTATTTCCCGGTCATCAACATCCACCCCTTTAATCTTTCCTTTATTCACATACACCTGGCCCAGCAGGGTGGCCCGCAGATTCTGTTTATACCAGGTGGCCAAAATCATGGAATTATAGATCTGCCGGAGCTTGGCAAAATTTTTTCCCTCATTCACCTCTTTTTCAATCTCCGGGAGGAGGATTTCCCGGACCACATCCGAAGAAACCTTGCTTAACGTTTTCACATAATCCTCGGTGATCTTGGTCGTGCCGAGTTTCTGGTTGGCCAGATTCTGTTCCAAAGCGAGATAGTCTTCTTCCAGCATGACCTTCAAATGGCTGTCCACGACAAAAGCGCTGCCGTTATGTTCGACGACCAAAGCGTCCTCTGGGATGATCCACACTTTATTGAACGTGTTGATAGGAACATTCGTTGTGCCGTACTCCTTGAACGCGCGGTCATACACCCTTTGCCAGAATTCCTGCCCCAAATCCTGTTCCGGATAAATCAGGGACGCGACCAGCTGTTTGAGCATGTAATCCTGGGCCAGAAGGTCCCGGCCCATCTCCGTAAGGCCGAAGCCCTCGGGGATAATCCGGTCGCTTTCATACGGGGAAAGGTTCACCCACAGGTCTTCTTCGGGAATCGTCAGAGTCGCCAAAAAATATTTAATCAGTTTATTGGACTCTTCTTCCAGGGCCTGCCCTGTCAACTCATCTTTGCCGGAATCGATAATAAAATCGAATTTCAAAGGATTCTGCGGGTCGATCTTAATGCCTTTCAGGCATGCCGGGGTGTAAACGTCGCTTTTCATCACCATAGACCCGGGCATCGGCAGGCCTAAAATCCCTTTTTGAGGGTCAGCGGCCGAAAGCGTCACAGGAGGCAGGATCAGTCCCGCCACAAAAGAATAACTGACAAATGATACAAGAAGTTTGTAAGACCACTGGTTACGGCAATTCCGGAAATGACTCATCATCTGGGTTTTCCTCCCGCTTTAAAAAAATTATAGAATGAGATAAGACAAGATTTGTCAAAAATCTTGGGACAGGGTGATTTGAAAGGGTAAATTAAATATATCATACCTTATGAATAAGAGCAAGATTTGGATTAGAATTAACTTTATTATTTTCAAAAAGTTAGGGAAAGGAGCCCCTGCGGCTAAAAAATAATCCGAAAAATTCAACCCGTCTTTCTAGGGGGCCGTTTTATCTGCCGGGGGTTGAGGAGACAGATGAAACACGGCTGTCAGGCCGATCTTTAAACGCTTTTCCGCCGCCTGTCCCGCGTTTAATTCCAAAACGTACAAAGCCGGCTTCGGCGGAGTATAAACCGGACAGTCTTGAGCGGTTGTTTCACAGGGCGGGACATGCTCTTCAATGTGGACAATACGGCGGTTGTGGTCCATCCAAATCATATCCAGGGGGATGAGGGTTTCTTTCATCCAGAACCCGTACGCGGAACTCTTCGGAAAAACAAAGAGCATACCGTGGTCCGCAGGCATCTGGACCCGGCGCTGCAGCCCCCGCTGGCGGGTTTCCGGCGTTAACGCCAGCTCCACGTCATAGCAGGCGCCGGGGAAGCACACCCGGTCCCGGGGCTCCGCCATCCGGCAGGAAAAAAGCAGAGGAAGCGTCAGCACACAAACAAACGCCCACCGTCTTGGAATCAGGTCTCCCCTCATAATCGAACTTCACTCCCCGTTAAATTCAAATAATCCTTAAACCGCAGTTCTCCGGTGATCGCCTGATGCACAACCCCCATTCTTTCGGCAAGATAAGGGTGGGTCCGGAAATAACTGACCGGGCGGGCGGGCGCCCGCTCTTCCTCTTTTTTCAGGATCTCCAGGACTTTGATCATTTCTTCCGGGTCATACCCGGCTTTCTTCATATATTTCACGGCCAAACGGTCGGCTTCAAACTCATCCTGCCGGGAATACGCCAGAAAAACACTGGTATAAATCGCGTTGACCCCCACGACCGCGTCCGCATCCTGGGAGGCGATGGCCAGCCCCTGCAGCAGCGTGTATCCGTATAGAGTCTGCATCCGCTTGATTCCATGCCGGGCTGTGATGTGCCCCAGTTCATGCGCCACGACACCGGCGAGCTGGTCATCCGTTTTCGCCTTATCAATCAAGCCCCTGAAAACATAAACATATCCGCCGGGGAGGCTCACGGCATTGACCGTGTCCTCATCGATCACCCGGATCGTGTAAACCAGGTCTTTCCGGTCAACCACCGGAACCAGGCGGTCCAGGATCGTCTCCATCCGCTGGTTCAGGTCCACTTCCCGGCTGATCGGATAATTCTGTTCGACCTGACGGGCGACAGCGTCTCCGATGCTGACTTCTTTCTCCGTCCCGTACAGAAGACGCTCTTCCCGGCCTGTAGCGAGATTGTATTCCGAAGCGCAGCCTCCGGCCGCTCCAACACAGGCCCACAGGGAAATCATCCAGACTATTTTCCGGTTCATAGTAAAAACACCCCGCATTGTTTGAGCATCATCCGAAGTTTAGCCATGGGCAGCCCCATGACATTTGTGTAACACCCTTCGATACGGTCAATAAACAAACCGCCCCACTCTTCAATGTTATAACCGCCGGCCTTATCCAGAGGCGAAACCTTTTGATGATAGCGGCTGATTTCTTCCGCCGACAAAGGCTGCATGAAAACTTTTGTCTTTTCATAGTCCACGATCCGCCGCCCCCCGGAAACGTCCGCTACCGCGACTCCCGTGTAAACCCAGTGCGGCAAACGGCAGAGCCGCTCAAGGACCGCGGCCGCTTCCCTGGCGTGACGCGGCTTGCCCACCACGTTTTTTTCTCCGTCGAACACAAGGGTGTCGGCGGCGATCACAATCCCCTCTTGGAGGCGCGCGGCAACATCGTTCGCTTTTAAAAGGGCGTTATGCTTGACCAGGGACGGGCAGGATGATGTCTGGCCATGCTGTTCCTCCACCCGGCTGGGGACAACGTCAAACGTCAATCCGGCTTCCCGCAGGAGTTTTTCCCTCCGCCGGGACGCGGAGGCCAAAATAATTTTAGGATGCGCTTTCATGGGATCAATATCAGCGGATTACCTGTCCCGCAAAAAATCAGCGGCTGTAAAAAGAGAAATCAGCTGACAGCCCCGGGCCGCCAGCGCCTCTTTCGCCCCTTCCTGCCGGTCGACAAGGCAAATCGCCGCGCGGGATTTAAACCCGGCCTGGCCGAGGACATCCAGCGACTGCAAAAAAGCTTTTCCGGTCGTTGCCACGTCGTCCACCAACAGGCAGTCCGCCCCGGGCGGAAGCAACGGCCCTTCTATCTGCTGCTGCTTCCCGTGCGCCTTGGGGGCTTTGCGGATAATAAAAGTTTTTAACGAGCAGTTGTCCTGGTGAGCCAAAACGTTCAGCGCCCCCAACAGCGGATCGGCCCCTAACGTGGGGCCGCCGATGGCGTCAAAACGCTGCTGCCGGGCGAAATCCCATATGACCCGCGCGGCATGGTAAACCCCCTCCGAAAGGAGCGTGACCCTCCGGGCGTCGATATAATAATCGCTTTCTTTACCCGACGATAAAATAATCTTCTCCCGGAAAAAAGCCTGCTGTTTGAGAATGGAAAAAAGCTTCTCCTTGTCCTGATTGTCTGCGGAATACCCCACGGTAAAAAATCCTTTCGTTCCAATGGCCTAAGAATAACAGGGCGAACCGGTCTCCGGAACTTCAAGCCGGCGCCGCTTGATTTCGTTAAATAACCTGACCCGGAAATGGATGAGCTCTTTAAACTTCATATATTCATTTTTATTGAACCCCGCCGTCCGGCTGAAGGTCGTGCTGGCCTCCAGATCAACGAGGACATCCACGTAAACTTCCAGCAGTTTCTCGTCCGACAGAGATTGGACCGCCTCCTGGTCAAGAATCGGGACAGAATATAAAAACCCCTGCGCCACGGCCGCGCTTGAATGTCCCAGGATCAGCATCGCGGCCAAAAACCAAGCCCCTGCCCACCTCTTGAATCCCGACACGATCTTCTTCATGGATATCTCCCTCCCGCGCAAAATCCGCCCCGTCATTTTTTCCTATTTTCTCACCGGTTGCCCGATAAAACAACTTTTTTAAAAATATCTTAAACGGAAGAAGCTGCGCCGGAGGATAAGGCAGGGCGGCAGGAGAAGGTTATCCGCGAGCGCCCCTCTTGACTTCTTCCTCCCGCATTTCCTAAACACCACCATCATCGGGCACCCGTTCGTAAACGCCGGCTGAAAAAGATTGATGCCCACGAAAGCCGTAAACCACAACCAACGCATATCCACATAGTGTGCCAGAAGCAGACTTAAGATAATGATAAAACCGGCTATGCCCCGCAAGGCTCTTTCCATAGAAACCTCCCCCCTCTAGGTGAAACACCGGCCGGACCGATAGGGCTAGCCGCCTTAAAAACGGTCAAAAGACCAACCTTCTTCAGGCTGAAAGCTAACGTCATTCTATCGATACGGCTGATCCTAACACAGGTGCGCGGGGAGCCGGGTCTTCAGTCATCGGATCTCAGGCTTTTTAAAATTTTACGGTCAGTTTAGTATATATGGCCCTGCCTGATTGCTGTGGGAGTGTCGTCATCATGGTCTTCTTGTTGAACTCGACAAAATCATATTCCTGATCCAATAAATTCTGAACGTACACATTCCATTCGAGATCCATCTTCACCGGCAATTTATAGGTCATGTTGAAATCAACAAGGTCTACCGTATGGGCGCTCGGATTATGGACCGCCGCACTGGTGGCCCTCGGTTCAGAAAAAATTGAATTATATAAACCGACATTCAAACCAAAATCTGTCATATAAGACAACCCGAATTTAACCATCAAATCCGGGGAGTACATAAGATTGTCCTTTTCGTCCTTATACATAAGTGAGCCTAAGGCATACAAATTATCGGCAATATTTACTTTCCCTTCCAATTCGACGCCTTCTATCTCATATCCTCCGCCGTTGGAATAGCTGGCGGGAGTCGTGGTGGTCCGGGTTATGATATCCGTATATCGGCTTCTAAAGAAAGTGATGCTGGCGTCCACTTTCTGGGCGGTATAAAACAATTGCCAATCAATAGTGGCAATTTGTTCCGGTTTCAAACTGGGATTACCGACCAAAGAAGCAATGGCCATATATTGTTCAGCCGGGTACGGGGCGCGATAAGCTTCGCCATATAAAAGCTTAGTCCCAAACTTTTTATTAAAATTATATATCCCGCCGACACGGACGATATATTTACCATCAACGCGGTAAGGTTTTACAAATTGCGTGCCGGTAATTAATTTCAATTTTTCAAAAGGTTTATAATCCACCTGGGTGTAAATGGTATAATTCCGCTGAAAGTACGTGTCCGTAAAACTTGAATCGCTCTCCACTTTTGTTAACGTCCGGTCTTCCACCAACCCCCCGGCGATCAAATGGACTTTTTCAAATAGCGTTCCCCGGACGCAAGTTTCATAAATCCAATCCAGGAAATCTTCGTTATTTTCAATATTAGTATAAGTGCTCCAGGGGTTCGCGTTCATCGTCAAGTTCGTGTGCACGGCCCAGTCGTCGGAAATCTTGTGGGCTAATTCTAAATCATTAAAATATTTTCTGCCGACGTGATTTCCTGCGTGCGTCCAATTCGGCACAATTCCGAAATGTGAAACGCCATAATCACTATAAAAACTGTTAAGGATAATATCCGTTTTCCCTTCATTGAAATTATATGAATAATTACCGAAAATCCCAAAATTCTCTTCGCTATAATTTATTGAATTGCTCGCCCCGGTCATGTCTTTGGCTTCATACTTCCAGCCTTTTTCATCGAAATACATGAGCGCGGTGTTCAGAGAAATGTTATGTTTGTCATACAGCATATTGACTGTTTCTCTGACCGCGCTAAATGACCCGATTCCGGTGCTGGCGGAGAACTCGATATCGTCTTTGACCTTTTTGGTCACAATATTAATAACGCCGTCGAAGGCGTTGGTTCCGTAAAGCACCGAGCCCGGGCCGCGGATCACCTCAATGCGTTCGATAATATCAATCGGGAAATTCGTATAAATAGCGAAATTGATCCCCCCCATCATCCCATCCCGTACCGGCCGCCCATTGATCAATAACAGTATGCGGGTATCTAAATGCTGATCAAGGTCTCCTCTCATGGACGTGAGATTTTGGACCCAGAAATTTGAACTTAGCATTTGAATACTCGGCGCCCGCTGCAGGATGTCAAACAAGGTGTTCGCGCCAAAGTCTTTAATCTCTTTTTCAGTGATTACCGTCACGACGGCCGGAGAATCTTCAACGGCTTCCTCGCGTTTTGAGGCGCCGGCAACGATATTGACCAGTTCTTCCAAAGATAAATCCAACAAATCTTCCTGAGAATGTGCCATCGGCGGCATCGTAAACAAAGCCAGAATAAAAACGCATAAAACGCTGTCAACAATTTTGACTCTCATTTGAATTTTCCCTTTCGACATGCTCTAATAATAAATTTTATGTAATCCGGGACGCAAACGCTTTTTGCATAGCCGGCCTTAGGAAACCCAGCGTAGGGAATTTATTTTATACTACCCAAAGATCAAATGCACGCCATATCCATTTTTTTTATCCCAAATTGCAGCCAGGCACTCAGCAGGGCTCCCCGAGAAACGAATCCCCCGTGCCGGTCACACGTCCCATTGACATCGCATCCAGCCCCATGCTAGAATCCTTCATGATCAGGCATCTTTATCCGGCCCTGCTTGATCTCCTTTTCCCCCCAACGTGCATCCTGTGCCGAAAAGCTCTTTCCTTATCAAGCAGACAATTTCAATTATGCGGCATCTGCCAAAGCCGCGTTGTGCTGAACCGGCCTCCCTTCTGTCAGCGATGCTCCTGCCCGGTGACAGCGGACACCGGCCCGTTCTGTGCCCGCTGCCAGAGAACGTCTTATCATTTCGACTGGGTCTGGGCCTGCTGCCCCTATCAGGACGCCATGAAAGATCTTCTCCACTTATTTAAATACCGGGAAAAAACCGCGTTACGCTTTTTCTTCGCGGCCCGGATGTCCGTTTTCCTTCAAACTTACGGGATTTCGCTGGCCGCGTTCGATTGCGTTGTCCCTGTCCCGCTTCACCCCGCCAGATTACGGGAGCGGGGGTATAACCAATCCGCGCTCCTCGCCCAGGAACTCGGCCGGACGGCCCGGTGCCCTGTCCTGGGCCGCTCACTCTTGCGCATCCGTAACACCAAGAGTCAAACCACGTTAAGACAAAAAGAACGCTGGACAAATATTCGGAGCGCCTTTACAATAAAATGTCCTTTTATCTTTAAACATAAAAATGTACTAATCGTCGACGACCTGTTTACGACCGGAGCCACGACATCAGAAGCCGCGCGCGTCCTCAAGCAGGCCGGGGCACAACAGGTGGCTGTCTTGACGCTGGCCATCGCTGTTCAACCCAGCACGGGTTCCTCCGCATGAAAATTTTAAGAAATTATGCCCTGAAAGAATGCATCGTCCCCTTTTTCCTGGCGCTGGGAGTCTTGACCTGCGTCTTCCTCCTGGGGAACCTGATTCAACTGGCGCACATGGTCATCAATAAAGGCGTGAGCCTTGTGACGGTCAGCCAGGTCTTTCTGCTGTATATCCCCGTCCTTCTGGGATACACATTGCCGATCGCCTGCCTGGTCGCGGTGATCCTGGGGTTCAGCCGTTTGTCCTCGGACAACGAAATCCTGGCCATGCGGGCCAGCGGGATCCTGTTGCGGCGGCTGTTCGCCCCCTTATTCACGGTCGGCGTCATCCTGTCCCTGCTGATGTTCATCTTAAACGACCGGGTTATTCCTTACGCCCATCACGAACAGCGCAAACTCCTGAAAGACCTGGGCACCAAGAATCCGACCGCGTTGCTGGAGCCCGGGGTCTTTATTCACGCCTTTGACGGGCAGATCCTTTTCATCCACCGGGTCGAAGACAACCGCATGTACAATATCACCATCTACCAGCCCCAGCCCGACGGCAAACCGACCCGGACGATCATCGCCAGCCGGGGGGAATTTTCCCGCGTTCCCGAGAAGAAACAGATTATCCTGAAATTAATCAACGGCACGTCTGATGAGCCGGACCTGAAAAACCCGAACAACTTTTACAAACTGAACTTCAACACGCTGTTTATCACCCTGGACACCGCCCAGGCCGAGCAGAAGATCGACAAAAAGCCCAAAAGCATGACATTGAAAGAACTCAAAACGGAAGGCCGCCGCCTGCAGCAGCTTCTCGTCGACACCTCCCGGCTGGAAACCGAGTATTACCGAAAAATCACCTGGTCGTTTTCCCCGCTGGTCTTCGTCACCCTGGGGTTCCCTCTGGCGGTCATCACCAACAAACGGGAAAAATCCGCCAATGTCATTATTGCCATCATCGCCGCCGCGGTTTATTACCTGATCACCCTGGGCTGTGAGGCGCTGGGCATCGAGCAAATCGTCCCGGCCGCGCTGATCATGTGGGTCCCCAATATCATCGGCGGGGCGGCGACGCTGTTTTTAAACTACCGGCTGACCCGGTTTTAACGTCCGTCCGGCGCCCCGGGACGGGGAAACGGAATATAAAAGATTTTCATTATGCAAATCCTTGACCGTTATATCATCAAATCCGTTATTTTCATCTTTATCGTGACGTTTTTCACGTTCGGGCTGCTGTTCGTGCTTGTTGATTCCGCCAGCAACCTCGATGAATTTATCGGGCAGAAGGTGTCCATCCAAATTTTATTCCAGTATTACCTGGCGTACCTGCCGGTCGTGCTGGTGCAAACGACCCCCATGGCCCTGCTGATTTCGGTTCTCCTGACGTATTCAACCCTGAACGCCCATAATGAGGTGGTCGTGTTGCGGGCCAGCGGCATGAACTTCTGGCAGATCACCCGCCCGGCCCTGGGTTTTGTCGTTGTGATGGCGGCCCTGACGTTCTTCATCAACGAACGGTACATCCCCCAGGCGGAGGAGAAGACCAAGAAAATTAAAAACGAGAACCTCATCCTGGAAGTGGACCGCAAGAAGAAAAAGCTGGCGGCGATCAAAAACCTCACCTTTTACGGGCTCAAAAACCGGCTCTATTTTATCGACACGTTTGACCCCAATCCTGACTCCTATAACCTGGCGGGGCTGACGGTCATCGAATACGACCAGCAACAGAATATTAAGGAAAAACTGGTGGCTTTAAAAGGAGCCTGGACAGGGATCGCGTGGAAATGCTTTCAATGCCACGTGACGCTTTTCCCGGAAGACCCCCAAAGCACAATCAAGGTGAAAGTGTATGAAGAAAAGCTGCTCGATATCAGGGAAACCCCGGAAGACTTCCTCAACCAGCGGCTCACCGTGAGCGCCATGAATATCCAGCAGTTGACGGATTATATCGCGCGTTTTGCCAACAGCGGCGCGAAACGGGCTTTGAGCAACCTGAAGGTGGACCTTTATCAAAAATATTCTTTCCCGCTGACCAACATCATCATTGTTCTGGTCGGCCTCCCCCTCACGCTCAGCACCGGACGGCGCCGCGCCCAGACCTTCTCGTCTCTCGGGATAGCCATCGCGATCGGGTTCCTTTACTACGTGACCAACGCGGTCGGCCTGGCTCTGGGGAAAGGAGGCATCTTCCCGCCTCTGCTCGCGGCCTGGCTGGCCCCGGTGATCTTCACCGGCACCGCCCTTTATCTGATCAAATACAAATTCCGGTAAAATATCCTTTATAA
>JAGOJP010000033.1 GCA_017995055.1 Candidatus Omnitrophota bacterium
TAATCAACCCCTGAATTTAACGCTTCCGGGATGGTTTCTTCAACAAAATGCTGGCCGCCGGCGATTGTCACGATTTTTTTATTCTTGCTTTTATAAAAACGCGCCACTTCGTAAAGACGCGGGATGGTGCTTGTCAGCCCTCCATATAGCCCAATGACATCGGCAGGCCGCTGGGCCTGAAGAAACTCATGGTCTGCGCCTGTCCCTGATCCCCTCGGGCCGTACCTCCGAAGATTATTTTCATCAATGACCTCAACGTCCCAGTCGGCTGTCTTATGAACAGCCGTGGCCACAGCAACCGCGCCCAAAGTTGTGGTCTTGTCTGCCAAGCCTGAATAGATATTAAAAGACGGATAAGCGGGGATGATAACACGGAATCGATATCTTTGTTCTCGAGCGGAAGGGAACATGTGTACCCCCTTTTTTCATTATTATACGCCAAGGACAAAAATATGGGAAACAGGAAGAACCCCCGGCCATAATTCAATCGCTGGGGGGCACCGAGAACCCCGGCTCCTCCTCTCCGGTTGACGGGGCCACCTTGTTTATCAGATAGGCATTCTGGCCGGCGATGACCCATACACCGCGTTCATCAGCATGGAGAAAGCTCTTTCCTTCAACGGCCGTTGCCCACCGGGAAAAAATACTGCGCGCAACAGCTTCCTGACCGGGACGGTGCAATAACACATCCAGTCTGTCCTCGCTGATTGTGAAAAGCTGATGATCTTTCATGGCATAAGGCCACACCCGTGTTTCCGGATACCCATAAAGGGGACTATCGGAATAATCCCGGGGCGGCACGGGCCCAGGATTAGCTGCAGAGCAGCCAATCTGGCCCAGCAGCCACACGCGCCGTGATGTTTCGGGGTCGAATTGAACAAGTCCGGTTCCTTGCAGCAGGTAAAGAATCGCATCATCCGCCCATTGCATATCCTGCACCGGGGACGGCTCGGCAATCACCCGTTCAAACATCCTGGACGCCACATCATATTTCCATATCCCGTTATAATCAGGGTTTCCGGCCAGCCCCAGCCAAAGACAGTTACGTTGCTCATCACTCAAGATATCCATGATCTGATAACTCTTTCCCTGTTCAAAAGGATTGCGCTGCTCCTGCGAACGGCTGGAGGCGATCAAATCATAATTCCCTGTCTCCGGATCATAAGCCGCTAAACCGCAGTTCCCCCTTAATCCCATTTGCGACTCCCCCGAAGGGCCAATCCCGACGAATAA
This sequence comes from Candidatus Omnitrophota bacterium, assembly GCA_017995055.1. GTDB lineage: Bacteria > Omnitrophota > Gorgyraeia > Zapsychrales > JANLHA01 > JAGOJP01. The sequence goes on from JAGOJP010000033.1 coordinate 1,234, forward strand.
TTTATCCCTAAAAAAAGACAACGACAGAATTTCGTCTCCGGGGAAGCCCTGTTTTTCCGTTAAAAGTTTTGGCTGTCCCGCCGCGTGATGGCCTGGCTGGTTTTGGGTTCCGGGCCCCGGCCGTGAAAACGCTGAAGGCTGGTCTTGCCGCCATCCGAAGACATGAGCGTCTGCAAAAGGTTCTCCCCCGTCTTTCGGAAAAACGATCAATCCTCCGGGGGTCCCGACGTAAAGGGCGCGGGGTCCGGCCGCCATGGCCGACACCTGATAAGGAAAATAATCCTTAATGTGCCCTAACGGGACCGAAAGCTCTCCCAAACGGCGGTTGGAGGTATTGTCATCGAGGCTCTGCATAAAGGCCTGGACAACCAGTTCTCCTTCGGTCCGGGATTGCCGTAAAATATAAATCATCCCCTGATCCATAAGATAATTTTTATCCACCGGCCGCTCACAAGGCGCTCCCCGCACGTTCGAAAAAGGATCCGTTGCCACCAGCCTGGGCCCGGTTCGGCGGGAGGTGTATTGCCTCCATTCCCATTGACCTTTTTCTCTTTCTTTGCTGATCTGCACGTCCTGAATTTCAAAAGTCTCGTTTCCTTCCGCGTCTACCACATGCGTATACCCTTGAGCAAAAGTCGTACCGGCAAACCCGTTCCGGACGACTTCCGAGCTCTTGCTCTTGCTCGTCCGCCTCAGCCCCCGGGTCGGCAAAGGGACTTCGTCAAATCCAGACACATCCAGCGGCGCCGTATGCGGCCTCGGAGGCTCGACGGCCGGCCTTAACCGGATGTGTTTGGGGAGGCCGCTATAGGCAAAAAACCTCGCCAGCGACGGATCGGCCTCTTTCTTTCCGCCGGTTTCAAACAATTTAAGGTCCAATTCCGCCCGCAATAATTGGGCTTCCCGGGAATACGCCGCATAGTTCTTTTTTTCCAGGATATCAACGATCCGGGACAGCGTCTCAAGGACCTTGGGCAGCTGGTTCATCAACACCAAGCTATTTAAATACGGCCATAAACATTCCCGCCAAACCACGATGTGTTTCATGTCCTCCTGATCAAGCATGGGCTGAAACAATTTTTCAGCCAACGGCAAAAATTCCGCTCTTTTTGAAATCGCCATCCGATCAACAGCCGGTTTGATAAAGCCGGCCACGACACCCTGATCCGCCTCGTTTCTCAAGGGGTGGGCATAAGGGAAACCATCAACAAAAAGCTGCACTGTTTGGCCGGCATACAGAACGGGGTCTTCACGCATTAGCTGTTTCGCCGCAATCAGCCGGATCACGGGATCGGCGTGTTTCTGTAAATTAAGATAGATATCCTTCTCCTGCGGGCTCAAGGCGTGGCCCGGGCCCAGAGCGATCACATCCAGCAATCCTTTGAACTTCGTCCCCATGTCCCCCGTCTGGATTTGAGCGAAGGCCTCAACCGCTTTTTCCAGGAGTTTTGCCGATTTCTCCGGGTCATAACCGTAATACTGTTTGATCATGTCCGCCTGATCTTTCCATGTCTGCCAATAAGCGGCCTGCGCTTTAACGGACTCCTCATAATGATCCAGGTAAAAATGCCGCCGCAACTCGTTATATTTGCTGCGGAGGAGCGCCAATTGATCAAACAGCCACAAAACGTCTTTGTCGCGTTTGCCGACTTTGTTTTTTAACGTCAGATTACGCAGGCGGTCCTGATGACGGGAAACGTCTTGGAAGTTGTCCCGGGGATCCCGCAAGACAATATTGGGTTCCTCCCCGGATAAATACGCGCTCTGATGATGATAAAACATCTCTTCCAGCAAACTATACGACCGGATTAAAGCCGATAAAAACCGGACGCGCCGTTCTTGAAGAGACCCATCCTCGGCTTCTTGCCAAGACGGGTCAGCTTGCGTCTGCAGACGGTCAGGCGGCGTGAAGCCCGGACGGGTCCGGTCCCCGCCGGAGGCATCGGGTGATATCGCCGGGAGATGTGTTGCGGATGATCACAACGTCCTGCTGCGGGGCGATATTATATTGCGGGAAAAGTTCCAGTTGGACCTGCACGCCGAACCGCGCCTGCAGTTCCTTTTTCTTTTTGATAAGCGAATAACGGCCACACATAAAGGCACCCCTCTGTTTGTATTTTATGGCGTGATGCTGAAAATTGCCAGGGGAAATCATCAGCAGAACAATTCGTCAACAAAAGAAAAAAGGCAACCCGTTTGTAAGTTGCCTCTATCATAGATGTTGAAAAAACGAACATTTATTCAACCATTAAAAAACTCATTTTTGCTCAGGGATTTCTATCCCCCTTTTTTCAACCTTGAGAATCAAACTTACGACCCTTCAGGTTATGAGGGGGTTCCAGATAATATCAGCTTAGTTCTTCTTGGATTATATCTGTTTAGCTTAGTTTAAGATAAGACAAATAGATTGTGACCTAGCCCCGAAAAGTTGTGCCAATTTTTGTGATAGACTCATAATCCCTTCCCAGAACTAAACAATGAAATCATTCCCATTCTACCTCAAACAAAAACCCCCTGCAATCTCTCAATCGCAGGGAGTTACATATAGCCCCAGTTGGATAATAGAAAGAACTTTTACTTTAAATACGACATTAGCATTTTATGAAATTCAAAAAGACTTGTAGTTCCCGATACAATATATTGTTGTATCTACCATAAGTTTTCATTCTCACTTAGATGATACATTTTGTCCTTCGCAGCTTCAACAGGTTTCCACATCAAACAATTATCCGTGGTCTGACTATAAAAATAATGATCAATGACCACCTGATACGCTAACTTAGCAGCGGCCAGATTATTATTCTTTCGATAAATTTCTCCCAGAATAAAATAAGCCGTGCCAACATCATTCAGCGGCTGATAATGCCTTATCTTCTCCATTGATCCCCAAGGGTATTCCTTAAGAGATGCCTGCATTCTGCGCGCCTCCTCCCCATACCGTTTAAATATCTGATCTGTCACAGTTTCAACTCGCTTGATATCATTATCTTCAAGAGCTTTCCAGGCCTCATAAATCAAATCAGGGCCAGGGACTTCTTTCTTATTTACAGGTTGTTCAGATACTTGAGCTGTAGCGACCTTGATCTTATCCTCAAAAACAATTCCGTCACCTACGGTGGCTCGTTGTCGGTATTGAGCATGGCTCCTGGTCGTTGTAACGATTATTGCAAAAAAAGCAGCGAATAATAAAATACGACCTATCTTCAAAATGGCATATTTTTGCATACCTGCCCCCTCAATGATTGCTCCCACTTTTGTAATATTTTAACAAAAACAGAGGACTGTATCGCCGGTCTTGATATTAAGCTACGACGATTGAAGATAACGCCAGAGGTAAAGACCTATCAATAGGGCAAGATTAGAAAACCATACTACCGGCGTACTCCAATGAATACCGCTAAACCTAAAGTTTGAAATCGGCCAAAATATCGGTACGGTAAAGTATGCCTTTGTATGAAAAGGAAAATCTACCAATATGTGTAACGGCCAGGCTAACATGGCAAATGCCAGCGCAGAATCAATCCGCCAAAAAACAATAACAAACAAAAACGCTATAACCAGACTATGAGAAAAACTATACAAAAGGCGTGTCCAATGAGGCACCTTTTCTATAGGGGGCCTACCTAAAGCTTGGCCTTTTAGAATACGTACCAGCATAAACGGAAAAAACGTTATCAAATCAGGTAAGGCTCCAAAAAAAGTGGCTAACCACTTATGCCCACCATAACCAAATACACCTCGCCCCCATAATGCGTGACTTAAAATATCCATTTTTAATTTTATAAATAAAGTATTAAGTTAATAAATTAATATTTAAATTATTCAAACAAGATTGCTTCTATAATCTTCTCCCTGCCCCGCCCCAAAAAGTTTATCCACTTTTTGTGTTAGACTAATAGTCCCATCCCAAAAACAAACACGGGTCTTCCCTGCGAGCACTCCCATTCTACCCCAAACAAAATCCCCCTGCAATTACTCAATCGCAGGGGATTACATGCCGGATTGCGCTCCCTTCGGTCGTGGATCCCCTGCTTCCCCAAATTTTAGAGGTAGCCGGATATTGAATGGTTTCCGCTTCGCTCCAACCACTCCCTCGCCCGTCTTCCTAAGAACGGGCTCGGTCGCCGGGCTAGGCCGCAGCCCTCTGGCTGCCGGCACTTCCTCGCATAGCTCGGTTAACACATCTTGGGGCCTCGCTATGCTCAGTCACCGGCTATCTTCGATTGCCGTCAACCTTGTGAGATGTATTGAAAATGAAAGCGGGCTCTGAAAAGAGCCCGCTTTATTTCCAATAGCCCCAGCCCAATAAAAGAAAGAACTTTTATCCTTAAAGCCTTCTTATCTTTCTAGTTCATTCTGACTTCGTTTTTAGAGATATCGCTTATTAAACAAAGAGCCGATTCTAACTTAAAAATCCCTTGCTTAATGGGGTGCATTACAGGGCATTACATATTAAACCCACTGCCCACCAACTTTAAAGCCCGGGGGGCTTACCTTCCCGGTCTAGATGTCTAACTGTATATGGATGAATACGAAAATTATTCTGCGACTTCTTCAACTGTAAAGATGCAATTAATTTTTAACACACAAAATATTCAAATAAGAACCGTCCTGGCAGCTAAGCACTGCATCATTTGCGCTGATAATTGGTTCGAGCTTTTCTTTCTTGGAGCTAAAATAAAACAGTTTAAAATTCTGATTTAAAAAATTGTCGATATATTTCTCAGGGGATCCTCCTCCGTTTTTTATAAAGAAAGGATTAAATTCTGAAAAAATTATTAATTTTTTGCTCTTCTCTAAAAGTGTTTTCATCCCATCAAATACTTGCGGCTCTGCTCCCTCAACATCAATCTTAATTACATCCGGATAAGTGTTGTTGTCTGAAACAAAAGAATCAATTGTAATTGCTTCCACGAGGCAACTTTTATACTTGTCGGGTGTCGGCAAAAGGGTGTGAGCCCCCCGGTTCTTAGCATTAATGTTTAATTTGACGGAACCGTTAATATTTGACACGGCTTTATTTATTGTTACTACATTATCAATATTATTTAATTCAATGTTTTTCCGAAGGACATCAAAATTTAATTTTTCGGGTTCAAAGCTGTAAACATGACCATTTCCCCCGACCAAACGTGATCCAAGAAGAGAAAACCAACCTATATTGGCCCCTATATCAAAAACGATAAAATCTCTCTGTACAAATTTTGTAAAATAATGAGTGACAACTTTTTCATATGTTTTATTTTTGGCAATATATTCTGAAGGCCCATCTTTAGTGTTTTTATAGACTAAAATTTTGAGGTCTGGGCGTACTTCGACTTCTTTTAAATCTGTTCTGGCAAAAAGAGCCCATAATATGTTTTGTACTTTCCTGAATATTTTAACTTTTTTAAACTTTTTAACCAAATTCTGCATATATCACGCTCCTCAACTAATTGCCGTCTTTTCCCACGAAACAATGATACGTTTAATATTCTTGTTGCCGCAGTGACCCACTCCCTAAAAGTTGATCCACTTTTTGTGATAGACTAAAGGTCCCTGAACTAAACAATGAAATCATCCCTATTCTACCACAAACAAAAACCCCCTGCAATTATTCAATCGCAGAAGGTTACATATAGCCCCAGCCCAATAAAAGAAAAAACTTTTATCCTTAAAGCCTTCTTGTCTTTCTAATTCATATCAGCCAAATTTTTGAGATAAAGGCAACCTCTCACAACTTTTGGCACAACTAATGGGGGCAAGTCAGGTTTGGCGCCTATTATTTTACCGAATTGGAGGACTTTTTTGTTCTTTTTTTCAAATGTACGAAAAATATTGTACGTTATCTATATCAAATAATCTTCGCACATAACAGAACCTATTCTTTTTTAGAAAAACAGGCAGACCGAGATGAAATTGGTCTGCCTGATGTTTTTCCCTCAACGCATTAACTTGTATATAGGAAACACTATGTTAAACTATAACACATTTAATAATCAAGCTTAAATAAATTAAAATCGCTCTTCTTGTTTGTGTTAATAATATCGACCCTGGGTTGTACCCCTGAATTTACTGACTCTTTCAAAAGCTCTTTTTGCATTTGGGTAACTTCCTTTTCATGTTCAAGCTGTTTTTCAAACCTGCGTTTATCTTCATAGCGCATTTCAATATCTTTTATTCTATTTTTCTCTCTTTCAACCCTTTTCCTGATTTTGTAATCAACATCAGCAGCGGCACGTTGTTGTCTTTCAAGTAATTTTGTATTTACTAATTTCTCTTCTTCAGTCAACTCTCTCTTTTTAAGAGTCCTGAATTTATCATCAATCTTGTGGCTACCTATCTCATCCTTTTTAAAAACCATTATCATCCCTGTAATTTGATTATCTAATACTATATCAATTTTAATATTACCATCAGTATCAACATTTATAATATTGCCTTCAACAATCTCGCCGTTTTTAAGCGTAATCTCATCGGCAAAGACCAATGAACTGCACAATATAATTAGTCCCATAACAACAATTAGTTTCCGAATCATTTTATATCACCTCTCTCTCATTTTTAATAGCTTAACCAATAAAAAACCCATTCTGTATGAAAGAATGGGGGGACGCTTGATCCCTATCATGGCAGCCCAGCCACCATTTTAGCTTACCGCTAATTTAGGCCTGTGACTTTGCGTTCCTGCTCTTTCGAAACAGTTTGCCTTTTACATTTAGGTTAATTCTACTTTTCAGGAAAAGTATATACCAAAAGTGCTAAAAAACCAAATATTTCTTTCAATCGTATGGACATATTTATCAGTAAGTATATCCCATTCTTGCTAAAGAATCTTCGCCGTAACAAACCTCCTCTGCCCTTTTTAAGTGGCGACATTCCCTATTTCTTCGCTGTTTAACAGAAACCTCTCCAAGCCCAAAATTCTCGCCTTTTTTTGCGCCTTTCGGCCCAATCATACACCCAATCCGGGCACCTTTGGACATAAACGCTGTTTTGCCGGCACCATCTCTGCAAGGTCCTTCTAGGTACGCCCAGAATCAGGGAAGTCGCCCTAACACCTGACTCCGAAATCATATCAAAAGCATACTCTTTCTGGTCATCGGTATAATGCCCTCCGGCCCCCAAATAAAACTTGAAATAATCTCTTTTTTCCGCATTAATCTCTTCAATCAAAGAGTTAACTCTATTGCCTTTCATTGTTCCTTATACTCCTGCGGTTTTCGGTTGAAAAACGCCGTAGCCGCCATTCTTCAACAGCTTGCTCACGGTAGACTTATCACACCCTATCTCTCTCCCTATTTGATTTAAAGAAAGGCCTTCATCTCTTAACTTAACCACATCATCAAAACTCGCTTTCCTTGGCCGGCCCAGCTTTATTCCTTTTCTTTTTAAGTGCTGCAGCTTCAATTTGGTCCTTTCAGAAATAATGTCTCTTTCAAATTGGGCAAAGGCAGAAACCACATGAAACATCAACTGCCCAGTGGCTGTTGTCGTGTCAAAATCCTTTTCAGAATAACTTATAAAATTAACCCCATATTCTTTAAGCAAATCTATAGTATTAACTAGTTCTTTAAGGCTCCGGCTAAATCTGTCGAGTTTATAGACAACAATTACATTGATTTTTCGCTTCCTCGCGTCTTCAAGCAATCTTATATAAGCAGGCCTATTTTGCTTTAAAGCACTTTCTCCCTCGTCGATATATTCAGAAAATATTTGATAACCCGCATTGCTACAATATTCTCGCAATTTCTCAATTTGCTGTATTGACGATTGATCGCCTGTACTTACTCTTGCGTAAACGCCGGCTCTTTTCATTTTTCTCCTCCTTCTTTTGAAATGGGACGAAATTGCCCTTTCTATTTATCGTGCCCCTTAATCTCCTATAAAATTTTTGGTATTCAATTCCTAATCTGGACATAATTCATTCTTAACGGCAGATCCCTGTAATGGGGCTGTTTAATTTAATCAATAGATAAAAACACTGAGTTGAGTGAGAGGGCTTTTTGCCGTCTAAAGGCCCTGACAATCTTTCCCAGCTATACATCCCTCGCACCGTTCAGGATTTTTGTGAAAGTACTTACTATCACTCACCCAAAGACGTTCGCTTTCGGTGTTTCGGAAAGCCGAGCCGCATCGGTCTGAGTTTGATTTGTATCCCGCCAAAACCCAGAGGTCAGAAAAGGCGGATGAAACCCGACGAAGAAACAAAAAGGCCCTCATTAATGACAATGAGAGCCTCAAAAAATTGTAATCCAAATTGTAATCCAAGGCATATCCGAGATGGGGCAAGACGGGGAATCTTGGGGAAAGATAAGAAAAGGCGTAATCCCTGATTTTATATGGAATTACGCCTAACTTATTGAATGGTAGCCCCAGCCGGATTTGAACCGGCGTTTTATGGCTGAGAACCATACGTCCTGGACCAGGCTAGACGATGGGGCCAAAATCCTCGCCACCCGGCCATTCTCCCTCGAAAAACGCCGGGCTGTTAACTCTAAATATTACCATAATCCATTAAGCGGTCAACAAAAATTATTCCCCCCTCAATTTATTCCATTTTCTTACACAGGAACTTTTTAGGTATGTTATAGTTATAACGCAATATCATACAAAGGAGCGTTTCTGTGGCTACCCGCGTGGGTCTCGGCTTCAGCCAAAACTACAATACCCGACTGGCCGCACAGGAAGCGGCGGAGCAGGCCAAAAAATATTTACAATCGGACCGGGTCGACCTGGCCATCGTGTTCAGCACCACCCACTATGCCCCGCAGGAGGTGATCCCTGTCATTTTCGACATCATGAACCGCACGCGGATCATCGGCGCGTCAACCCCGTCTATTATTCTGCCAACCCAGATCGCCACCCGCGGTGTCGCCGTGATGGCCATAATTTCGGACCAGATCCGCTTTGAATCCGGATGCGTGCCTTACCTGAAACTGCAGGACAAAACCGAGGCCGGACGGAAACTTGTTAGGTCCACCCTGTCCGAATTCGGGCAAAAACAGCGGCAGCTTTTTCTCTGCATCGCCGACGGCCTGCTGGACGGGCTGTCCGACCTGATCAACGGGATGAAGGAGGAGCTCCGATACAACATCCCCTTAATCCTGGTCGGCAGCAGCGACGATTTCCGCTTCCAAAAAACGTTTCAATACTACAAAGACACCGCCATGCCGGACGGAGCGGCCTCCCTTGTTCTCGGGGGACGCATGCAGATCGGGGCCTCCATGCAGCATGGATTCAAACCGATCGGGAAACCCCGCACCGTGGATAAAGTGGATGGCCCGCTGATCCTGTCCATTAACGGACGCAAAGCCGGCACCCTCTACGAACAGTATTTCGGCAAGGAAGCGGAAACCTTAAAAAAAGGGCCGACCAGCCCTTTAAGCTTCCGTTACCCCTTAGGCGTAAAACTTCCCGGAAGCAATCAATATATTTTAAGAAATGTTTTAGGCGTCCTTGACGGAGGCGCGTTAATCTGTCAAGATAAAGTTCCCAAAGGCGCAGAGGTCAACATCATGATTGGGAATCAGTCTTCGTATTTAGAGGCCGCGGCGGAAGCGGCCCGGGATGTCCGCGCGCAGTTAACATTAAAAAAGCCCAGCTTTGTCCTGATCTTTGAATCTATCGCCCGCTGCAGACTGTTAGGCCGCAGCGCCACGGAAGAATTAAGCGCGATCCGGGACATTTTCGGGGACGGCGTTCCCATGATGGGGATGTTCTGCCTCAATCAATTTTTCCGCTTCAGCCAAGACCCGTCCCCGAACCCCTGGATCGTCCAGAACGGCAATGTTATCATCATCGGTGTTCTGTAAAAGACGCCCGAGGGGAAACAGGCAGGAGAAGAGACGCAATGCATAATTTTTGCGGTTTGTTTCTTTTGGTTATTTTTGGGATTCTAGCGATTTTTTTCATCCGCTACGTCCGAACCGTTAAAAACCTGAAGGCCTCCCTTTTACAGGTGTCCAAGTCCTTCCAGGAGTTGGACACACAGGCCAAACTTATTCTGCAGACCGACCTTGAACTGAATAAAACCCAGGAAGCCCTGGATAAACGTTTAAACGGGCTCGACGCCCTCCACAAAATTTCCCGGCTCATCAGCACCACTCTTATTGAAGACGAAATTTTCCGCCGCCTGAATCAGCCGTTCCTCGTTGAGCTTGGCTTTGAAAAATTCCTGATTTTGACGTTCCAAAACAGCAGCCCTTTTACGGTGAGGGTCGACTTCGGTTTTCCGCGCAATGAGGTGGCCCCCGTGGTACAAACCTTTAACAACAAACCGCATATTCTGCAGGCGGTGAAACAAGGCAAGGCTATATCGTCCCTCAGCGCGCCGAAAGACATCAAAGAGGTTTTCACCGGGATTTTATCCGTGCGCCAGTTTATCATCACCCCCATCCTGTCCCAAAAAAACATCCTGGGGATCATCCTGGCCGGCAACCATTCGGAAAGTTACACCTTGACCGAAGGGGACGAAGAAGTCATTTCCATTCTCGCAGACCAAATCGGGCATTCGCTGGCCAATGCCCGGCTCTTTGAACAGGCTTACCGATCCAGCCAGGAACTGGAACGAAAAGTGCAGGACCGCACCAAAGAACTGACGTCCGCGCTGGAGGAGGTCCAAAGGATCAGTAAAACCAAGTCCGAATTTATCTCCGCGGTCTCGCACGAACTCAGGACCCCGCTGACCTCCATCAAAGGATACGCTTCTATCCTCATAACCGGAAAAATCGGCGAGGTGCCGGAAAAAGTGAGGGAACGGCTCGAAAAAATCAACAAGCATACTGATAACCTGGTGGCCCTCATCAACAACCTGCTCGATATTTCGCGTATTGAATCCGGCCGGGTGGAAATGAAAATTTTGGAGCATGACATCCCCTCGATCATCGCCAACGTGCACGACCTCCTCATTCCCCAGATGCGGGATAAAAACATCCAATTTGTCACCAACTTTGATGAGCCCCTGCCGAACGTCTTCATAGACTCCGGGCAGATTGAAAGGGTCTTTATCAACCTCATCAATAACGCCATCAAATTCACCCCGATCAGCGGCACAATCACCGCCAAAGTCACCCATGATAAACAGAAAGTCACCGTCGGCATAGCCGACACCGGCATCGGGATCAAAGACGAGGACGCAAAAAAATTATTTACCGAATTTTACCGCGCCGACAACGAGATTAACCAAAACGTGAAAGGCACCGGCCTCGGGCTGGCCCTGGCCAAAAAAATTGTGGAAGCCCACGGAGGCCAAATATGGGTGACCAGCAAAGTCAGCGTGGGGACATGCTTTTACTTCACATTACCGACAGAGCCCAAAGCCTCCAGCGCAACGGCCGCGCAAGGATGAGTTTTGTTGAAGCAAAGGAGACGCTATGCATAAGGAAAAAATACTTACCGTGGATGACGACCCGGACATTCTGGACGTCCTTGACCTGACGCTGTCCGATTCCTATGACGTGATCCAGGCTCACAACGGCAAGGAAGCCCTGGAGATCATACAGGCTAAAATCCCCAACCTGATTATCTGCGATTACATGATGCCGGTCATGAACGGCCGGGAATTCGTCCGTGTCCTCAAAAAAGACATCCTGTTGCAGCATATCCCGGTGATCATGCTGACAGGAAAAGGCGAAGTCAAAGACATGATCGGCGGCATCGACGCCGGCGCGGACGACTATATCGTCAAGCCGTTTGACCCGGACTCGCTGCTGGCCAGAATCCGGATGATTTTGCGCCGCACGGTCCGCAGCCTGGACGCCAACCCGCTCACGTACCTGCCGGGCAACACCTCCATCATGGAAGAATTTCAGGCCAACATCTCCAGCGGCAAAGAATTCGCCGTGGCGTACGCGGATATCGACAAGTTCAAAATATATAACGACAAATACGGCTTTAAAAAAGGCGATGAGGTGATCAAAGAACTTGCCCGGCTCCTGGTCACCACGGTCCGGGCCAAAGCCGGACAGGACTGCTTTATCGGGCATATCGGCGGGGATGATTTCGTTTTCATTGCTGACGACAGCATCATAGACGGCGTCTGCCAGGCGGTGATTGAACAGTTTGACGCGATCGCGCCCAGTTTCTACAACGACGAGGACAAAAACACCGGGTATATCATCGGGAAAGACCGGCTGGGGAACGAAATCAAAACCGGGCTTCTTTCTATTTCTATCGGAATTGTCAGTAATAAAACCGCCAACATCTCTCACGTCGCGCAGATCAGTGAAATCGGGGCGGAGTTAAAAAAATACGCCAAAAGCTTTCAATGCAGCAATTACGTGCGGGATAAGAGGAAAAAAAACCGGCCGGAAGTCAACGATTAAAACGATTCCAGGATCATCATGGATAGGCATTAAACGCCGGGTCCCAGGGAGGCTGATTGCCGTAGACCCCTCGTAAGAGAGACTGATAATAGCGGTTGGCGTCATCCCGCGCCAAAGGGACATAAAGACGGAACGACACAAGGACGACGGCTGTCACGACGCCCAAAACAAGCAGATATTCAATAGCGGTCTGGGCTCTTTTTCGCCTTGGGAAAACGGGTCTGTCTTTTCGAGGGGAAAAAAACATGCAGCAGAAATCCTTTCTTTACCTACAAGAACTATAGCACAACCCCCTGTTTTTTTCAATTCGGAGAATGAAAGATATTTTAATCCGAGGGAAGGCTTTTGAGCAGCCGCACTGCCGCCTTCTGGTCAGAAGCCCCAAAGAAATAACTGGCAGTCGCGAGAATATTCACCCCGGCCTTAACGGCAGCCGGCGCGGTTTTATCATTAATACCGCCGTCTATGGCGATGTCCCCTTGAAACCGGGCTCTCAACTCCGTAACCTTCGACAAAACCTCGGGCATGAACTTTTGTTTGGAGAATCCGGGATTGACCGACATAATCAGAACGCCGTCAAGGTCCTTGAGCAAAGCGTCCAGGCATAAGGGTGTGCCCGGATTGATCACCATCTGGACCTTTTTACCGTGCGCCTTGATCCTGCGGATATCCGCCAGCGCCCGGGCCGGGTCTATAGAATCCACTTCCTTGGGATACTGCCCATAATTCCGGCACGCCTCTCTTAACGGTCCATAACATTCCGCGTGAATAGACACGATATCCGTCCCGGCGCGGCAAAATGCGTCAATATAATCCCCGGGATGCTCAATCATCAGGTGGGCCTCCAGAGGAAGCGGAGTGAGGGGGCGGATGGCTTCCACGAGCAAAGGCCCGGTCGTGATATTGGGCACAAAATGCCCGTCCATCACATCCACGTGCAGCATGTCCACCCCGGCTTCTTCACACCGGCGGACATCCTCTTTAAGACATGAAAAATCCGCGCATAAAATACTGGCGCTGACCTGAATCAATGGTCTCAAGGTTAACGGCCTTTCTAATAAAATTTTCCGGAGGGGCTTCCCGAAACGACCGGGAAAGCCGAAAGGCAAGCGTATCGGAAATCAAAGGTATAAACCCCATAGCAAGCTGCGGGGTATTCAACCCCCCATCCCTCGCTTCGTTCGCTTGGGCTCACTCGCCTGAAGAATCAATTCGCCTTTTGAGTTGACACTCCCTTCGGTTGTGTCAACTCAATGTTCCTTGAATAAAAATAGTGCGCGGGGTGGGACTTGAACCCACATGGGTTACCCCACACGCCCCTCAAACGTGCGCGTCTACCAATTTCGCCACCCGCGCAAAATGATTAGTATTGTACCTTATTTTTCAAAAATGTAAAAATTTTTTTCTGCCACGCCCGAAAACACAGAGGGTTCCGCGTCTCGCCGCCTAAGCCTTCATCAAAGCCGCTTTAATAAAATCCCGGAAAAGAGGATGACACCGGTCCGGCTTGGACTTAAACTCTGGGTGAAACTGACAGGCCACAAACCAGGGGTGCTTTTTGATCTCCAGAACTTCCACCAAATCCTTCTGAAGGTTACGGCCCGCGAACACCACCCCTTTTTGCTCCATTATCTTTTTATATTTATTATTAAATTCATAGCGGTGGCGGTGGCGCTCGCTGATAGTCTCTTTTTTATACGCGCTGTAAGACACCGAGCTTTTCAGCAGCTTGCATGTGTACGCCCCCAGCCGCATATTGGCCCCCATCCCGGAAACGGTCTTCTGCTCTTCCAGAAGGCTGATGACAGGGTTGGGTGTGTCCGGGTTAAACTCGGTGGAATTGGCGTCCCGCAGACCGCAGACGTTACGGACAAACTCTATCGTGGCGACATGCATCCCCAGACAAATCCCGAAGAAAGGAATGTTGTTTTCCCGGACAAACTGCACCGTGCGGATTTTGCCTTCGATGCCGCGGTTGCCGAACCCACCGGGAATCAAAACCCCTTGCGAACCGCTCAGGTGTTTCCGCAGATCCTTTTCTTTCTCGAGGTCTTCAGAATCCACCTTATTAATGATCACCCTCGCGTCGTTGGCGATGCCGCCATGCACCAGGGCCTCATAAATCGATTTGTAGGCGTCCGGCAGCGCAATATATTTCCCGACAACGGAAACCTTAACTTCGCGGGACGGGTTCTTCAGCCGCCGCACAACGTTCGTGTTCCAGTCTTTCAGGTCGTTGTCCGCCGCCTTGATGTTAAGCTTTTTGAGGATCAGGTCATCCAGGCCCTGCCGTTTAAAGGACAGAGGCACCTCATAGATATGCTTCACATCGCCGGCTTCGATAACGCTTTCCTTGTCTATATTACAGAACAGGGCGATTTTATCCTTCTGCTCTTTATTGATATGTTTTTCTGTCCGGCACAAAAGGATATCGGGCTGAATGCCGATTTCCCTCAACCGCCCCACGCTGTGCTGGGTCGGCTTCGTCTTCTGCTCCCCCGCGGCTTTGATATACGGCAAAAGGGTCACATGAATATTGAGCGCGTAACTCTCCCCCAGTTCCCAGCGCATCTGGCGGATCGCTTCCAGGAAAGGCAGACCCTCAATATCCCCAACAGTGCCGCCGATTTCCACAATCGTAATGTCTGCCGGTTTGTTATGCGGGACGAGGCGGATAGACTGCTTGATTTCATCCGTGATATGAGGGATAATCTGCACGGTCTTGCCAAGATAATCCCCCCGGCGTTCTTTCGTAATGACCGAATAATAAATCTTCCCTGTCGTGATGCTGCTGTCCCGGGTGATGCTGGCATTGGTGAACCGCTCATAATGCCCCAGGTCCAGGTCTGCCTCGGCCCCGTCCTCCGTCACATACACCTCCCCGTGCTGAAAGGGGCTCATCGTGCCCGGATCCACATTAAGATACGGATCGCATTTGATAAGACTCGTGGTCAAACCACGGGCTTCAAGCAGTTTCCCGATGGTCGCTGCGGCAATGCCTTTTCCCAAACTGGAAACAACACCCCCGGTTACAAAAATAAATTTACTCATAGCGTTACCCCGGTTCTGATTATCAAAAAATATTAACAGCCCACCTCTTCCTTCTCTGGGCGGGGCGCTGGCTGACAACCGCGCCGCCGCAGACCTACACTTCCAACAGATACTTGCTTTTATCGTCCGGGATACTGACCGGATATTGGCCGGTAAAACAAGCCGAGCAAAAATCCTGGGAATATTTCATGCACGACAGCATCCCCTCCAGGCTCAGATACCCGAGAGAATCAACTTCAATAAAGCGGGCGATCTCTTCGACCGATTTGCTGGCGGCGATCAGTTCCTTTTTGTTGGGAAAATCAACGCCGTAAAAGCAGGGGGACTGGATCGGCGGACAGGAAATGCGCAGGTGAATTTCCTTAACCCCCGTGCGGCGCAGTTCCGCGATACGGTTCCGGCTGGTCGTGCCGCGCACAATCGAGTCATCTACGACAACGACCTTCCTGCCTTTCAGCAATTCCCGGATCGGATTCAGCTTGACCCGGACTCCGATGTCCCGCGCCAGTTGCGTCGGCTGAATAAACGTCCGGCCGATATAATGATTCCGGATAATACCGATTTCAAAAGGCAGGCCGAGTTCCTGGGCGTACCCAATCCCGGCATAACTCCCCGAATCGGGAAAAGACATCACAAAGTCCGCGTCTTTAACCGGATGCTCCTGGGCCAGCCGGGCGCCCAGACGCTTGCGAACCAAATAAACATTGTCATCAAAAATATAGCTGTCGGGGCGGGAAAAATAAATATTCTCAAAAATGCACTGCGCCCTCTTCGGGGCGGGCGGCGCGAAACGGAAAGACTCGATATTCTCTCCCCGGATAAAAACAATCTCGCCCGGCTCAATCTCCCGCACGAACTCCGCCCGGCTTAAGTCCAAAGCGCAGCTTTCACTGGCGAGGATATACCCGCCGTTGATTTTCCCAAGGCAAAGAGGACGGAACCCCTGCGGGTCACGGGCGCCAACCACCGTGTCGCCGGCTAAAAAGATCAAAGAAAAAGCGCCTTCCAGTTCAGACAGCACCTGGGAAAAACGTTCCTTCATATCCGGACTCTTCCGATGGGCCAGAAGGTGAATCACGATTTCCGAATCCATACTTGTCTGAAAAATCGCCCCTTCTTCTTCCAGTTCCCGGAACAGCTTTCCCGTGTTGGTCAGATTCCCGTTATGAGCCACCGCGATAGGCCGGCTCTTATGGGTCGCCAGAAACGGCTGGACATTTTTTATGTTGCTCGACCCCATCGTGGAATACCGCGTGTGTCCGATAGCGCACTGCCCTTTAAGCGTGTCCAGGGCTTTCTCGCTAAAAGTATCCGAGACCAATCCCATATTTTTGACGACATGGGGTTTCTTGCCGTCGAAACTCACGATACCGGCCGATTCTTCCCCCCGGTGCTGCAGGGCATACAGCCCCCAGAAAGCCACCCGGGCGGCATCGTCATGATTCGAAATTCCGATAATTCCACACATAAAATTTTATCCTTCCCGATGCGCTTCAACCGGGCCGGCAAACCGCCTGTCCCGGTAATAGCGCTGTAAAGATTTCACCGAAAACGGCCGGACCAGCATATCCTCAATCCCGTATCGGCCCGGACCCGAGAATCAAAAATTTTTTTAATATCTGTTCTTTTCGGCATATTGGTTTCTCATGACTTGAATATCAACAGTTTTCTTGCACCACATACCCCTCGGATTCACAGCGTCTTTATGCTGCTTCATCATGGAGACAAAGTCCCGGAACAGGTCCTGGGCGTCATGCGCGGCCCGGGTGCCAGCCCCAAGATCTGGTGCCCAAGGCAGCTGCCGAAGATCGGCAGCTTACCGATAAATTGACGCACGATCCCGATCCCATAATCCAGGGCCGCCGGATCCCCGGGCCCGTTGGAAAGAAAAAGGCCGTCCGGATGGACAGCCATAATCTGCTCATAAGTAGCCCGGGCCGGGACAACATGAACCTCACAACCCAATCCGGCTAAAATTCTTAAAATATTCAATTTAATCCCGCAGTCAAGCGCCGCCACTCTATAGCCCGGAACGCCTGAAGACGCGTCAACCGGGCATACGTATTTTTCCGGGGCCGATACTTCCTTGACGCAGTCGCTGCCGGACAGGGACGGAACTTTGGACAATTTTTCCCCTAAACTCCGCGGGTTAAAATCTTCCGTTGAAAGAAGCCCCTTCATAACTCCCCGCTCGCGCAGATGACGGGTCAGTTTCCGCGTGTCTATCCCTTCCATAGCGAGAATGCGGTGTTTATCAAGATAGTCATTCAGGCTTTGTTTTGCCCGGGAATTGAAATAACGGCGGCAGAACTCCTTGACGATCAAACCTTTCACATGAACGCCTTTGGACTCAACGTCATCCTCCTTCACCCCGGATCTGCCAATCAGCGGATACGTCATCACGACAATCTGCCCGGTATAGGATGGATCGGTTAAAATCTCCTGGTAGCCTGTCATGGAGGTGTTAAAAACCACTTCTCCTGCAGTTTCTCCGGTGGTGCCGAGCGTACGACCTCTAAAGCTCGTACCGTCTTCCAGATATAAAATCGCTTCTTTCATGTATGAATCAAAGGTTGAGGAATTCAGGCAAGACCCTTCTTTTGGGAGCCTGCCTCAATATAACATTTTAAGACTTTTTGTCAAGGGTTATCCCGCAGGTTTCCCGCTTTGCTATCGACGACAAAACTATGTATTTCCGTTTTTTAAAAAAGATCCTTTTTAATTCCTGCGATCCTCAAAAACGCCCCTTTTTCCCTGATTTTATCCTGTCCAGGGCGCTTTCCACGCCGCCCTAAGCCAGGCAGGAAACGGTTTCATGTGTTTTTTGATCAGGGGATAATTACGGCCGGAAGATAAAATATAATCACCGCTCATCCGCCAGGTTTTTGGCCCCTGCCCGCGAAAAGCGTCTCTCCGCAGGCTATCCAGAACCCGGCCTGTCTTGCAGGAACGGAGCTCCAGACCGGCGGCGCGAAACACCGGCCAGGCCCCGGCAAAATCCCAAAGATTGGCTTCGAAGTAACTGCCGCACCCCCGGCCAACCGCGGGCCAGCAGAGCTCCACCACCGCCACGGTCGGCATCATAATCTGGCAAAAATCCTGGTCCCACCGGTACCGGCGCAAAAAATGATCGGAAGACAAGAAAACCGATTGCGGCGTGATGTCCTGATCCAACGGGGTGATTGAGTGTTCCGTGGCCGCGGGAGAAAAAGCGTTCCTGACAAAAAAGGCCCGGGAACCGTCACAATAATAAAATTCCTGCAAAGAGGGGAAAAAAACCGCCCCCATCCACGGCTGGCCGTCCCGCATGATTCCCAAAGACACGCCGTAGACCGGCATCTGGTTGGAATACGCCCTGGTTCCGTCTACCGGGTCCAGGGACCAAACATATTTATAGGCGCCGGACATCACCGGGTCAAAAAGGCCGGCGCTGGCGGGGTCTTCTTCATCAATCAAAACATGGTCGCCGGCGGCCAGATATTCTCGCAGGCTGTCCCGCGCAAGAGCGGAAACCGCCTTGTCCGCCTGTGTCAAAACCGACTGGTCCGGCTTCAAAGAGGGCTGGCTGTCATGAATCATGCTCCCAGCCAGGCGCCCGCCCTGCTCAACAATGGTCAAAAGCGTTTTTAAAATACCTTCATCCGTCATTCTGTTCACCTCCGATCAGGGAAGGCCCAGCCGCTGCCGGTTCTGAATCACAGCTTCCTTGCTGCCCAAAATCTGGTAAGCCAGCATGTCCTTGTCCTGGCCGTTTTCATAATCATACTCGTCAATCGCCACGATCTGCAGCACCCGGTCAAAAGGCTGGGTCAGCATGTCCGGAGATTCCCGGGACATCGAATCAATGAGACCGACATAATAC
>JAGOJP010000034.1 GCA_017995055.1 Candidatus Omnitrophota bacterium
TAGTAGGTATATTCCGTCATCTGGGTTTTATCCCCCTGGATCAAACCCTCCCGAATCAGGTCACCGCTTTCATCAAATTCCCGGAAAAGCCCCTGCTTGACTCCGTTTTTATAAGTATACTCTCCCCGAATTTTGCCGTTCTTGAAATACGTCCGTTGAACCCCGTCCGCGACCTTCTTCTCGCAGCTTAACCCCAAGCCCACCAAAAGGATAAGAGGAAAGACTTTCCAATAACAAAAATGACTTTGGGCGCTCATAATAGGGACCGATTATTTTTATTAAAAAGGTTGCAGAAGTATTTTATTAATATTATATTGTATAATAAATACCTAAGGACACAAGCACAAAATTTAATTATTCGGTTACTGTATTGAAGGAGACATTATGGCTTTCCAAGATTTTATGGCTAAAGTTCGTCATCTCGACAACTTGTGTGCCCGGTGGATGGTGCGTCATTTCTTTATCATCTTTTTCGAATTTGTCCTTGTCATAATTTTCTTCACCTTTTTCTATGATACCATCCGGTCTTTCTTTCTGCCTTACCCGCCGTCGAGCAACACCACGTCCGAATATCTCCTCGCTCAAGTGGTTTTTAATATCC
This sequence comes from Candidatus Omnitrophota bacterium, assembly GCA_017995055.1. GTDB lineage: Bacteria > Omnitrophota > Gorgyraeia > Zapsychrales > JANLHA01 > JAGOJP01. The sequence goes on from JAGOJP010000034.1 coordinate 602, forward strand.
GCCTTATCGTTGTGCTCCTGCTGCTCAATTCTTTCTGGATGCTTTATATTTTCAATGGGATGAACAGGTTAAGGACATTACTCAAAGAGATCAGTTTCAACCTGTCGAAACGCCGGTCTCGGAACGCCGATCTGTCTGATTAAACTCCTCAACAGTCTCTAAAGTCCAGCCGGATCTGCCGGGATTAAAAATATTCCAGATATATTTCTTTTACTTTTTGGACGAGGAAAGCCGCACCGCGGCCCTGTCCACCGGAAGATGCCTTGGCGCCCTGGGCTCTATTGAATCCGCTATAAGCCAGCCCCACCGCCGCGGCGAATTTTGAGGCATTATGAAGCCGGCGGGACGATATTTCGATCATCCCGATTTTCACCGGTAAGCCAATCCGTTGCTCAATGCATTCCGGGAGCCCCGGGAGCATGGCCCCGCCCCCGATCATAATAATCCCGCTGTTCATCTGTTCCTTCAGTCCCGTCTTTTCCAAAGATTCCTTTAAAGAAGAAACAAATTTATGAATAACCGGCTCAATCGCAAGAATAATCGTATCCCGCTTAACCGGGACATAGCCTTCCTCTTTTTTGATAAGAAGTTCCTCATCCCGGCCCCGGTCCGACTCAACCGCCGAAGCATAGGATTTCTTTATCTCCTCTGCCAAACCAAAAGGAATCCCGAGAGCCCGCGCAATACTTTGCGTGATGACCCGCCCCCCCCAGTTGATCGTGAAAAGCTGTTTCAAATTCTCATCTTTAAACACAAGCATATTGGTCACGGACGAACCGACATCAAGCAGCAGGCATCCCTGCCGTTTCTGAAAACGGCTGAGAGACGCTTCCGCGGCCGCGATCGTGGACAGGGCAACCGGGCCGACATCGTACCCTGCCTGCGCCACCCCTTTAATAATATTTTTAAGAAGGGTGCCGTGAACGACAATGATCAGCGTATGAATTTCCAGCTTCCGGCCGTAGAGCCCCACAGGATTCATCGCCATATTAACATCGTCCACTTTATAATATTGAGGGATTTCATGCAGGATCACTTCTTCCATATTCACGCCCAGCAACCGGGCTTGAGACTGCACTTTTTTGACATCCACGGAGGCGATAATTTTTGTCCCCCTCTCCAAAAGGGGGATGACGGCGGCGGCGGGGCGCTGGGTGATTAACTCCCCATTAATGCCCAGGTGGACGTCCTTGATCTTGACCCCGACTTTATTGCTCAACCCGGAAACAGCCTGATGGACACATTCCGAGAATTCTCCCAGGTCCGTCACAGAATTGTGATCAAACCCGCCTGTCCCCACCTCAAAGACACCCAGCAATTGCGGCTTGTTATGCTCCCCGGCAGTCAAAAGGCTGGCCTTGATAGCTTGGGCCCCGATATCCAGCCCGCAAAAATATTTTTCTCCCATTATACTTTTTAACATCTTCCCCCCAGGAAGTACGGAAAAACACAAACGGTTTTTTTATTGTTTAAGATAACTAATCACCGGATCTTTAAGCCGCAAATCAATGTAATTAATATTTTTGATGTCAAAATTCCCCTGCTTCATGAGGACAGCCAGCGTCTTGACTTTTTGGGGGATCCTGTCCCGGTCCAGGATAATCTTCAAATCATTCGAAAACAACAAATGAATCTGCGACAGGTTGCCGACATCGATTTGTTTTAAAGACCAGTCTGTCAGGGAGGCCTGCTCCCCCACAGAGGAAATAATCTTTAAGGCGACTTGAACTTTATCATCCCGCAACGGCCGCCCCAGGATATAATCATTCTGCCCGGCATATCCCGCAATCAGCGGGTAGCGGGACGACGGGAGATTTTTGAGAGACAAAATATAGCCTTCCCGGTCCAACAACACATCCTGTTCGTTATTGGTCAGGATGGCAAACGGCTCCCTTTTCCTGGCGGACAGCATAATCGTATCCGGGAACTTCCTGCTGACCTTTAATCTGTCCACCTCCGGGAACTGCATTTGAAAACGCCGCTGCAATGATCTGATGTCCACGGAAAAAATATTCCGGCCGGGCAACCGGTCGATAAGATCGGACTGCATATACTGGAGGGACGGTTCTTTCTGAACGTCCTTGATCTTAAAAACGTCGGCATTATTAAAAAACCAGATGATCCGGTCGCCGGAAAAAACAACGGCGGCAACGACCACGATTCCTGCCATAATGCCCTTAACGGCTTTTCTGCTTCCCTGTTCTTGTTTCACCTTTTTTCGCGCCATCGCAAACTCCACTTCGTCAAAAATTATAGTCCTTATGATTTAACGGCCTTCCCCTCATGAGACGTCGAAGACGTCCGGATCTCCCTTTCCTGCGCCAGGGCCAGGATTCTCAGGCACAAAGTTCCAAAATCATACCCGGCCGCCCGGGCCGCCATGGGCAGCAGGCTGGTCGCCGTGAATCCAGGGATCGTGTTGGCCTCCAGGAAAAACGGCCGGTCTTGCCCGTCCAGGATAAAGTCAAGCCTGGCGAAATCCCGGCATCCCAGCGTCCGGAAGGCCTGAGCGGCCAACCCCTGAATACGCCGCGTGGCGGAAGCGGAGATTTCCGCCGGAACAATATACTCGCTCATGCCCGACTGATATTTCGCCTGAAAATCAAAAAACGGACAGCGAGGACGGATTTCCACCAGCGGCAGCGCCTCCCCTCCCAGGATTCCCGCCGTAATCTCTTTTCCCCGGACATACTGTTCCACCAAAACCTCCGTATCAAGGGCAAACGCATTCCGGAGCGCTTCCTGGAAAGCCTCCCCGGAAGAAACAAGGCTGATGCCGATGCTGGATCCCTGGGAAGCCGGTTTGACCACGAACGTCGTCCCGCCCAGCCTTTCCGCCACCTCCTGAAAATCCTTTTGTTCGCCGGAAGACAAAACAACATGCCCCGGGGACGGGATATCCACCGGCTTTAACCTCTCCAATGTAGAAATTTTGTTCATGGCCACCCGGCTGGCCGCAGATCCTGACCCGGTGTAAGGAATATGCCTCTCCTCCAGAATTTTCTGCACAGTCCCGTCCTCGCCAAAAGCTCCATGCAAAACGATAAAGACGATATCAACCTCTTCCTCCTTGAGGCGGGCGGCCAGGACATCTTCCTCCGTTGAATCCAAAACAACCGGGACCACATCACAATGGCGCTCCTGCAGGGCCGCCGTCACCGCTTTCCCCGACTTAATTGAGATGTCCCGTTCTGAAGACGGGCCCCCCATCAGAACTCCGATCCGGCCTAAAGAAATAGTGTTCTCCTGTGTCATAACGATCCTCGCGTCAAAGGTTGGCTGCCGTGGGCAAACAGGCCAAAAGGTTTTCTCCGGTCTTGTAAATATCCCCCGCCCCCAGGGTGAGAACAGTATCTCCCACTTCCAGAAGAGAGCACAATTCCGTGACAAGGGTTTCCCGGGACATATAATACACCTCTTTCATGCCCGCCTCCCGAATCCGCGCCGCCAGGCTTTCTGCGCTGACCCCCGCCAAGGGGGCCTCGCTGGCAGCATAAATGTCAGTTATCAATAAAACATCGGTCTGTTTCCAGGCGGAAACAAATTCTTCCAATAAAAACTTCGTCCGGGAATAACGGTGCGGCTGAAACACCGTGATCAAGCGTTTCGGGGCGAGCATCCGGGCCGCGTTAAGGACAGCCCGTATTTCCGTCGGATGATGCCCATAATCATCGTACACCGCCACCCCGGCCGCACGCCCTTTCAACTGCAGCCGGCGGTTCACGCCCGGGAAAACGCTCAGGGCCCGGACGGCATCCCGGATATCCAGCCCCAAAGTCAGGCCGGCCCCCAGGCAGGCCAGGGCATTCAAGACATTGTGCTGCCCCAAAACCGGGAGAACGACTTCTGTTAAAGGCCGGCCGTCCTTCATGACGGTAAAAACGGTCTGCGGACAGTCCGCCATGCTGACTTTGATATCGACGGCGCTCAGGTCGTGCTGGGGCTGAAACCCGTAAGACAAAACCCTGCTGCGGCTGCGGATATTTCTCAGCAGCGCCATAAGCCGGGGATCTTCCCCGCAGACGATAACCGTGCCGTCCGGCCGGGTCTGGGACAAAAACTGCTGATAGGCCTGCAGGATATTGGCCCATGTTTGGTAATAATCCACATGTTCAAAATCAATATTAGTCACAACAGAAATTTTAGGATGGAATAAAAGGAAACTGCCGTCACTTTCATCCAGTTCCGCGACAAAATACTGCCCGGCCCCCAGCACGGCGTTCACATCACCCCCCCGGATCACCCCTCCCACCGCCACCGTGGGTTTTAATCCGGCGGTCAGCAGCATATGGGCGATCATCGAACTGGTGGTGGTCTTGCCGTGCGCTCCGGCGACCGTGATACCCTCGGTTCCACCCATCAATTCGGCAAGGAGCTCAGCCCTTCTCATGAGGAGGATCCCCGCAGCCCGGGCAGACAGGATCTCCGGGTTATCGTCTTTAATCGCGGACGAGTAAACCACTTTATCCGCTTGCCCCAGATACCGGGCATCGTGCCCAATATGCACAACGGCTCCGCGCTCCACCAGGGCGTGGATCATCGGGCCGTCCTTCACGTCGGACCCGGACACTTTTTCTCCCCGGGATAAAAGAAGCGAAGCCAAGGCCCCCATACCAATGCCGCCGATGCCTACAAAATGATACTGTTGTTGCATGGTCCCCACCCGGTGTTTATGTTCTTCTACCATATTTATCGGCATATTAAAAAAATCATCGGCTCTCTGATTAAGAAAGCCTCGCTTATTTCGTTAATTCCAAAATTTCTTCAGCAAGCCTGGCCCCCGCCTCACGGCCCCCTTCAGCACCCCATGGCCTGGGGGCCTCCCCGGCCATCTTTATTTTTTCAACCGCAGCCATCAAGACCTCCGGGGACACACGGCTTTCCTCAATCATGACCCCTAATCCCTGCTTCACCAGGACAGCAGCATTTTCTTTCTGATGCCCTCCGGCATGCGGATACGGAATCAGGATGGCCGGCACGCCGAAAAGCGACAATTCCGTGACGGAAACGGCGCCGGCCCTGGAAACAGCCATGTCCGCCACACTGTAGGCCGACGGCATATCCTCGAGGAAAGGCAGCACGCAAGCCCGCAGGCGCATGCGGCCGTATTCCTCATTGACCCGCTCATAATTTTTAGGTCCCGCAAGATGAATAACCTGAAAATCCATGCGCTCCTTGAGCAACGATACGCTTTTCAGCCACGCGGAATTAATCGCCTGACTGCCCTGACTGCCGCCCAAAACAAGGATTGTGTACACGCCTTCGTCCAGGCCAAAGCCGGCTAAAATCTGTTTCCTATCCCCATGGTCCCGGGGTCCATGGGCCGGACACCCCGTGACAACCGCGGCTGATTTTAAATACCGGCGCGTTTCTTCAAAACTGACCGCGACCTTTGTCACCCACCGGCTTAATGCTTTCGTCGCCCGCCCCGGAAGCACATTCTGTTCATGAATCAGCGTCGGGATCCGGCGAGAAATAGCGGCCAGAACCACCGGCGCGCTTCCATAGCCGCCGAATCCGGCCACAACCGCGGGGTTCAGCTCTTTTAAAAGCCGCCGCGCCGTTCTCACGGCTAAAATCATCTTAAAAAACCACACGCCTATCGTCTTCAAAGAACGGGCTGACAAACCGCAGACATCTAACGGATAACACGGAATGCCGCCTTTCTCCACTAAAGAAGAAAAATCCCGGACATCCCCCATAAAAACGACCCGGTGTCCCCGTCCGGACATATGCTCGGCGACTTTAAGAGCCGGCAAAATATGCCCTCCGCTCCCTGATATGGCAAAAACAAATGTCATGGCTTGTTCCGCCTACCGCGGTGCTTCCGGCGGTTCCCGCAAGAAAAATGCATTGTATCATACTTAAAGGTCTTCGACACGGGAAACATTCAACAATAATGCGACGGATATCATATTAAAGACCAGCGAAGACCCCCCGTAACTGATAAACGGAAGCGGCAAACCCTTTGTGGGGAGCGCCCCGATACTCACCCCGACATTGATCACCGCCTGCAAGCCGATTAAAGCGACAATCCCGACGCTTAAATAATATCCGAAAAGATCCTGCGTCCTTTTGGCGACACGGCTTCCCTGCCAGATAAAACAGATAAAAAGGGCAATGACCAAAAACGCCCCTAAAAACCCTAATTCCTCACCAATGATAGACAGAATAAAATCCGTGTGGGCAGCCGGAAGATAAAACAGCTTCTGCACGCTTTTCCCTAAGCCGACCCCCCAAAACCCCCCGTTGCCGAACGCCACCTGGGACTGGATCAATTGAAACCCCGCGCCATGCACATCCTCCCAGGGATTGAGAAAGGCCACGATTCTTCTCCATCGGTACGGAACCTTGACAACCATAAAATAAAAACCGGGCAGCCCGGCCAGGATCAGCGCCCACAGATATTTCAGTTTTGCCCCGGCCACAAATAACATAATCATCGATACGGAAAAAATTAACAGCATACTCCCCAGGTCCGGCTGTTTCAATATCAAAAGAGAAATCACCCCCAAAACCAGAAGCACGGGCAGAAATCCCTTCCGGAAACTTTTAACCTCCTGTTGTTTCCTGGCCAAAAAGTCGGCCATATAAATCAACACGCATAGTTTGGCCATCTCCGACGGCTGAAAATAAACCGGGCCAAATCTGAACCAGCGCTGAGCCCCATAACTGGCTTTCCCTATGCCTGGGACCAACACCAAAACCAGGAGGAACACCGCAAAAAGCAAGAGAGGTTTAGCGACCTTCCGGAGCTCGCGATAATCCAACGCCATGCAGCCCAGGGCAGAAATCAATCCGGCGCAAATAAAAAAAATGTGCCTTTTCAAAAAAAACAAACGGTCCCCCAGGATCTGCATCGCATAAATTCCGCTGGAACTGTAAATCATTGTGATTCCTAAAAAGATCAAAAATAACGTTATTGTGGCTATGGATATCCGGATATCCCGCATCACGCCCCCTCCGGCAGATCGCGAACAAGGCTTTTAAACACAACGCCCCGTTCTTCAAAATTTTTAAACATGTCAAAACTCGCGCACATGGGACTCAAAAGGACACAATCCCCCTCGCGCGCCTTCTGCCGGGCCAAAGCAACGGCAGCCGCCATACTGCCTGCCTCTTCGAAAGGGACACATCCCGCAAAGGCCTGTCTGAATATCCCGCGGGCTTCGCCGATCGCAATCATGGCTTTCACTTTTCTGCCGACAAGGCCCGCCAGGACAGAATAATCGAGATGCTTATCCCGGCCCCCGCAGATCAAAACAACCGGCCGCTCCAAACTCTCCAGCGCCCACCGTCCGGCCTCGACCGTCGTGGCCTTTGAATCATTGATATACTCAACGCCGTCCAGAATCCGGACTTTCTCCAACCGGTGTTCGACGCCGGGGAACGAACGGAACACGCCCCAAGCGATATCATCGGCGATCCCCAGCGTCCGGGACACCGCTAAAACAGCCGAAAAATTCGGATTTCCCCCCGCTGCAGCCGGGGCTTCCCCGGGACGGTTAAAAAAAACAACCTGGGAACGGAACGCCTGCGCCGCTTCTTTAAAAAGTTCGCATTGCTCGTTCAATACGGCGTAATCCCCGGGCCCCTGATTTTCAAACAGGCGTTTTTTAGCGTTAAAATATTCTTCCATGTCCTTATGCCGATCAAGATGGTTCTGGCTGAAATTCAAGCACACCCCGATAAAAGGGCGGAAATCTTCGATGGTCTCCAACTGGAAAGAGCTGACTTCCAGAACGACAAAATCCGCGTCCGCCAGTTTGTCCACGCAGTCGCAGAACGGGGTGCCGACGTTCCCGCACAGCACCGCCTTCTTGCCCGCTGCGTTCAAAACCTGCGTGATCAGGGTCACGACCGTGGTTTTCCCGTTACTGCCGGTCACGGCGATAACCGGTGGCGGACAATAATGGAACGCCAGTTCAATTTCTCCCCAAATTTTGATGCCCTGCTCCCTCGCCCACACCAGGGGCGGAGCCAGGAAAGGGACCCCCGGGCTGGGCACCACCAAAGCGCTCCCGGCGATAAACTCCCGCGTGTGCCCGCCCACCTCAATCTGGACCCCGGCCGCCCGGGCCCAAGACAAAAAATCAGAGGGGAATTTTTCAATCCCTCCCTGTTCGGACACATAAACCTTCGCCCCCTTCCGGCCGAGCAACGCCGCTGCAGCCAATCCGCTTCTAGCCGCCCCCAGGACCGTTACTTTTTTATTGAATACGTCCATTTTACCTGATTTTTAATAATGCCAGCGTCATTAGGGAGAAAATGATTCCGATAATCCAGAAGCGTATGATAATTTTGGACTCGTGCCATCCCGACAACTGAAAATGATGGTGCAGCGGGGCCATTTTAAAAATACGTTTGCCGGTCATTTTAAACGAAAAGACCTGCAGGATAACAGACATGGCTTCGGCCACAAAAATCCCTCCCAGAAGGATCAGCCATAATTCTTTTTTAATAAACACCGCAATAACGCCCAGACATCCCCCGAGGGACAAGGACCCCGTGTCCCCCATAAAAATCGTGGCCGGATGACAATTGAACCATAAAAATCCCAGGCTTGCCCCCGCAATCGCCGCACAAAAGACCGTCAGTTCCCCGGTATTGGCGACATACGGGACAAACAGATACTGGCTGAAATTGACGTTTCCCGTGATATAACAGAGAATCGCCAACGTGCCGCTGACAATCAAAACACACCCTATGGCCAGCCCGTCCAGCCCGTCCGTCAGGTTTACCGCATTGCTTGTCCCGATGATCACCAGCGCGATGAACGGGACGTAAAGCCACCCCAGCCCCAGCATATTTTTTAAGAAAGGGACATCCAACTGCGTGGCAAAATGCGGCGTTGTATCCGGATTAAAAAAGACATACGAACCAATAAAGCATCCCAAAAGAATCTGCCATAAAAATTTTGTCCTGGCCCGGATGCCGTGCTGGCCGGGTTTTGTCAATTTCACATAATCATCCACAAAACCAAGAATCGCCAGATAAAGGGCGGTCAGGAGGGACAATATAATATACCGGTTCCCGATATCCGCCCATAACAAGACCGACACAAGGATGCTGCCCATGATGAAGATGCCCCCCATGGTCGGGATGCCTTCTTTCTTATCATGAAAAGACGCCAAGCCCGGGCAGTCCTTCCGCCGCGCGTGTTCGCGGATACGCCACTGCTGGAATATCCGGGTCACGACTGGGGCGGCCAGAATGCAAATGAAAAAGGACGTCACCGCCGCCATGGTGGCGCGGAAAGTGATGTATTTAAAAATATTAAAAACAAAAAAGACTTCTCTTAACTGAGTAAAATAATAAAACATCCCGGCTATCCCTCACTCAATTGTTTTTTTAAAAAAGCCGCCGTCGCCTCCAGGTGCATGCCGCGGGACGCCTTAATCAGCACGGCATCGCCCGGGGCCAGGCAGGACGAAAGCTCCTGATGCAGGGCCGGCAAAGACAAAAAATGCTCAACCCGTACCGACGTATTGTCCTGTCTCACCTGATCGGCGAGACAGGAAGACATCGGGCCGTAAGCCAAAACAACCCCGATCTTCGTCCGGGCGATAAATTTTCCCATATCCCGGTGAAGCGCCTTAGACCGCGGTCCGAGTTCAAGCATGTCTCCGCACACCAAGACCCGTTTCCCTTTAACAGGGAACGCATCCAGCGTGGAAAGGGCGCTGCGCATCGATACCGGATTCGCATTATACGAATCATCGATACACCAGCATGGCCCCAAACGCTGAACCGCTTGCCGCTGATTTGAAAACCGGTGTTTCTCCAACGCCGCAGAGGCGGCCCCATAAGAAATCCCCTGAAGCCTGGCACAGGCAATGGCCGCCAGGGCATTATAAACGTTCTCCTGAACCGGGGTCCGCAGGATCACCGGATGCCTTCCGTTAACAAGAAAACGCAAGGCTCTGCCCCGCCGGATCCGTTCGATATGCGTCGCCCGGTAATCGGCGGACGGATCCTGAATCGCATAAGAAATAATTTTATCATTATTAAACTTCTTGTTGAATTTTTTTAAATATTTATCATCCTTGTTAAAAACAATCCGGCCGGGCGGCGTTAAATCCCTCACCATTTGACTCTTTTCCCTAAAAACATATCCCGGGCTCTTCAATTTTTCCAGATGCGATTCACCGATATTCGTGTAGACCGCTACATCCGGTTTGACAATGGAGGACAGCCGCCGGATATCGCCGGGCTGATTGGTTCCCAGTTCAAAGACCGCAATTTGATGCCGCGGAGCCATACGGAGGATCGTTAACGGCACCCCGATCTGGTTATTAAAAGAGCCCTGATTCACCAGGACCTGGTAGCGGGACGCCAACACCGCGGCCAACATGTTTTTCGTTGAAGTCTTACCGGCGGACCCTGTGATCGCTACGACAGGAATACGATATTGCCCCCGGGTATAGCCGGCGATGTCCCCCAGGGCGTCGGTCGTATCCCGCACTTTGATAACGGCGGCCCCGGGGGGGAAATTTTTCTCCTTCAGCGGCTTTGATATGACGACACCCCGGGCGCCTTTCCGGAGGACCTGTGGCACGAACTGATGCCCGTCAAAATTTTTTCCCTGAATGGCAATAAACAACGCGCCGGGTTTAATCGTGCGGCTGTCAATCGAAATATTCTTCAGCGTCTGGTCCTCGCCCCCCTGCTCAAGCACGCCGCCGGTCGCCTGCAAGATATCCCGTATCGTCCACATAGAAATCCCCTTAATTCTCATACATCCGCTGTGATTATCCCGACATCTTGTTATATAAACACTGCCGCACAATCGCATGCTCATCAAAGGGGACCGTTTGGTCTCTGAAAATCTGATAATTCTCATGGCCTTTCCCGGCCACAAGCACGACGTCCCCTTCTCCGGCCTCCTGGATCGCAGCTTCAATCGCCGCGGTCCTGTCCTGAATAACCCGGTAATGATGACGAGAAAAACCCGATAAAATCTGGTCAATAATCTGCTGCGGAGGTTCACTGCGGGGATTGTCATTTGTCACAATCACCCGATCGGCCCATTCAGATGCCACACGCCCCATTTTCGGCCTTTTGCCTGTATCCCGGTCCCCGCCACACCCGAAGACCAGAATAATCCTGGTCTTGGAAATGGCTTTAATCGCACACAAAACATTCCGCAGGGCGTCGTCCGTATGCGCGTAATCAATAAAAACGTGAAAGGGTTGTCCGCAACAGATGGCTTCCATCCGCCCCGGCACAGATTCGCAGGCCTTGATCCCGCGCTGAATATCCTGCCAAGAAACATTCTCTCCGACAGCAACGGCGCAAGCGGCCAAAATGTTATAAATATTATGTTGCCCGATTAACGCGGTCTTAACCGGAAACCGTCCGGAAGGGCCGACGACGGAGAATTCCGTCCCGCTTAATGTCAAGTGGATATCCTCGGCCTTGAAATCCGCCGGGCTATTGATGCCATAGGTCAGGAGCCGTCCTGCCGTCATAGAACATAATCTCCGGCCGTAAAGGTCATCCCCATTAATCACCGCCGTACTTTGTGGAGAAAGCGTAACAAAAAGCCGTGATTTGGCCAGGAAATATTCCTCCATGTCTTTGTGGTAATCCAGGTGGTCCTGCGTGACATTGGTTAAAACCGCCTGCGCAAAAGGGACACCGGCCACCCGCCCCTGATGCAACCCGTGGGACGACACTTCCATAACGCAGGCGTCCGCCCCCCGGGAAACAATGTCCGATAAAAACCGAAAATTCTCCACTAAACCCGGCGTGGTATTTTTAGAAGGCCACACCGTGTCCCCCAGACGGGAATTCACTGTGCCCACAACCCCGCACCTTTTGCCCGCTTGACTCAAAATAGACTCAACAAGATATGTGATCGTGGTCTTCCCGTTGGTGCCCGTAACCCCGATAATACGCAGCCCCCGGCAGGCCTCCCCGTAAAAACGCCATACCAGCTTCTGCAAACAATCCCGGGTGTCCGGCACTTTAAGGACACAAGGGACGCTCACCCCGTCAGGCCAGACTGCACCATCCGTCACAACAACCCGGGCTCCTTTGTGAACGGCATCCGGGATATAACGAATGCCGTCCTCCTTGGGCCCCCGGAGAGCGACAAAAAGACTGCCCGGGGAAACCTGGCGGGAATCCGAGCACACTCCCTGCACATCAATATCTTCACTCGCCTCCGGGAGGACGTCCTCATAAATGTTTCTTAACAGGTCTGCAAGCCGCATATGTTGCCTCATCCGGAAGGGTCTAAAGATCTTAAATATTTAATCGTATCCATCAACATTTCTCTAAACACGGGGGCAGCCACCGTCCCGCCGTAATAATTAGGGCTGGGTTCATCAAAAACGACGACGGCGGCAACCCGCGGACTATCAACCGGAGCGAATCCGATAAAAGTCGCGTAATATTTATGATGGGAATACTGGCCGTTTTCGACCTTCTGGGCCGTTCCGGTTTTACCGGCGACGGCTAAGCCCTCAATACGGGCGCGTTTCCCTGTCCCGCTTTCAACCGCCCCCTGTAAAATAATTTTCATCCTCCCGGCTGTGGCCGTTGAGATAACCCGCCCCCGGACTTCCGGGAAGAACTCTTGAATCAGTTCATCTTTGTTGTCTTTAATATATTTTACGACAAACGGCTTCATGGCAATCCCGTCGTTGGCAATGGCGGAAACGGCGCTAACCAATTGCAAAGGGGTCACCGCAACCTCGTGACCTATGGGAACCGCGCCGATGGAGGTCTTAGACCAGGTGGAAGGCGGAGGGATCATCCCCCCCACTTCCCCGAGTAAATCAATGCCGGTCTTCTGCCCGAACTGAAACGCCCGGGCATAACGGTAAACCTTATCCGGTCCCAGCTTCTGGGCGATTTTCGTGGTCCCGATATTGCTGGACTGTTCAATCACTCCCTGAAACGTCAAAGTCCCGTGCGGATGGCTGTCGTGCAAGATATGATTCCCGACACGGTACTCCCCATTCTCGCAAAATATCTTGTCGTCCTCCTGAAACGCGTTTTCTTCAAGCGCTGCAGAAGCCGTTACAATTTTAAAAACCGACCCCGGCTCATAGATGTAAGAAATTCCTCGATTCGTTCTTTGCTCCGGCGCACTTTCGATAAAATTCTCTAAATCATACGTCGGACGGTTCGCGAGCGCCAGAATTTCACCCGTCCGGGGATCCATCACAATAATCGTTGCCCCCTTGGCCTTGTTCTGCTGAAAAGCCTTATCCAAAGCCCTTTCGGCGATATACTGTATGGTTTCGTCGATCGTCAAAACAAGATTTAACCCGTCTTGGGGCGGCGAGGACTGTTTCTCTATCATTAAATCCCGCTGCTTGGCGTCTCTTAAAATTTGTGTCCAACCCTCCTTGCCCTTCAGGACCTCGTTATATTTGAGTTCAAGCCCGTCCAGCCCCACGTTATCCATCCCGGCGAATCCAATAATATGCGCTGCTAAATTCCGGTTAGGATAATACCGTTTGCTCTCCCGGATAAAATCCAACCCCGGTATTTTCAAAGCCCGAATTTCTTCCACCAGTTCATCCGGAAGTTTACGGGACAGCCAGACAAAATATTTATAGCGCGAAAGCCTCTCCCGGATAAAAGCAGAATCCAGATGAGCCCGGCTCGAAAGTTCCCGCACGGCTCTTTCTTTATCCTCGGACGACATGATCCGGGGATTCGCAAACAAAGAATACGCCGTCAAGTTCAACGCCAAGGGCCTGAACCGCCGATCATAAATCGTTCCACGCACCGGCTCCAGCTTGATGTAATGATTATGCTGTTTCGCCGCCAAGTTAGCCAAATGCGTTGAACGGAAAACCTGCATCCATGCCAACTTGGCGGAAAAATACAGCAGACACGCAATCAAGAAAAGGAAAACGCTAACAAAACGCAAGGTTCGTTTACGAATATACACCGGGCCACTCCGAACCGAATTCATCTTGGACGACTCATTTTATATTCTGGTTTCAGCGGCAACACCGCGCAACATTTCACACGGACACCCGCCCTTTCGCCAGGACCGCCATGAGGTCACGGGTCTCTTCGCCAAGACCGAAGGATACGGCTTTTCTCAAAAGACCGCGCCTCGGCCTCAGACTTAAATGAAAGGAAACTCAGGAGAGGTTTGACTGGACCTTCTTCTTGGGATACCGGTTTTTCATGATCCGTGTTCAAGGATTCCGTCGTGACAAGCTGTACGATATTCTCATCATCGCTGAACTTAAAAATCGAGTCATCCGTTAACAGCGTCACTCCCAAGTTAAGAGAAGACTTCAACTGCAAAATATCATATGTCACACGGCCATTATCGCCTTGCAGGGCGACAATTTCTTTCTCCCGTTTCTTCCCCTGATAAGCATAGTCAAATATCTGCATCTGCAAGTGAGTATAAATCAAAGCCAAAACAGTAACGGTAGACATGACCTGTATAAATTTCACTAATTTCATAGGACACACTCTCTTTTTCCAGACGAGAACATCGCCGGATATTATTTTTTTTCTCCAACCCTGAGCCGGGCGCTGCGCGCACGCGGATTATCCCGGACCTCTTCTTCCGAAGGGCGGAACGGCTTCTTGGTTACGAGCGCGAGGATGCCGGTATGACTGAGCATACGGAATTTATGCTTTACGATCCTGTCTTCCAACGAATGGAATGAAATCACAGCCACCCTCGCCCCCGGCCGCAAAAATTCTATGCACTTGTCCAAAGCAATTTCCAAAGATTCAAGTTCCCGGTTGACCGCAATCCGGAACGCCTGGAATGTCCTCGTCGCTGGATGTATCTTCTGCCGCTTATAGCGCGGGGGCAAAGCTTTCAAAACAATCTCTTTCAACTCGCTGGTGGATTCAATAGGATGATGCCCTCGCTCCGTGACAAGAAACCTCGCAATGCGGTTATGTAAACGTTCTTCTCCGTAATTTTTTAAAATACTTGATAGCTCTTTTTCGGAAAGGGAATTGATCAAGTCATACGCCGAAAAAGCGGCATCCTGGTCCATCCGCATATCCAACGGCCCTTCCGCCATGAGGCTGAATCCCCGTTCAGGGTTATCCAGTTGAAAACTTGATATTCCCAAATCCAGCAATATACCGTCGACCTGGGACACACCGAGCTGCTCCAGGATGACATCAATCTTCCGGAAGTCCTCATGCACAAAATCACAGCGCAAAGGCTGTCCCTCTAAATGCCGACGGGCAACTTGCAAAGAATCCAGGTCCCGGTCAATCCCGATAATCCTGCCCTGTTCCCCTAAGACGGCGGCTGCGGCCTCGGCATGCCCCCCTAAGCCCAACGTGCAGTCCACGAGGCATCCTCCCCTCGGCAGGCGAAGATATTCCAAAACTTCCTTTAACATCACAGGGGTGTGTTTTGAATTTTCGTCTTTCATGTGCGATAGCGTATTTATGGCGACATCGACCATTGAAAAATTATTCACTTGGCCCGCGTATTTCAGGGCGCTTTCCAAAACAGGTTAATCCGATTCCATCATATTTTCAGCAATCCGCTCAAAGGACTCGGAATTATTATCATAAAATGACGCCCACGTGTCGGCATCCCAAATTTCAATTCGATTGGATACACCAACCAACAGGGTGTCTTTTTGAATCCGGGCATAGGTTTTCAAATATGGCGGAATAATAAAACGGCCCTGTTTATCCGGGATCACATCTGCGGCCCCGGAAAAAAACAAACGGTTAAAATGGCGCGACTCCTGTTTAGTAAAGGGCATGTTTTTAAATTTCTTCTCTTGGATCTTCCATTCCTCCTCAGAAAACATAAAGATACATTTATCCAGGCCCCGGGTGAGAAAAAATTTTTCGATACCCGAGTCCCGGCAAATATCCCTGAACCGTGCCGGAAGGATTAATCGGCCTTTTTGATCGAGAGAATGGCGATATTCACCGTAAAACATAATTTAATCCTATCTGCCGTCATAAACCACTACCCTCCACTATCCACCACTTTGTATTCAAGTATATCGAAAATGCCATTCCCCGTCAACAGCAAAATATTCTATTTTATTGTAATACAATAATTTGTGCCAATTTAAACAATGCACAACTATATATTGTGGAGAGAAACCCGCAAAAAGCAGCCCTCTTCTGCCGTATTTCTCCACTTAGAAGAAAAAATGGCATAAAAAATGGTATAAACAACTCTATAAGAGATTAGATCAATCGGGGGGCAGGATGATTGTTTTGAAACCAACAACGAGCTTTTATTTCATCACACTGAATCTGCCGAATCAGCGCTTGGGAAGAATCGAATTTTATTTCTTCCCGGATTTTCTTTTTAAAAAAAATAATAATGTCTTCCCCGTAAATGTTACGCTTAAAATCAAAAATATTCACCTCTATGTTTAACTGGGCACCGGGACGGATAGACGGTTTCCTCCCAATATATGCCATCCCCGGGAAAAGACAGCCGGCATACTGGACATAAACGATATACACCCCACACGGAGGGATCAACTGCCTCTCAGAAAAAACATTAGCGGTCGGGAACCCCCATTCCCTCCCCAGTCTGTCCCCAGGGACAACTCTCCCCTGAATAGCAAAAGAACGGCCCAGGAGACGAGAAGCCCGGGTGAAATCACCGTCCTTGACATATTGCCGGATACTCGTGCTGCTGATTAATTTTTTTGTGCCTTTTGAAATGGGCACCGTCTGGACATGAAACCCGTATTTTTTTCCTTCCTCCCGGAAAAGGGCCAGGGTCCCGAGACGGTCCTTCCCGAAACGGAAATCATCACCGACAATCACGGTATGCGGAGCCATCTTCTCGACGATATACTTTTCGATAAACTGACATGGCGGGATCCGGGAGAAACCCCGGGTAAAACGGATGAGCCAACAAACATCAAGGCCGATGTCCGCGAGCAATTTCTCGCGCAACGACAAGGTCGTAATCAGCGGCACGTTCAGGGCGGGCTGCAGCACATGCAGAGGATGGGGATAAAAGGTCATGACCACCGCCGTCCCCCGACACGCCCGCGCTTTCCTGATCACCTGACGGAGCACCTTTTGATGACCGCGATGCACTCCATCAAAAATACCGATGGCCACGACAGGATGAGGATATTGCCTTCTGACTTGGCTTAAGCGCGTTATAAATTCCATCTCTATTGAAAAACCGCCCTGGACTACCGGAGGGTTCCATTCCAAAGCTTTACATGAGCCGGGCCCAAGTCCTCAAGGGCTACGGCCTCTTCAATATGAAAAGGGCCAACCCGGGTTCTTTCAATTTCGGAGATACAGGCGATATTGTTCAGGCGTTCGGCCATATCCTCGGCGAGCTGCCGCACATAGGTGCCCTTGGAACATTCGACATAAAACGTGACCCGGGGCAAGATAAAATCAACAAGCTGCAAATCATGGATTGTAATCGATCGGGGTTCACGTTTCACTTCAATTCCCTTGCGGGCCAGTTCATATAAACGTTTGCCGTTCACCTTGATCGCCGAAACCATCGGCGGGACCTGGAGGATGTTTCCCCGGAATTCTTGCATAATATTTTCAAATTGTTCCCGGGTTACTTGACTGTAATCCACCTGTTGCAGGATCTTCCCTTCAATATCAGCGGTCGTCGTTTTTGTCCCCAGAATCATGCTGGCTTTATACCCCTTGTCATACGCCTCAAATTCCTTAAACAATTTTGTGCAGCGGCCCAGAAGAACAATTAAAACACCCGTCGCCAAAGGGTCCAGAGTCCCTGCGTGCCCAACCCGTTTCATCCGAAAAATATGCCGCACGCGGGAAACGACATCATGGGATGTCATCCCCGATGGTTTATTCACAACAACAATACCGTTATATAAAAATTCGTCTTTCATAAATTCTTTCTTTGACAAAATTAAAGGCGGCACCACGGGACGGGTCAGATGACTTTCTCGATTTCCTGCAGCACGCGTTTTTGGATATCCTTTAAATCGCCTTTCACCAGGCATCCGCTCGCCCGGCTGTGCCCCCCACCCTGAAAATGACAGGCAAGCCAGGCGACGTTGACCCTGGACAGGGACCGGAAGTTAACCCGGATGACGTCCTTCTTCTCCACCGTCAAGATCACAATGACTTCAACATCTTTAATGGCCCGGAAATGCCGGAAAATCCTGTCCCGGAGGTCAAACTCCTCTGAAAACCGCTTTAAATCATTTTGGGACAAAACCAGGCAGACAACTTTATTATCGAAATACCTTTCAAAAGAGCTCACCAGCTTGTTAAAATTTTTTAAATCTTCCAGCGGGATCGACTCATAAATTTTAATATACAACTTATTGGCTGACACCCCGAACGCCAGCAAGCGGGACGCCACTTCATGCGTATGCGAGGTGGTATTGTCGTAACGGAAACACCCTGTGTCGGTTAAAATGCCCGTATACAACAACTGCGCCAAAACTTTTGTCAAGGGGCAGGGGATATACGCCAGCAAATCATAAAGCAACTCGGCCGTGGAAGACGATGTGGGGACGACGCAATTGTATTGCCCAAAAAAACTATTGGTGACATGATGATCAATATTCATTAAAACCGTGCGTTGGGATAAGAGGTCCTGAACAGCCCCAATGCGGGTAAAATCCCCGCAATCCAAAATAATGGCCACATCAAAATCCCGTTTCTTTATACTGGACGCCAGGCGAATCTGTCTGACCCCGGGCAAAAAATGGAAGCGTTTGGGAATTGGCTCAGGGCTGACCGCCACGACTTTCTTCCCCAAATGACGAAGGATCCGAACCATGGCACACTGGGACGCCACGGCATCAGGATCAGGATTCACATGGGTGCATACTAAAAAGGAATGATGCTCTCTCAGGGCCCGGCAGATTTCTTTAAAAGTATGACTTTTTTTATGCGCCACTCGCGTCTCCTTGTTCAAGTGTTTCGCTCTTATCTGCCGCTTGCGTTGGCAATTTCTTGATATCCTGCAGCGTCTGTTCAATCCTGGCGCTATATTCGATGGACGGGTCATAAATAAATTCCAGCTCCGGGATAAAACGCAAAGTTAAATTTTGCCCGATTCTCCTGCGGATATATCCCGCGGCATGGTTCAGGCTCCGCGCCACATCATCAACCTTGCTTTGAGAATCCAACACGCTAAACTTAATCCGAGCATAATGCAAATCCGGGCTAACGCGGACCTCCGTTATTGTCACAAACCGTAACCGGGGATCATGCATCTCCTGCTGCAGCAAGACCCCGATCTGCCGTTTGACCAACTCATTCACTCTTTCCATCCGTCCCATTAAGTCTCCCCTGCGTTGTCCCGGCCGGTCCGTTTGCGTATAAACTCCAACTGGTGCCTCCGGTGCGGGCACCGGCCGTTTAATTTCTGTTCCATAACTTCCGCCAAAATACACCCGATAAGCCGGGGCGATTGTTTCCCCAAAACCCGCCGGACATCTTCTCCCGTTATGTCAAGCTTGGTCTTATTGAGCTTCTTTAAAAAAAAATCCACCCGTTCCTGTACTATCTTAACGGAAGTTCTCAAACGAATAAAGAGAATATTTTCCAACGCCAAAGGTTTTAATATAGCATAAATATCGCTAGATGCCATCCTTTTATCCGATAAGGCTTTCACGTGCTCCCCGGCCTGCAGGCTGGCCAGGATCGCCTCATTTTCCCTGCGGCACACAGGAACCCCCTGTAAAATATCCTCAACTCGCGCTTTCTCCAGTCCCGCCAGAAGCGCCATAAAGCGGATCAAAGCCCAATCAGCCCCGCACTGGCGGTACAAAGAAGCCGGGAGCATCCACCGCTGCCGTTCCCCGCGG
>JAGOJP010000035.1 GCA_017995055.1 Candidatus Omnitrophota bacterium
GTTCTGCACCAGTACCGCCGCGGGCAAAAGGGCCGGGACCGGCACTTCCTGCAGGGTTAAATCGCCGGTTTTTAAATTCTGCACCAATTGTTTCATGAATCCAGGAACCTCCTCATCCATAATTCACATGTCAAAAACTGATAAATCCGGTAAGCGTTATCCTCCCGGCCGCAGCGGTCGGCATCAATCAGGGCGCGCACCTTTTCCGGATTCAATAAGCCGCGCTTTTTTATATTACCATAAGATAAAACATCGTCCACTAATTCACGTAAATCTCCGGCCATCCACGCGCGCAGGGGCATCCCGAAAGACGCTTTCGGACGGTATACAATCCGCTTCGGCAGGACCTCTTCCGCGGCCTTTTTAAGCAGATATTTCGCCGTGCGGTCTTTAATCTTAAACCGGCCCGGCAGAGCCATCGCCCATTCGACCACGGTTTTATCGATAAAAGGAACCCGCACCTCCACCGAGGCCGCCATGGAAGCCTGGTCCGTGTACGTCAGATTCAAGCCGGTCATAAACATATGAATATCCGTAAAACACATCCGGTTAATATCATCCCAATCCGGATGATGATAAAAAAGCTCATCATGCTGGGCGAAGAGAGCATCGACCTGGGAATCAAACTGCCGGTTGAAGAGATCGCACAATTCCAACCGGCCGTAATAGGAATAGCTCCGCATATACGCCTCCCCCCACGGCATGTCCGTGAAAGAGAAAAACCGTTTCGCCCAACGGACCGGCCGCAGGCCCCACCGGCCCAGCCGCACCGGCATCCCTGACAGGACGGCGGAACACGCCGCCTTGACCGGCCCCGGCCACCGGCGGACTTGCTGGCTCAAAAGCGTGGCATAATGCCGCCGGTACCCGGCAAAAATCTCATCCGCGCCCATACCCGAAAGCAGCACTTTCAGGCCCCGCTGGCGGGCGCACTGACAGATCAGATACGTGTTGATGGCCGCCGGATCCCCGATAGGCTCATCCAGGATGGCGACCATATCCTGGAGAGAATCCACCACCGAGGGCGTGACCGGGATATCCGTGTGGCGGACTCCCAAAACCCGCGCGATATCCGCCGCGTATATATTATCGGCCGGCATGCGCTCAACCCGCTGGTCCCGGCGGGACACTGTGATGGTAAACGTGGAAAGATCCGGGGTGCCTTGTTTTGCCAGAGCCGTGATATACGAAGAATCAAGCCCTCCGCTCAAGAACGCCCCCACCGGCACGTCCGAAACAAGATGCCTGTCTACGCTCTCTTTCATGACCCGGCGTAAATCTTCGATGAGTTTTTTTTCCGGCAAAACGGCTGGAGGCCCGCCGGGCAATTCCCAGTAGCGGTGCTGGCTTAAAGAAACGTCTCCCGCAGCCAGCCGGACTTTCAGAAAATGCGCCGGCGGGACCTTATACACATCCTTGAATATGGATTCGTTTCCCGACGGCCAAAGATAATTCAGGCAGGACACCAGCACCGATGGGCTAACCTCTTTCCGGAACCCGGGAAGCCCCAAAAACGCTTTCAATTCCGAAGAAAAAATAAAGCACCCCGGGATCCCCCGGGAATAAAAAAGCGGCTTGATCCCAAAATAATCCCGGGCCAAATACAATTCGTTTTTGGGGCGGTCCAGCAGCCCGAACGCAAACATCCCCTGCAACATGGCGAAACTGTTCTGGCGGTGACAGCGGAACAGTTCAAGCACCACTTCGGTATCGGAATCCGTTTGAAAACGGACTCCCCGCCGTTCAAGCGCAGACCGCAGCTCCCGGTAATTATAAATTTCTCCATTATAAACGATCACCAGCCCGTCCTTTTCCATGGGCTGGTTCGCCTTTTCAGAAAGGTCAATGATCGCCAGCCGCTGGTGGCCCAGCGCCAGACGGCCGTCCTGCCAAAGGCCCTGCGCATCGGGGCCCCGGTGCCGCAGGGTCTGATTCATGGCTTTCACGTGCTCTTGAGCGTCCGGCAGGCCGAAAATCCCGTTTATCCCGCACATAACTCCTCCTCGCCAGCGATGCCCTGGGATGTCCATTCCTTCAAAAGGCGTCGCATACGGCCGTCAAAAACCTCAAAAGTGTATTCCCGCAAGAATTTGAGCCGGGCCTGTTCCCCCATATTCCACCGCCACGCGTCCTCCTGCATCAAAAATTCAATCTTTTCTGCCAACGCCGGAGCGTCCCCGGGAGGGATCACAAATCCCGTTTGATTGACATCAACAATATCCGAAATCGCCCCCTCGTCGGTCGTCACCACCGGCAAGCCGTACTGCATGGCCTCCAGCAGGACAAGAGGAAAGGTGTCGTTCTCCGTCGGATAAACAAAAATGTCCGCCGACCTGAAAGCAGCGGCCTTGTCCGCCCCGCCCAGGAAACCAGGAAACACAACCTCGCGCATCATCCCCTTTTCCTTGGCCCAAAGAGACAAATCCTTTCGGCTGACGTCAAAATCGCCTCCGGCGATACAAAGATGGAAGGGCAGCCCCTTCTCTTTCAGGTTGAAAGCAGCCTCCATCACGGTCCATATCCCCTTGCTCCTTACCAAATTTCCCAAGAACAAAATCGTGAAAAGATGCGGCCTCCTCCTTTCTTCCCGGAGTTTCTCCCATTCCTCCACCGGACAGGCCAGAGCCACCCCGTTGGGGACAACAGCCACCTGCGAACGGGAGACATAAGCTTGAATATCCGGATAAAGGCTCTCCGAAAGAAGAATTACCCGGGTGGCGGAAAAACAGTTTTTATATAAAAGCCTCCACCACACACCCTGCCGGGAACGGACCCCCTTCCCGTGTAAATGATAAACCAGCCTCGCCCGGAAGGCCTTCACGACAAAAACCAAAAACAGATCTTTCAGGAATCCTATTCCCGTCGGGGTAAGCGTCATATAAACGAGAGCGGGCCGTTTTTCCCGCATCCTCCGTACTAGTCTTGCGGCCAGAAGGATCGCGCTGGCGGCCTTACGCCAGGAAAAACGGTTGATCTCTTTCATCCGGGAAGACGTGTTGACCGGCAAGACCTCGCAAGAAAATTCCGTTTGAAGACCAGGGCTGGACAGGAGGGCCTCATTCACCGCCGCCGGACCTATCCAGGGAGGAGGAAGGTGAACCAGAAAAAGGATCAGCGGTTTCATCTCGTTTCGCCGGGTTGTCCCCAAGGACGTGTCTCCGATGGACGAGAAACAAGGGACCATAATCCGGCCAGGTTCCCGGCCAACCGGTCAAAATAAATTCTCTTCTTCCGGGACAGCGCCATATACAGGTTTTCCAGCATCTGCCCGAAAGAAGACCACAAAAAAAGAATTTTAGAAAATTCCTTAAATTTCCTGACGATGTAAAAACGGTTCACGATCTGCATTTTCCCGAAAAGGACATGGTCATTGCTTTCGGTATAATCCTTAATATGCTGCACCCGGGCCTCCGCAATGACGGCGAGCTTATACGCCTTGCCCACATTGTAACTGAAATCCAGGTCCTCCCCGTATCCATAGCCTTCAAACCATTCGTCAAATCGGTACCGCCGAAAAATCTCCCGGCGCCAAACCGTCGCCCCCCCGAAAATCCAATCCGTGAAAATGCTGTCATCCACCGGAGACAGCATGGCGCCGTAGCCGGACCGCATAATCCGGCCTTTGGCTTCGCTTCCGGTCAAAAAAATCTTTTTCATGAAAGACGTCTTTCTCTTTTCCACATTGATAATGTTAAAAGCCGCCCCGCCCACCTCTTCCCCATTCTCTTCCCAGAACTGCAGCATATTCCGCAGGGCGCCGTCTTCCAAAATAATGTCGTCGTCAAAAAAGCAGACCAAATCCACATCAGCCGCGACATGAGCCAGCCCCTGATTTTTCTGCTCAGTCAGGCAGGGCTGGGAAGCCCGGACATAATAAATGGATAACTGGGGGAAGTCCTCCACAATATCTGCCACGGGGACATCCCCTCCGTCCACAATAATAATCTGCGCGATTAAATCTTTCTGAGGCACCGCGCTCTCCAGAAAACGCGCGAGCACACGGCTCCGGTCGGCGGTGGGAATAATCAGGGCCATCCGCAAGGGAGCGGGCTTGCGGCCGTTATAATGCAGGCACACCGCCAGCGAGGGCGGTTTCGGGTTCAGATAAAACATGCGGGACGTGATCAACCGCAGTTTTAAATACTGGGTAAACCGTGAAGGGTATTTATGAAAAACCAACACCCCAAAAAAGCACCCCCAGGCCTTTAAGTTAAGAGGGAAAACCCGCAAGGACTGAAGGAATTCCCGGACAGCCAGCCGGTAGTTATCCTGTTGCCAGTGGCGCATCGCCTGCTGGCTGATCGACTGGGCCCGGAATTTCCGGTCATACCAGAACGCGTAACGCCGCAACTTGGTTTTGATCTGCGACAGGCCGACCGGATGGCTGCGGATCTTTTTACGGTGGACCTGGTTGGCGATCCAGGAATACTGAAGCTGCTCGACGGAACGTTCCGAGCTGATCCGCCCCCAACGATAATCCAGTAAAATTTCCTCAACCACTCCGACCCGGCCTTTCTGCTGGAGGCGCAGCCAGCAGTCATAGTCCTGGCTCACCGGAAATTCAGGGGAATACCCGCCGATGCTTCTCAAGGCCTCCATACGCCCGCACCAGGCTGAATGAGCCGGGCGGGACCAGGGGCGATTAAAATAATCTGCGGGACAGGAGGAATGAATCGGCTGACCATCATTATTGATAATCCGGATCCAGGTCCCGACCAAAACCGTTGTCGGATACCGCAAGAGATATTCCACTTCTTTCATAATCCTCTCGGGATAAGCCCGGTCATCGCTGTCCATGCGGGCAAAGAAGCCCCCCCGGGCCTGCGGGATCAACGTGTTGAGCGCCCGGGCCAGGCCCACCCCGGGCCCCCGGAAGACTCTGATCCGGCTATCCGTCCGGGCCTGCTGAAGCAGCCATTCGTAATTAGCGCAAGACACAGAGCCGTCATCCATGATCAGGAATTCCCAATGCGTGTATATCTGACGGCAGATGCTCTCCACCGCTTCTTTCAGGTAAAGCGGGTTTTCATCCCTGGTCGCCATCAGGACGCTCACCAAAGGCCAATCTCTCTTAGGCATAACTCTTTTTCCTCATAATAATAGCCCCCCGCCCAGGGGCGTGGGCCCGGGAACAATTCGCTCCGCGGGATGATCTGATTCTTAACATGTGCGCGGACACATCCCCGGATCAGCCGGCTTTGTTAACCCCCCGCATTCATCCACGGGTATGCCCGCGGTCGTCTGCTAAGGCGGATAAAAATCCCTGTCAGAAAAGCCATGGAAATAACCATTCCCCATTTAAAAACCGCGGGCCGAAAAACAAACCGGACCGTATGGTCTCCGGCCGGGACGCCCACCGCCCACATGCACCCGTTGGCTTTCAGCAAATTTTCCCTCCGGCCGTCCACATAACAGGCCCACCCCGGATACCACGTATTACTGACAACCAGAAAACCGGCCCGAGGGCTGCTGACGCGATAAGCGGTTTCTTCCGGGGCATAACGCTCCGGAACGATGCGGCTTGTCCCGGGCGCGCCCTCTTTTTCCGCAGGATAAACACGTTGCCCTGGCTCCGGGGATAAAAACACTTTGTCGCCTGGGCGGACCCGGCCGTCATAAAAACCGGCCCAAAAATCCGTCTCCGGCATAACGCCGGAATCATATCTAAAAAAAGCCCGCGGGACAAAAACATCATTCCGGTATATCCTGATCCCTCCCTCTCCTTCCCACACCAAATGAAAATGCGCGTCATGAAGAGGGGTGTCTTCGTGAGTCAAAATATATTTCACGTTACACAGCCCTAACAATTCCGGATCAAGCCCGCGCGCCAGGCTCCGGACCGTTCTGGGCTCCACGCTTTCATAGCCGTTGATCGTTTCAATCCCATACATAGAAAGGATATTCGGGGAATAAATCGGCTTATAATTTCTACTCATGTTATAAATCAAAACCCGGTATAAATCCTGATCTTTTTTCAAAAAATATACGGATGAAGTCGGTGGGTACAACGGGGACTCCCGGGGATCCGTCATCGGAAGCCAGTCCCGGGCGAAAAACGTGAGCTGCAACACGTTAAGGACAAAAATACCAGCCATAAAAGCCGGGGTTCTCAGGCGGCCCTTAAGATGACCCCAAAGCAAAGCCAGTCCCACAAACATCGTTATCAGCGGGAATACCATGTGCGGCGATGAAAAACGGAAATGATCCAGGAGCTTCTCCACCCGGCTGAAATACCACGGTTGGTTCCCGGCTTGCAGGTTCGCCATCTGCATATGATTTTTCACGTAATCCATGGCTAGGCTATACATCTGGCCATGGTGCGTCAGAAGTAAAAAATTGGCGATTCCCAGCGCCGCAAACACTCCCCAAAAGACGGCAAAAAACTTTCTGACAAAAGGGTGGATCACTCCGCGGTCCTTTTGGCCCAGATAAAAAGACAGGCCAAAAGCGGACAGCACGCTCATGGCGAAAATATAAACGATAAAGAAACGATGATAAACGTATTTGAGGAACGGCGTCAGCAACGGGACGCCGATCCCCAGGATCGCGATGCCCCAATAAACGAGAATCCTTTTATCTTGCCGGATCCCTTTGACGCTGAACACACCGAAAACAAGCGGCAAAAACCCGATAAACCCGTTATAAAACATCATCGTCGTGGAGGCCAGTTTAGTTAAATCAAACGCGCGGACGTTCCCGGCCAATTGGGGGAAAACAAAACTTATCAACCCGACAATACCCCAAAGCCTCTGACTCAAAGGAACCGGCCCCTGACCGACCTGCGCCCACTGTCCGTTTTTAAAAGCATCATAATAAAACAACTCCAGAGTCGGAGCCAGCATCACCGCCGCGGTCCCCGCGGCCAGGGCAGAAATCATCACAAATCGTTTGAGTACCGTCCAGGCCGGCGGGCGCGGCCCGCCGGCAAGCCACCCCAGGACCGCATACGCCAAAGTCAGAAACACCAAAAAACTCATCGTCTGAACAGAAGACGCCAATATCGCCATTCCCAAAAACAAACCGCACGCGGCGATATCCCTCTCCCTTCCCTCTCCCGGCTTGAGACTCCGGTCCAAAAACAGGATCACCAGCGGCACCCAGCAAAACGGGCCCAGAATCCAGGGGAAAAAAGCCGTGGTGACAAACATGCTATTCAGCATATAGGAAAAGCCGCCCATCAGCGCCGCTTCCCAAACAAGGCCGTAATGCCTGAGCAGGACGAACATCGACAAGCCGGCGATCAGAAGCAGCGAAAAAATCTGCCAGGAATAAGCCCGTTCAACCGGGAAACCCAGCAGATAGATAATATTTGTCACATCAAAATTCCCGGCCATCGTCAGCGCGTATTGCGGGAATCCCCCCAGGATAAACGGATTCCAGTAAGCGCCGCGGCCTGACTGCCAGGCGGTTTGCATGAATTTCTTATACGGCAGATACTGCACCACCACATCATTTAAAAAATGATTATACACCTGTGTGGGTTTGGCCTGGGCGTACGGGAGGATCAGGGTGTTCAGCAAATCTCCGGGGAAAAGATTTTTATCCCCTTTGAGAACAGGGAACAACAGGAGGCCCAGGATCAACACGAAAAACATGAAAGCGCCCGGCCAGCCCTGTAATTTTTTTTTAGAAAAGATATTCCTTCTCATAAATAAATCAAACACTCTCTTGAGTTGAATCTATTTTGATTCCAGAGGATCAGATTTCAAGTCAACGCCGGACCCAAGACACGTCCTGACCGTAGGCCCACGTCAGCCCTAAAAGACACCAAAACGGGATGGCGAAGAAAGGAAGTTCCAGCGTAACGAGGAAGTTCGCGACCACAATCCAATACACTAAAATGGCTACTAAAAAAAAACCGGTCGTGTCACGGGCCCGGGTGAACCGTAATGTCAAATGGATCACCGTCCCAAGAAGAAGGAGAATCATCCCCAGCCCCAGCCACCCCGCCCGGTAAAAAATGTGCACATAAGAGTTATGCGGCTCCATCCAGCCGACACTTTCTAGCTCCATCCTGTTCCAGCCCATAATTTCAATGCTGGAGGAACGGAAGGGTTTCCCAAAATGCATGCCGAAAACCGGCTGCGCCTTGGACACATCCCTCAACATGTCCCGCCACACCAATAACCGCCACAGAATGTTATTCGTCGGCTCATTGGAAAACGGCCGATTCTCTTCATACACGCTTCCTCCCTCTGCCGTCAGATCAGCCGGTGCTTTAAGGGAATCCGCTAACGAGGAAGCAGCCGAATCCGGGACCACAGAAGATGCCGAAACCAAAACACGTTCCCCGGAATCCTGGACCGGCACAGACGCAACGATCTCTTGTTTTATCTTTTTCAACATGACGACCGTGTCTGTTTCTAGAATCCGGCTGTCATCATTCATAAAATCCACAGTCGTATCTTTAGCATATAATTGGACAGGGACATCCCGCATGACATAACCTGACTGCTGCTCCCGGATGTACTGGTCAGCTTCCTTAAACTGCGCCGCCAGGGATTTGATCCGCGTCACGCTGGCGATTTCTTCCGGGCGGCTGAACGTTCTCACGAAAAACACAGCCACGGCCACAAAAATCATGCCTACCAAAACAATCCTTAGAAAACGGACTCTGGTCATGTGCTGAATCAGCTTTAAGCCCGAAAAGACCCCCAACCCGACGAAACAGGCCAAGATATTAGCCCGGGAACTGCTCAAAAGCGTCAAGTATGGCAAAAACAGCAGCAAAAAACCTACCAGGAACCACCGGATTTGGGCAAGCCGCACACGAGAGATCAGGACCAGGCTTAAAAAAATATAGCTGAACATAAAATATGTGTAGCAGTGCATAGAGCGGACGACCAAAAAGGTCAACAGGAAAATCAGCAGGATCGTATTGATAACCGGATTAAAAAATTTTTTATTATAAAAAGATGCGGCAAACCAGGAAAAAAACGCATAATAAAATAACGCCGCGTTCCGCAAAGCCAACGCACCGTGTTCCTGATATCCGATAAAGACCTTCAGAAAGATGAAAATCCCGAAAACGACAGCCCCCACCCTATACAGGGAGAACGGGGGACGGAAAGCCGGGAACCCCCGGACGGCTTCCTTTCCTATCCAGAGCAGAAAACAGAAGGCGAGCAGAACCTCGCCGATAAAAACAGGAAAAGGAAGAACAGGAAGTTGAAGGTGAAGCTGCGCAAAGGACCGATTAAGCAGGGAATACCCGGCGGCGAAGAAACACAGCGCGCTCAGCGCAACATAATCCAGGATATCCAAAAAAGAAGCCCGGTTATTCATTCAAATAGCCATCCGGAGGCAAGACACAAGAAGCATCATCGGACACGCATCTTGAGCATCAGCCCCATAATTTTAAAACCGTCTTTTAACGCGCTTAATTTAGACCGGCTCCCATCCGGCCGCCTTGTCAATCGTTCGCTAAAACAACGGACACCGCTCACTGTTCGCGGTGAACGTAAAAGGTTCATTCGTCTTTCCCTTGCTTGACTCTTGACCAACAGCGGCCAGACAATAGAATTCGCCGAATTTTCTTTCACACACCAGGATATCCAGCCCCACCGCTTTCAATTCTGCAGCAAGGGTTTCATCCGTATATTCAATCTCATGCGTCGGATCCAGCCGCCACTCCAGGCCGGCCTCCCTTTTATACAAAGTAATCCAGTCCCGGTCAATGACCGGCACCCGGATTAAAAGCCGCGTCGTTCTTCGCAAAAGGGCCTGCAGAAAAGCCTGCCGGTCAACAATATGTTCCAGGACATTCGACAGCACAACCGCGTCAAAAACCCTGTCCCCCAGGCAGTCCGGCGCCTTCCCCACAACATATTCAATGTTGCCCAAATCATAATGCGCCCGGGCTTCCTCGATATTGGCCAGGTTCTTATCGACCGCGACAATCTGATGACAAGAGCAGGCCAGGTCGTAGGTCAAGGCCCCGTTGCCGCACCCGACATCCAGGACAATCCAGTCTTTCTGGACATGATCAATAAACCACTTGTGATAATTGATCAGCCGGTGCTTGGGGTGAAGCCTGCCCGGCTCCAGGCAGCAGGAGAACCGTCCGGCATACCGGTAAGCAAGGTTATGCAGCTGTAAGGACCGGCGGACGATAAACCTAGCAAAAGGCTTATGGCAAAGAACACCGACGAGTATTTTCTTAATAACCTGACTTAATGTTCGCATAAATCTCTTTCTCCTGCTGTAAAATAGCATCCAGGCTATGCGTTTCTTCAATATATGTCCGGGCCGCCTGCCCCAGGCTGGACTGCAGGGCGCGGTCCGTCATCACCGTACGGATCGCCTCCAGAATCGACGCTTCGTCCGTGCGGCATAAATACCCGGTTACCTCATGCCGAATGATATTATTGATCCCTTCAATATCGCTTCCGATCACCGCCAGCCCGCAAGCCATGGCCTCCAGCAGCGTCTTGGGCATCCCTTCACAAAACGACGGCAAGATATAGACCCCATACCGGTTGTAAACCTTCGGCAATTCGCTGTTGGACACTTTCCCTAAAAGGTTGGCCCTTATATTATTTTTTTTAATATAACTTATCAACTCCTCTTTTAACCGCCCTCCCCCCACCACATCCAGAGTGCAGGGCGTCTGGCGTACCGCATCCAGCAGGGCGAAGAGGTTTTTTTGTTTTTCCAGCCGTCCGACAAACAAAATCCGGTCCGAAGCCCGCGTTTGAGTCAACGGCTTAAACCGGTCTGTTTCTACATAATTATATTGTACTTTGATCTTTTTTCCCTGAACTTTAAAATATTTTTTTATGAACTCTTTGCCGATCTCATTGGATATCACAACAACGTCGGCGATCCAATACGATAAAAGCGCATTGACATAGGTAAAAATCTTAAAAGACCAGGGCATGTTCATCAGCAACGCAAACCGGAACTGCTCATACCCGCAGCGGATGATCAGCGGTTTTTTATAAAGAAATTTGGCAAGACCCGGGACCCAACTGCCCCACATCTGATTGGTTTTGTAAATATCCGGGGCCACGAAATCCTCCTTAAGGCGGAAGGGGAGCGTAAAGCTGTGCAGATACCGGAGCAGCGAACGCCGGGGATTCTTAAGACGCGCGTACATGGGCACAATCCGGACCGGACCGCATTTTTCCTGATAATCATAATCCGAATGGTCACCGTACGTAAAAAAAATGACCTCGTGCCCATGCTCAGCCAGTTGCCGGTACAGCGCGACCTCCCGGTCGATCATGCCGTATTCATGCCACTTCTTCAAAGAAGTATTGAACGTAAAGAAAACACCAATCTTCACGGCGTCTCCGCGGGGGCAACGACAGGTTTTTCAAATTCGATAAAAACTTGGGTGGCGAACAAATGGATAAGGGGCCAATAGTCCAATCCAGCAAACCCGAAACGGGAACGCCATCCCTTCGGGAAATACCGTTCCCCCCGGAATGAAAAAGAAAAAAAAGTCGTCATCTTTAAACCGCTAGCCCTGGCCAAAACACGGGCTTCAGACAGGGTCAAACAATGATGCGTCCCTAGATTACCCCGATTCATCCACCATGTTTTCTTATGATAAGTCTTTAGGTATTTCTTTAAAAGCTGTATGACCCTCCATAGGCCATGTTTAGGTTCAATCACCACAACCCGCCCCCCCGGATTAAGCAAAGCCGCGCATTTTTTAAAATAAGCCTCCCGGTCCGGGATATGGTGAAGAGAGGAGACAAAAAGGATAAGGTCAAAAGTCTCCTCAAGAGGATATTCAAGGAACGATCCGCAAATGACCTCGGCCTTCAAGCCCGGACGCCCCGCGAGCATATTCTCTTTTATATATTCGACGAATGGACGGACGATGTCAATCCCTAAGTACCGTTTAAGCGCAGGCTGGCTGAGAATCAGGCGGATATAAAATCCATTGCCCGGCCCGATTTCGAGCACCGATGACGGCGCTTGACTCCGGAGAATATTGAACAGGATCTTTCCTTCTTTCGTTTGTCCCGCGTCCGTCTGCCTCTTATGGGCGGCATCGTAATCTTCCGGCCTCCGATAATGAGCATTATTATGGGCATGACAGGTCTGCAATACGCTTTGCCTCTCGTCCTCACTCAGCATCCGCCAGACCATGTAATTCGGCAGTAAATAAAATAAAAAAATCCCAAACGGATGATTTAACATACACGGACCTACTAAATTTTCAGGTTATTATTCGGCAAAAAGAACGGATGACATATAAACCCATTTGTTTTTGAAACTTGGTGAGGCAAAACCTTACATTGTTCTTAAAATTTATCATCCGGTGAAATAAGCATCAGGATTTTTTTCTCACAATGGCATCTGGGAATGCATTGCCGAATTTATTGTAATATATAAGTTCTCCCGGGAACAACTTCATTATATCAGAGAGACCGATGTTGCCTACCACCCCTACATGCGACGGATCGATTCTTTCCCCGGGGGATCCCAAGATCAAATATCCTCCTGCAGCAAGGACCCGGTACCATTCTTTCGCCGCACGGGAAGGATCTTGCGCATGATCTAAGGAATTTGAGTAAACAATTTGAAACATCCCTATCCACTCCGAAGGAAGTTCATCAAAACTGACCGTCAGGACATCGCAACGCTTTCCATCGGGATTAATCTCGACGCCCACGACGCTTCCCGGGACAATATGGTCAACACAACTCATCCCGAATGTTTCGATAGGCCTAAAACGGGAAGAGAAGGCATATATTCTTTGTTCAAGGAGTCTTATGCATACGATTCTCAAAGGATTACTGAAAAAACATTACGGAACACATCAATATCTCTTCCGTTACGTGTCGCCAAACACAAAATCGGGCCTTTTATAGGGATATTCCTCTTGCACCGGGTGATTACTTTCTTCCATTGCTGGACACACGCAACGCTCACTTTACAAAAAGTGAATTTTTTACGCGAGTGCGCAATCTGAGTTGCAAAATACTCCGCACGAGTCTGTTCTTGATTATAAATATGCATATGAAATTGTCTTTAGATAGAATCCAGCACATCCCGGAGTACTTTCTCATACTGACGGCACATAGCCCCGGCGTTCAATGGGAAGGTTTTCATCTTGGGTTGAAGCTGCGCATACTGGTCCCGCATCTTAAATAAAGCGACCGGGAAAGACCCGGCCGTATACTCAATCCCTTCTTCCCGGCACGTTTCCACGATCCCGCCCCCTTCATTGATATACAACACCGGGAGCCCGCAACAGGCCCCTTCCAGTTGATGCATCCCGCAGGATTCCCAACGCGCGGCTGTCAGGTACACGTGATGCGACCGCAACTCCTGCGCCAGTTCAGCGCCGGAAAGAGGAGGCACGAGCCGTGTATGCCGGAATTCTGATCCGGCTGGAAAGCGCCCGACATACGTGAACTGGAACTGACCCTGCATCCAGGAATCCTCAAGCAGTTTATCAAAATAACGGTAAACATCAATGCCTTTCATGGGATTATTCGACCAGTGATGCGTGACGATTTTCATCGGTTCCCCGTCATGCCAGGGCCGATACCCCTGAGCATGAAATATCTTTTCATCAGGGCCGTTGCGCACCACGTAGGCAGGCACCCGGGGATCCAGGCCTTTCTGCCTGTAATATTCCCTCACCCATTCGCTGATAAACACAAGGGCGTCAGCGATTTTATTCGCTTCCAGACGCAGGCGGTCAATGTGGCGGGTGTTTTTTGCCCGGTCAGTTTCGTTAATCCGATGGATCACCTTGACACGCGGGTGGGTTTTCTTATATTTCTTGATGTCTTTGTGTGTGAAGGTTCCGCTTTCAGGGCGGGGATTGATGAGGATAACCACATCCAGCCCGTCCTCTAAATGGTGGACAACGCGCGCGCCCTTCCCTTCAAAATATTTCTTAAACGAGATCAAGAATTGGTTCCCCCCGCCCCAGGGACCGTCTTTAATCTCATTGCCCAAAGCGATTTTCAAGTCTTTAAAAGTGTTCATAGCTCTCCAAAGAAATACCCGACAACAGCTGTCTTCTCTTATACGAGTTGACGTCTACACTACCGGCGGATCGCCTCATTGA
Organism: Candidatus Omnitrophota bacterium; assembly: GCA_017995055.1. GTDB lineage: Bacteria > Omnitrophota > Gorgyraeia > Zapsychrales > JANLHA01 > JAGOJP01. The sequence goes on from JAGOJP010000035.1 coordinate 14,039, forward strand.
GCAACTGGCGATGCAGGGAACAGCTATAAAATCCACTGAGCTTCTTTTTAATGGCATCAAACATGCGATCTTAGGATTCAGTTTTCAAGTCAAAGACACGACTTTCGGGTGTGGCCAAGGCACCGTATTTTCAAGTTTCCCGGTGATCGCGGCAACGACCTCTTCAACCTGAATAGACGCCAGGCACTTCTTATGAAAAGGGCATTCAATTCTTAATCCACAGGGAGCGCAGGCAACATGATGGTAAATATTAATATTATTATTATAAGCCGTCAGTTCAATTGGAGTGTATCCACCGTATAAAATAACACTGTCTATCCCCACGGCCTGCGCGGCGTGCATCAGCCCGCCGTCCGTTCCCACGAAAAGTTTGGCGCCTCCCAGCAGGCAGGCCGTGTCGCGGAAGGACCCTATCCCCCGGAAATCCACCACGCGTTTCAATAAGGCCTTCCCCGGCAGTCCCACCTGCACAACCGTGATCAATTCGGAAACATGATCCACGACCGCCTGCCATCTTTCAAAAAACCAGCTTTTATTAGGCGTATAGTCGTCTTTAGCGTGCGGCTCAAGCGCAATGAAATCGCCAAGTCCTTCAGTCCAGCGCGCCGCCCGCTGGCGCTCTTCTTCCGTAAAAAACAATTCCGGGCGAGGGGGCGAAGCCACCTCGCAACCAAAACGTTTGCATAGCATCATAATCGCATTACCGGATTTAAAAACAAACCTTTCCGGCGTACAGGAAACGGCATAAGAATTCTCATTGGCATTACAGTCAATGATAATGGCCTTCTTCCTCTGGGTCCGGTCTAAGGCGTCCGAGGGGACAAGATGAGGATTGTTTGAAAAAATATCATCCAGGGACTTGGTTTCCCAAAACAATTTTTTATTGATCTTCTGGAAAACCGGATGCCGTTTCAATCCGGCCGGCACCCACCGGTCCAAAGGCGTTGGAATAGTGTGTTTAAAAAAGATTGGCTGTTCAGGACAATGCCGTTTTAATTCTCCTATCACCGCCGTCCAGATTAAAGACCCGCCGTAACCCATAAAGTGTATTCCTTATGAAACTCCTCGGCCGCGTGGCCGTGGAGTTTTTGCGATAATAAAAATACATATTCCCTGTCTGCGATCATACCTCAATCATATCTTTTTGCATCTCAAATTGCAGCTGATAAAGCTGCCGGTACAAGGGACTGATCGCGAGCAACTCGGTATGCCGGCCCATGGCCTCAATCCGACCTTTATTCAGGACCACGATCTTGTCAGCGTGCAGGATCGTAGAAAGCCGATGGGCGATCACCACGGCCGTGCAGGATTCCAGCACACTGTCAATAGCCGTCTGAACCTGTTTTTCCGACTGCGTGTCCAGAGCGCTGGTTGCTTCATCGAAAATCAAAATGCCCGGTTTAGCCACGATAGCCCGGGCGATAGCGATCCGCTGACGCTGCCCGCCGGAAAGCCGCACCCCTCTGTCTCCGATAAACGTGTCGTAACCATTGGGCAAATCACAGATAAATTCATGGGCGTTGGCGAGCTTGGCCGCGGCGACAACATCACCCCGGGAAACCCCCTCCCGGCCGAAGACAATGTTGTTCGCCACGGTGTCATTGAACAACAAACTTTCCTGGGGCACAACTCCGAAAATTTTCCGGTAAGAAGATATATGAACGTCTTTTAAATCAACCCCGTCAATCGTAATCGCGCCCTCCTGCGGGTCATAAAACCGCAGCAATAAATCCGTCAAGGTCGACTTCCCGGCCCCGCTGGGGCCGACAAACGCGAGTACTTCTCCTTTCTTAAGTTCAAAACTGATATCTTCAAGGGAAAAATCCTCATTCGGCAAATAACGGAACAGCACATCCCTAGCTAAGATACGGTCTTTAAAATCCGTTTTCACAACGGCTCCATCGCTCACCAAGGAACGTTCCGCAAACAATTCATCCAAACGTTCGTAAGACGCCAAAAGCTCCTGGGTCCATATCAGCGCCACGGAGAATTTATTAACCGGTTCGATCAAAAGCCGGCCGACGTAAATATACAACAAAAACCCCTGCAGGGAGAGGCTGCCCTTCATGAGCTGAGCAGCCGCTATCAGGAATATCCCCACAAACGCCACCGCGTCGAGGCACTCCCGCGCAGAAGGCTCAATATGCCGGATCAGGCCTTCTTTAAAATCAGCCTCGCGCACTTCCGCGAGGTCATGGCCCAATTGACGCAATTCAAAGCTTTCCACGCCGAAAGATTTTATCGCCCGGATATTGATCAGCATTTCCTGCAGGGTCGCGGTCAGGGCCGCGACCCTGTCATAAAATTTTCTGACGGTACGGCGCACCGGTCTTTTAATGAACTCTGACACCACATAATGCATCAGGATCATAGAGAAAGCGCCCAGCGTCATCCAGACGCTCGTGCTGATTAGGTATGCGCTGTACATGACGATCAAAACGGTATGATGGATATAACTGCGCACAAGCGGCCCTAACCCCTGCCCGGTGTTCTGGGCGTCCTGGATCACACGGGAAATCAACTCCCCGGACTTCTGCCGGTGGTAGAATCCGATATTCAGTCCTAAAAGGTGCCGGAGGACGTCCTTACGTATTTTTTCGGTTGAACGCGTACGGATCCAGCGGGTACAGATCAGCGCCCCGTAATTGAGAAGAGCTGCCCCCATCACGCACACCACGAAAAGCGCCAGCATAAAGGTCAGCCTGCCCCAGAAGTCGTCCGGATCAAACGGCGTGATTCTGTCCAGCAATGTGTTGACCTTGGAGCCAATATTATTCAGGTTGAAAATATTGGTTTGCGGCACCCCCTCGGCTTCTGCCGTCACCCCTCCCTTGTATTCCGAGATCAATTGCACAACTCCGGAAACAAATATCGGCTGGGCCACCGTAACGAAATTGGCCAGAAGAGTAATCACGATCAACCCCAAAATTTGCTTCCAGTACGGCCGGGCGTAGTCTTTTAACAATTTGGTAAAGGAAACTTCCCGGATGGATTTTCTTCTCTTCATCAAAACCTCTATTTATGTTTGTCTGTCGCCGAATTCCCGTGCTTCACATAATTATACAACGGCACAGGCAAATGATATATTTTATCCTTATCAATCCGTTTAAAAAGATCTTTATCTTCAAATATTTTCTTCTCTGAATTATAAGACCCGATGATCTCCAGATACGACGTGCGGAACATCAGCCCGCAGGCGATCCCGTTCTCCTGGAACGACTCCTTGGAGATGATCCGTTCCTCATTGTCGGTGATGAAATAGTCGCAGGATACCGCCACGTATTTCGGATTAAATTTCAGGAAATTATACAGCATATACAAAAACGGCGGCTGGACATAATCGTCCGAATCCACCCGGACAAAAAATTTACCGCGGGAGTTAGCCACCCCGATCTGGGCGCTGGCGCCAATCCCGAGATTTTCCTCATTTTTAATGATCTTAATGTCCCCCGCCTTGATAAAGGTGTCCAGTGCCTTGATAGAATCGTCCGTGCTGCCATCGTCCACTACCACGATCTCATAATGGGACCTATCCAGGTCCTGGTTGAGGAGCGACCGGATACACCGGCGGATCAAGGTGCCGTAATTATGATTCACCACAATCACAGAAATATCGATAAGTCGCATCATAGCACTCCTTAAAAACCGGCCGCTTCACTCTTCGGCCACATTAATGAATTTTTCCATCTCCCGGGACTGCTGGCAGAGGGTGCGCAATTCTTCCGGCGTGGCGCTGCAAACATGGTCCGGCCCGACCAGTCCCTTGTTAAGCGTAAAATGCTTTTCGATGATCCTGGCGCCCCGGGCCACGGCCACCAGAGCCGCTTCGATGCCGATCGTGTGATCGCTGAAGCCGTCGTAGGGAGTGGCGTTAAACGAAACCGGCAAATGAATATCTTTATACTCCGCGGGATATTTCGCCACGCAATACAGATATTTCGCCTTATCGTAAGCATACGGGACATCCTGATCTTCCCAGAAACCCAATGAAATAAAAACCTCTTTGCCGGTCGCGAATATTTTTTCACACAACTTTTTCTCCTGCACGGTGCGGCTCGCGATTTTATAGCGTTTCACCTGCAGCCGCTCCATCCATCCAAAGCGCTCTTCATCAAATACCGAAGCCATAAACTCGATGCCTTCTTCATCACACCAGGTCTTAAGCCGCCGGGCGTCCTCGAACCCGAACTGCACGGTCAGGGCAAACCGGTAATTTGCCTCATCCGGATAGCTCCCTTGCGGCCCGAAGATCTTAGCCGGGTCGTAAAACTGGAACTTGGCGACATCGGCCCCGCACTGTTTGGCCTGTTTGATCAACTCGTGGGCCAGATGAATACTGCCGTTATGGTTGATCCCGATTTCCGCGATGATGATCATGGTCCCTCCTCATTTATATAAATCTTTAACCGCCGCCGGGCGCTTAACGCAAGTTTGAAGCCAAACGGTCTGACATCTCCCCGGCGACTGCGGGGGGCTGTTTTTTGTCCGGCCAGAAATCCGGGCCCAGCATATTTCTGTTTAAAACAACATCCTTCCCCACCCGGTGGATTTTAATATAATCCCCGGCCGGCCGGACTTCAATCTGATTCCGGAAATAGCAGTTCAGATAGCGGCACATCCCTGCCGGGTCGTCTTCCCGTTTATAATTCACGAAATTCTTCCGGACACGATGCATACCGTCAAAAAACCATTTGTCATAGCGCAGCCAGGCGGGGAGAAATCCCCAGATCGGTTCCAAAGACGTCCCGGAAAAAGGGATATCCAGAACGTCGTAAAGGTGGTGCTCATCCAGTTTGGCCGAAAATTTTTCCAGGAAAGCCCGGCTCACCAGATGCTGGCACGAACAGCCGAACCATTCCAAAGCATTGTCCTTATGAAAAATGATTTTATCCTTTTCCACATATTCAGGCACAACTTTTTTCAAAGGACGCCGGTACGTATTTTCATAAATGACGTTCCCGAACATCGGGAACTCTTTGAAACGACGCCAAGAACGTAAGCTCTGGTACATCTTTTTTAACACCGGGTCAAAGACATCCGGGACATGATCCTGGGTAACAGAACAACAATCCTGGCTCCAAGAAGAAAAAAGTTTTTTAAATTCCGGATCCCGGCAGAACACGTCGTAAACTTCCTTAATTTTCTCATTATGATAAAAATCCAGTTCCGTGGGATCTGGATTCCGTGTGTTGTAGTTAAAAAACAATCCCCGGGATATTCGCCGTTTTTCATGGCCAGACGACAGAAAATGGATTCCCTTCTCTTTTAAGAAAGCCAGCGCCGCGGATAAAACATTGGCGCGGGTTAAAAGGGTGCCTTCCTGGATCATAAAAGTATAATCGTAGGCCCGCCATTTTCCCGTACGGATGAATTTATACCAGGCCCCGGAATCCAAGGCATGGTCATTTTCAAAATGTATTTCCGTCACGGTTTTACCCTTCATCTGTCGAAGAATATTTAAAACGCGCTCATCAGCCGGGCTAAGCTGAACATTAACTCCGTATTTTTCCGCCAATCGAAAATATGGCGCGTAAGACGTTTTCTTGAGGCATTGCCCGTCCCCGTCCTGAAAGAGGATAAAGACATCATAATCCTGAAAATCCTGCAAAGCCAACGTCAACAGTGTTGACATGATGAGCCAGGGTTTATGATGACAGCATAACGCTATAGCCACGCGCGCGCTCATGCGGTCTGCCTTTTTTTCAGTTTTTCCCGAACCGCAGTTTTCACCGCGTCCCAGACGCGCCGGCTGCACCGGCCGTCACCATGCCCCATATAACTCCGGATAAATTCCTGATTTTTTTCCCGGTTCATCTCAAACCTTTTTAAATGCATCTGCGGAAGCCGCTGAATCACGTCTTCGATTTCCCACGTCTCGATCACCCCGGGGTAATTAAACTGTGACCCCTCCTCGGCAGAAAACCAGAAACGATGCGCCTCATCGACAAAAAATTCCTTCGGGACGTTGATATTGAGGCAATACACCCCCGCGTAAACAGCGGCCAAGGAGGCGAAGCTGTAATACATGACGCACATACGGCTGACGGTCAGCAATTCTTTCAGTAGGGGTGGGTTCTGCTGTTTTTCATCATCCCAGGCCACCCAATCGGCCTGCTCTTTGACATAGTCCGCGACCGGGAATTT
>JAGOJP010000145.1 GCA_017995055.1 Candidatus Omnitrophota bacterium
CAGAAAATATTTTGAAAGAGCCGTCAGCGTCCTGCCGGTATCCTACCGATATTGCGCCTTTGACGCGCGGTTCAACCAGTTTCTAGGCGGTGTCGGCTATCCTCCCGCTCTCCGTGACGCGGCCTGGTGGGGCCCGTTTCCCCCGGCTTCTCAAAAACCGTTATACCGGGATGCGGGGTTCTCTTGGGACGCCGCGGATATTTTTCAAGACGTGTTGGCCGCGCAGGACCAGGCCCGGGCGCACACATTTGTGAATCAGATTTTAACGGCTTATATTAAAATTTTAAGTGAACGCTGGCTCATGAAAGTCAACGCCGTAAGCCGGGGCACATCCCTGCGGTTTAAAATGCCGTACCTGGATGACGACTTTATGGCCTTCGTGAACAGGATCCCCTGGCAATATAAATTAAAGCCGAAATACATTTTAAGACAAGCGATAAGCCCTTATCTTCCTCAACGTATCGTCCGGGGAACCAAACGGCCGTTCTTTGTCCCGCTGGCCCTCTGGATTAAAAATGGTTTTCAAGGGCTGATCGGCGGCATTTTAACCCCGGAGAACCTTCAGCAGGCGGGGCTGAATCCCTCTACGGTTTTAAAGATGTGCGACGAACATTTTTCCGGGCGCCGGAACTACGCCAGGCAAATATGGAACATATTTATATTGATCGCCTGGCACCGGAGAATTCGAAGGGTAGGGCAGGGCTTAAATTTTTAGTCGTATTGATAAATAATCTGCATTAAATCATGCAGATTAAGCGCAACGCCTTTCTGATACCACGAGTCGGGGACGCGCAAGGTGCTTCCCTTGGCCACAAAATCAATAAAATACTGGCCAATATAACCGATAGACCTAAAACGCGTGAAATGTGCGAAGCCCAGTTCATTTAATCCATGCTCCTCCGCGACCTTCCTGAGCGTGCCGCGGGAAAAAAATGAAAAATGATATTTGTTAATGTAATGCCAATTTTTTCCGCACAGACGCGCAAAGAAACTGTCCGCATTAGGCGTACAGACATAGATCACAGCCCCACGATTCAGCACCAGGCCGAGATCGTGGAAGAAGAGCCGGGGGGCCCGGACATGTTCCAGCACGTCTGAAATAATGACCGCGTCATATCTGGCCTGCGGAGCGGAAACCCCGGGCAACCCCTGAATGTCTGTTAAGAAGAAAAACGGCTCCCGGGAAAGATACCGGTTATATAAAGCCGCGGAAGGTTCAATCCCGTAAGCGTCAACCGAGTCCCGGCGAAGATAGCGCACGAGTTTCCCCGTGCCCGTGCCTATATCCAAGACACGCAATCCCTTTAAAGGCTTAAACCGTTCGATCCATGCCAGCATCCTTGAAAAATTTACTGCGTCTTCAGGGGAATCTTCTAAATAATGGATATACGCAGGCTCATATTCTTCCAGAGTGTTATGATCCAGATTAGGGTTTTGCGTCTGCCCGGAAAACAGAAAGCCGCATGACAGACAGCGGAAATAGGGAACAGCATTTTTCTTGAAAATTTCTTTTATATGTTCTGTGGAGCATAAGGGACATGGGCTTATCATATCCATCCGCCTCTCGAGAGAATAAGGGTCTTGCGTATCAAGTCTACTATACAACAATTGAGTTTAAATGAAAGCAGAATCCTCCTTATCTCCTTTTTCAAAAACTGGGAAGACATTCAAGGAATCCAAGGTGTGCCCTCCCGAGCAAGATCTGAACTCAATTAACCGCAGCAAGCTGCGGGGTCCATCTCCTTCGGCTCGTTCGCTTGGGCTCACTCGTTCAGGATCAATTCGTATTTCTAGTTTACACTCCCTGGGGTCGTGTAAACTAAATACTCATTGAATAAATTTATGGGAAAGAGAGAAAATAATGTTAGAATGGATTCCATCATGAATAAAGCCATCAGCGTTTCAAAGTTATCAAAATGTTTCAATGGCATCAGCGCGGTTGACGGGATTTCTTTTGAAGTCGAGGAAGCCGAGCTGTTCGGCTTCCTGGGGCCTAACGGCGCAGGGAAAACAACGACGATCAACATTCTTTGCGGCCTGATGAATCCCACGAGCGGGGAGGCCCGGGTGAATGGGTTTGATGTCATGAGTTCCCCCACGGAAGTCAGGAAATCCATAGGGATTATTTTTCAGGACCCCAGCCTGGATGAGCGGCTTACGGCGCACGAAAATTTGAATTTTCACGGGATGATTTACCATCTTCCCCCAAAAATCAGAAAGGCGCGTATTGATGAAGTCCTCAACATGGTGGGGTTATACAGTAAAAAACACAATATCGTGCGCACGTTTTCAGGCGGCATGAAGCGGAGGCTGGAAATAGCCCGGGGCCTGATGCATAGACCTAAAGTCCTGTTTCTGGATGAGCCGACCATAGGGCTGGACCCGCAGACAAGACAATATATCTGGGATTATATCTTAACCCTTTCCGAGATGGAAAAAATCACCGTTTTTCTCACGACACACTATATGGATGAAGCGGAAATATGCCAGCGGGTCGCAATTATGGACCATGGCAAAATCGTGGACATAGACATGCCGGACACTTTAAAAAACAAATACCGTGTTTCTTCCCTGAACGAAGTGTTCCTGCATGTGACAGGCCGGGAGATAAGGGAAGGGGAGTCCCATGGGAAAGAGCGGCTCGGGGTCTTTCTTCGCGCCAGGCATAAGATGAGGTGACGTATGGATTTCGACGCTATACATATGATTTGGGTCCGGGATATTACCCGCCATTTCCGTGATAAAGTGCGGCTTTTAGGCTCTATCTCCCGGCCTGTGATGTGGCTGCTGATTATGGGCACGGGGCTAAGGGCCACATTCTCTATCCCGGGGGTGTCTTACTCCCATTTCATTTTCCCTGGGATTATCGCGATGAACCTTATTTTCGCAGCCATGATATCGACCATCAGCATTATCTGGGACAGGGAATTCGGTTTTCTCCGCGAAATCCTGGTGGCGCCCATACCGCGCAGCTCGATTGTCATCGGAAAAGCCTTAAGCGGCTCGACCGTCGCTTTTATTGAAGGCCTGTTTGTCCTGGCCTTCGCGCCTTTTATAAAAATAAATCTTTCCGTAGCCGCGCTTTTCTTGCTTTTACCCCTCATGTTCCTGGTTGCGTTTGTATGCACCAGCCTGGGAATCGTTATCGCGGCAAGGATGACATCTTTCGAAGGGTTCGGTGTCATATCCAATTTCATCATTATGCCGATGTTCTTCCTGAGCGGGGCCGTCTTTCCCATAGACAACCTGCCTCACTGGGTGAATTACGTTATCCGGATGAATCCTTTAACGTATGGGGTTGACCTTTTGCGATGGGCCAGTCTGGGGATAAACACATTCCCGCTATATATCAATTTTCTGTTTCTTCTCAGCTTCGCGTCGGTCATGCTCATGATCGGGATTTTCGAATTTACTAAACGTGACTAAACGAAAAACATACCTGCGGGGGGCCGGATACACCGGCAGTTAGAATAAACTGGGGTGATGCGGGGATGGGGATGACGTTAAAAAAAGAACTTACTCTTTAAAGCACAGGACTTATTTAAACAGGTCGCCAAAATCATAAGCCGCGACCTTAGGTTGGATCCGCAAGAACTCGTTGATAAACTTTTGGCCAGAGAAGAGGAGTCAACCACCGTTCTGCGTAAGGGGCTGGCCATTCCTCATATTGTCGTAGAGGGGAAAAATATTTTTCAATTGGTATTCATCAGGGCCCGGACAGGGGTTATCTTCCCGAATGATGAACTCACGCATATCATATTTATTCTCATCGGGTCTCTGGATGAACGGAATCTCCATTTAAAAACCATTGCCGCTATCGCCCAAATTACCCAAACCTCCGATTTTGATAAACAATGGATGGCGGCCAGCAATAAAGAAAATTTAAGAAACATACTTCTCCTTTCTGAAAGAAGAAGGGCTTAAGCCGTCTGGGTATTCATGGCCGTTTCTTGTTTAAAAATAAAATAAGGACATTTATGGAAAAAATCAACTCTTTTGTCGCTGACATTTCTAATTTTCATTTGAATATGCTCCTTGTGCTCGGGCTCGCCTTATTCGGCGGAACGATCGGGGGCCGGTTATTTCAAAAAATCAAAATTCCGCAGGTTGTCGGCTACATCTTCATTGGGTTTCTTTTGGGGCCAAGCATTGTGGGGATTATTAACTCACAGATGCTTCAGACCCTCGTGCCCTTCAGTTAT
>JAGOJP010000146.1 GCA_017995055.1 Candidatus Omnitrophota bacterium
CACCGGAGTTTATGTAGTGAATTTATTCCTCTTGTTTTTGTTCGTCTACGCCGGGTTAACGGCTGTCCAGATGAGGCAGGGGCGCCCTTTATGGACTCTGGGGATTGTGTTTGCCGGCGCCTGTCTGATCGGTGCTGTCAAATTTCTGCCGATGCTGGAATTTGTGCACCAGGTTCCCCGGTTAGTGCATCAACAAAGCGGAGTTAGCCCGGAGACCTCATGGACAATGCTGTTCGGCCGGAACCAGGCCTTCCTTGACTCACGGCTCTGGGAAACAACCTTTCTGCCCGACGGAACCTATCGTTACGGCTGGCATGAATACGGAGCTTATATCGGATTTTTACCGATTCTTTTATTCATGATGGGAGGGATCCGAGAATATAAAACCCGCTGGCCTTTACTGGGCTCGGCTGCCGTTTGCCTCCTTTTGGTGATGGGGCATTCTTCGCCCGTCAATCTTTGGGGAATGTTACATCACGTCCCGATTTATAGATCCTTGACCGTCCCGTCCCGGTTTATATTTTGCGTTATATTCCCGGTCGCTCTTTTTTCCGGGTTCGGCCTTGCCCATGTCGAAAACGGCCTGCGCAAGTATGGCCGCGTGGTGTCGTGTCTGATCCTAGTGTTCGTGACCCTGGATTTATGGCAGGTGAATGGGGTGCTGCTCAAAAACGTTTTCCGCATTCCGCCGCAACACGTGGCCCGGGAAACAGTCTTCAGGCAACGCTACGCCGCCGTTAATTTCTATAAGGAAAAATCCCTGAGCCGGAGTTCTCAGTACCCGATTTTTTTAAGCAACAGTGGTGTTTTAGAGGCCTATGAATGCGCTGCGGTCAAAAGGGGAGACGTGAGAATCGCATCCGATCCCGGGTACCGGGGGGAAGCGTATCTGAAAAGTGGGAACGGCAGGATCCTGGATGTCCATTTTTCACCCAACGCCATCGGAGTAAGCGTCGATATGGACGGGAATGACACCCTTATCGTTAATCAGAACTATTATTCCGGCTGGCGCGTCAGAGCCAACGGAAACGATCTGCGGCCCGCTGTTTATAACGGCCTTACGGCTGCGCGCCTTGGTGCTGGACGGCAGGATGTGGTTTTTTATTATTTACCGGGCAGTTTTATCCTGGGATTGTGCTTGAGCTTGAGTTTTGCCGTTACGCTGATTCTCTGGTTGGCGCGCGGGCTTAAAGCGCCGGCAAGTTCCTGATCACCAGGAATCTCCCAACGGCTTTTTCGGATCGGACACGCATCGAAATGGTTCAAAAGTGGAGGAACGGACCAAACGGTATTTCCCGGAAGAAGCCGTGCGGATATAATCAACGGCCTGAAAGCGGATATCGGCTCCGGGGCCTAAGACATGCTTCAGTTTGTCCCGAAGCCCGTCTAAATCGGTTTCTTGGGGAAGGGCATCCGGAACGAATTTAAAATCAAATTGGTCCGGCGCGCGCTGAATCAGTTGAAACAGCTTAATGCCAGGATGGGACAAAGACAGCTCGAGAATTTCATGGGAAGGGATGGCGTGCCCGTCCGCCGTCATGATTAAATCCTGAAGGCGCCCGGCCACCCGCATGAGGCATGATGTCCGGCGGCAGGGGCAAGGGTCATCCGCAAAGGACCCGACGTCGCCGTGCTCGTAACGGATAAAAGGCATGCCGTAAGAATTTAAGGCGGTCATAATAATATTAGCGAGTTCCCCGGGCCGGGCCGGATCGCCGTTGGCACGGATAAATTCCATATAACAGTGGTCTTCCAGAACATGCATCTGCCCGTTGCTCATCGGGCAGGAGCTGGCGACCCGTCCCAATTCACATCCGCCGTAATTTTGAAAAACCGGAGCGCGAAACTGTTCGCTGATGAATTGCCGCATGCCCGGGAAAGACAACCCGGCGGTTAAGTCCAGTCCTTTAAGAGGCGGGATGGATATCCGGTCTTTCTGAATCCGATGGGCCAGCCAATATAAATAAAGAGGGTATCCGGAAATAAAGTCCGGCTTAAATTCCTGAACGACACGGATGTAATCCCATAAGTCCTTATCGGAAAAATCAGGATTTAACGGCGGGGGGAAGCGGCGGTTGTTCAGCAGTCTGTTGGTGATGTGCCGTTCCACAAAAATATAATAAGCCTGCCTTGCGTGCTTATGACGGGACAAGACCATCTTAAGGTATTTGAGAAGAGGAATATCCGGGCTTTCTCCGGTCGGGAGGCAGGGCTGGCATTCATTCGGTGTGATCCGGACGACCGTGTCCCCCAGATCACACCCCATCAAGTGCCAGCTTCTGAGCTTGGAGGCGTACTTGTGATTAATATCGTCATGGTCGTGGACCAAAATCAGGGATGCGCCGGTGGTCCCGGATGTGTTAGAATAACGCATCCTCTCTAAGGGATAATTATCCGCGACCGTGTTCCGGGGAAAATTTTCCCGGAGATCTTTTTTCGTTATTACCGGCAGTTTCCTGAAATCGGCTTCACATTTTATATGTTCAGGTTTGATGCCGGCCTGATCGTACTTCTTCCTGTAAAAAGGCACGTGGTGATACGCATGGTTCACGAGGCTTAAGACGCGTTGCCATTGCCGGGCTCTTCGGGTTTCAATGGGCTCAAAGTCAGCCCGGATATAATCGTTGTAATAGCGCCACCCTTTATTGGAGCTCATCCGCAGGGAGAGGGGCATGACGATTTTTTTTAGAAAGTATTTACGCATCACAGCCCAGGACTGTTTTTAGGATCGTTTTGGGATAATATTTCAGATAAAAATAAAAACGCTTATCCTGATTTTTCATGGCAAGAACGAGCATGCCCGCCATGATCAGGATGTTAGGGACGAAGCGGAAAAATTTCCACCGTTCCTTATTCCGCAGGAAAGAATTCATGGCCGGGGAAAACAAGGGCAGTATTTTAAAATATTTCTGAAAACAGGTGTTAGGGATTTTCATGTCCGGGCTGCCGGCCACAGCGGAAAAAAAATCCGACTGGTAACGGTCGTTGTTTTTAATATCGGCGGGGGCCCATTCAAATATTTTCGCCTGACGGTAAAAAACCAGGTTGTGGCATTTGATCCTGTTGAGACTGCGCAAGTTAGCATAAATTTCCGCCGCCGTCACATGGTCGCCCAGGCTTTCTCCGGGGATGCCGAATAAATGGTCGGCATCGTAAGCGAGATGGTACCGGTCACAGAGGGCAAAAGCTTTCGCAATCACCGCATTGTGTTCCTCCCGGTCCAGGACGCGCTGTTTGAGGGATTCATTCAATGTCTGCACCCCGAACTCCACACAATAGCAGCGGCTTTCTTTGAGCATCCCGGCCATTTCTTCGTCAAAACTTCCGGCCTTGGCGAAACATTTATAGGGCAGGCCAATCTGCTTGCGGTATTGCGCCAGGAATTGCCGAAGCCAATCCTTGTTTAAAGCAAAAATGGAATCTTTAAAAATGACTTCTCTCATGCGGTAACGTTTTTGCGCTTCTTGCAGTTCCGCTATCACGTGTTCAGGGAGCCGCCTCCGGCAATAATGCGCGCCCAGGGTACCTTTTAACACCGTTTCAAGGCAATAAGAACAATGGGCGGGGCAGCCCTTGCTGGTAAACACCATGTAACTGTCATGAAAGTTCACGTGACGTTCAAATAAACTTTTATCCGGCAGCGGCAGCTTATTGACATCAACCACTCCGGGAATCCGGAAAACCGCCGGACTCCCTGTATCATAACGCTCACGCAGGAAAACGTCGAATGTGAGTTCCGGTTCACCGATAAGGGTGAAATCAACCCTGCGGGGTGGAGGGAGATCGATAACGGATAAATAAACTATTTTGACTCCGGGCAGAGATGTTTTGATGCCCCCCACGAAGTCCTCGATCCCAGACTTGTTCAAATGAATAGCATCATAAAAGACAATCAGGTCAAGGTTCAGGGGCATTATTTTCTTCAGGAACTTTTGCGGGCGGGAAAAAATTTTATGAAAGAGGGGAGAAGAAATAATGTTATCAGAAAGGCCGAAACTATCCTGGTCGTAAATCAGAGCTGTTTCATGCCCGTAACCCCTGGCAATCGCCAAAAGGGTCTCCGTGACAAGGGCATCCTGCAAAAAGTAACGGCCTTTGTAAAAAAATGCGATTTTCATCTTTGACTCAATCGT
>JAGOJP010000147.1 GCA_017995055.1 Candidatus Omnitrophota bacterium
GCGCAGGAGCCCGACCCGGCCGGACCGGGGGTCTAAAACCGGCCCCCTGACTGACGCCCCGACCTGAATGTTTTCCGCAATGATGTCCACCATGGAATCCTGGCTCGCGATGATTTGGGAAAGAATGGAATGCTGGGCCAAAACCGGCCCGGGCCGGAAGAGCCCAAGGCAGAATACGGTTACGATGACCGCGGCTGGTATTCTTGTTTTCATAGATATAAGTATATATGAAAACAGAACTCTTGACCAAACTGTAAAATGTTATTACATTAATGATGGTGTCTTTCCGTTGAATGACCGTGGAAAAAAATATGCAAAATGCAACAGATCGATATGGTCAGGATAAAACCCCGGTCCCTTGGGACATCCGGGATCGCGTGGGGCTTTTTCCAGCGCTGGGCAAGACCGTTCTGATGGTCCTTTTTCATCCGGACGAATTTTTCCGGGATGTGCAGGTTTCCGAGAGCGTCAGCTCCCCGCGCAATTTTTTTATCCTGGTCCAATGTATCAATTTTTGCGTTATGGGGCTGATTCATTTTTATTTTCACCCCGCTACGCCGCTGTCTCTTTATTTTTTCGTGCTGTTATTTTTCGCGCCGATTATTATGCTCGGCCTGTTGTTGCTCAGCGCGGTGATGCATATTTTTGTGAAGCTGGCCGGCGGGAAAAGGAAATTTACAGCAACGTTCCATGTGCTGGCTTACAGCAGCGTGACCGGGCTCCTGCAGGGGCTCCCCTGGGTGGGGAAGCTGGCGAGCCTGATTTGGGGTATTTATGTCGGGATTATCGGGTTAAGACGAGTGCAGGGGCTGAGCGTGCCGCGGGCGGTGACCGTCTGCGTTATGCCTTCTGTCCTCGCTTTGATTCTCATTTTCGCCGCCACCTGGGCGCCCAAACATTACCGGGTCAGGGATATTGATAAAAATGACCGGGTTATGCAGATGACTTTAAAGCGGATTTCCTCTGAGCTGGAAACTTATGCGCAACAGCATGACGGGCACTACCCCGCGGGTCCGGACCAGCTGAAAGCCGGCCTGCCTTCCTGGGCAGAAAGGTATTGCGGCGTTAATCAGGGCGGCTTCCTGGTTTCCTGCCAGTTCGATCAGGACGGATATGTCCTTACAGCAACGCCTGTAATAATAGAGAAGACCGGGACAACGACCTTTACGGTCCAAACCGGAGGGGTCAGGAATTTCGGGGACTGAAAAGCCCCTTGAGAACGCTCAAAAAATTTATTGCAGAGGATTGATATTTCATTATAATAAAAGAGTTTTACTTTCAGAGGTTTTTGTGTGAAAATTCTTGGGATAACCATATAACGTATTGATCTTGGGCCATTAGCTCATCTTGGTAGAGCATCTGACTCTTAATCAGAGGGTGGCAGGTTCGAGTCCTGCATGGCCCATTTTTTTATGGATTTTAAAGAAGCGGCAGCCGTTAGCCCCCGGCCCCTGGACACAGACTTCGAATGTGTATTCGGGTTCCATCTATATAAAACAGCCTTCCCGCAGACGGATCACCTTATTATGTGTGCTTATAAAACGGCTTTGCGGCTTATGGGGGGTAATATTTCAGACGGAAGATTTAAAGGAGACCTTTTGTGACGACGAAAAACGTGGATATCAATGAGTTGAAAAAAAAGGCGGTGGAGTACCGGAAAAAAATCCTGCAGGTTATTCATGCGGCGGGGTCCGGGCATCCCGGCGGTTCCCTTTCAGCGGTGGAAATTTTTATCGCTTTATATCATTATAAGATGGCCCACCATCCGCAGGACCCGCGATGGGAAGACCGGGACCGGTGCATCGTTTCCAAGGGGCATTGCTCGCCGGTTGTTTATGTGACTTTGGCGGATTGCGGGTATTTCCAGGAATCCGAGTTGCTGCGTTTCCGGAAATTCGGCAGTCCTTTGCAGGGGCATGTCCATCAGCGGGTTGCCGGCGTTGAGTTTAATACCGGGTCTCTGGGCCATGGGCTGTCCGTCGCCAACGGCGTTGCTTTGGGGGCGAAAATGCTCAAAAAAAACATAAAGACGTATTGTATCCTCGGGGACGGTGAAATCCAGGAGGGCTCGGTCTGGGAGGCGGCCATGACGGCCGCGCACCACAGATTGGATAACTTATGCGCGATCGTCGATTATAACAAGGTCCAGGAAAACGGGCCGACCAATGATATTAAGAACCTTGAGCCGCTGTCAGCCAAGTGGGCCAGTTTCGGCTGGGAGGCCGTGGAAGTGGACGGCCATGATTTTTTGGAACTGCTGCACGCGCTCGACGGGTTTGACCGGGTGTCCGGGAAGCCGTATGTGATCCTGGCCCACACGGTCAAGGGGAAAGGCGTTTCTTTTATGGAGGGGAAATCCCAGTGGCACGGGAAAGCGCCGAAAGAAGATCAACTGAAAGCCGCCTTAGCGGAACTGGACGGCATTTAAATAAAGTAGGACAGCGGTGCTGTCAACAGGAGACAATTATGAGCGAAATGATTCCCACCCGCGACGGCTTTGGGAAGGAATTGGTGAAATTGGGAAAAGAGAATGATAAAATTGTTGTCCTTTCCGGAGACATGGAAGACGCGACCCGGGCGGAATACTTTAAGAATACGTTCCCGGGCCGTTTTTATAATTTAGGGATCGCGGAACAGGATGTGGTGGGGGCGGCCGCCGGGTTGAGCCTGCTCGGGTTTGTCCCGTTTGCGTGTTCTTTTGCGGTTTTTTTGACGAACCGCGCTTATGATATGTTACGGCTGGATGTTTGTTATAATAATTGCAATGTCAAAATCGTCTGTTCTCACGCCGGAGTCACGGTCGGGGAGGACGGCGCTTCCGCGCAGTGTCTTGAAGATCTGGCCATCATGCGGGTCCTGCCGAACATAAAGGTCATCTGCCCGGCTGACGCCCTTGAGGCGGCCAAGGCCACTCGCGCCATGGCCGGGATTTCCGGCCCGGTTTATATGCGCACGTCCCGGGCGCCGTTTCCGATGATCACGCAGGAGGCCGATCCTTTTGAAATCGGCCGGGCGGTGGTTGTCAGGCCCGGCGGGGACGTTACCCTGATCGCCTGCGGGCTTATGGTTTTTGAATCTTTGGGCGCGGCCGAGATTCTTAAAAAGGACGGCATTGAGGCCCGGGTGATTAATATGCATACGATTAAACCGATTGATATCGAAGCGGTTCAAGCGGCGGCCCAGGAAACGGGCGCTATTGTTACGGCGGAAGAACATCAGATATATGGAGGACTGGGCAGCGCGGTGGCCGAAGTGACCGCCCGGTTCTGCCCTGTCCCGGTCGAGATAATTGGCGTGCCGGACTCGTTCGGCGAATCCGGAGCCCCTCAAGAACTCCTTAAGAAATACGGATTGAAAGATGCCGATATCGCCGCCGCGGCGAAAAAGGCCATTTCAAGAAAAAGGACGTCATTGCGGAGATAAAATGAAAGATTGGGCTCGCCTGCAGCGGTCTTCCGCCCGGACGATCAGGGCTTATCAGAATCAGAAGCTGCATGAGTTTATCAACGTTTATGTATATCCTTTCAGCCCGTTTTACAAACAACTTTTTGACAAACATCATATCTCCCCCCGATCCATCCGTTCTGTAGAAGATCTGGTGCATCTGCCGTTCACGACAAAAAGTGATTTTGTGGACGAAACCAATCCTGAAAAATTCCGGGAATTTATCCTGCGGCCCTCCGTGGAAAGCATAAAAAGCGCTTGGCCGTTTCCGAGACGGCTCGCTTTGAAGCTGGCCCGGTGGGCGAAGGGCGAGGCCCGGCTTCGTGAGGAATTTAACCGGGAGTTCCGGCCGGTTTTTATGACGTTTACCAGCGGAACCACTCAAAATCCGGTGGCGTATTTTTATTCCCGGCACGACATCCTGGCCCTGAGCGAGGCGGGGGAGCGCCTGATTGATGTCCTGGGCGTGTCTTCGGCAGATTATTTGCTGAACCTTTTTCCGTATGCGCCTCACCTGGCTTTCTGGCAGGTGGTCCTCGGCGGGCTTGCCGCGGGTAATTTTATTTTAAGCACCGGCGGGGGAAAGGTGTATGGAACCGAAGGCAATATCAAGGCC
>JAGOJP010000036.1 GCA_017995055.1 Candidatus Omnitrophota bacterium
GTCGTAATCCCGTGTTGGTTATCCCTCCGTCGTTCCGTTGTTGTGTTCCCGGGACCGGGGTGATGGGTTTTTTGGAACAACGCCGCGGGGTCTTACAGGGGCTCACAGTCACGGGGGGGGAGCCGACTCTCCAGCCGGATTTATCCATTTTTTTAAAGACGGTTAAGAATTTGGGTTATTCAGTGAAACTGGATACGAACGGCAGTCAGCCTGACGTCCTGGCGGGCCTTTTTCAGCAAAACCTGGTGGATTATGTGGCGATGGATATCAAGACATCGCTCCCCTTGTATCAGAAAGCGTGTGGCGTGGACGTGGACACGGCCTGTATCGGAAGAAGCATCGATCTTTTGAAAACATCGGGTGTTGATTATGCCTTCCGCTCTACTGCGGTGAAGCCTTTTATAGAGGAGCGAACCCTGTTGGACATTCAAAAGGTGCTTAATCACCCTCAACGCTATATTCTTCAGGAATTTATCCTGCGAGACCAACTGGTCGCGGCTTCTCTTTTAGATGAAAAACAATATACTCCGGAAGAATTCAAGGCGTTGAAAACGAAGTGGGATATGGCTCCCGGGCTTACCTTTTCAGGGCGCGGAAATAATTCTGAATAAAAATCGGGATTTGCGCCTGATGTCCTTTGGCTGCGAATAATTCCCGGATTGAATTGTGGGGCGTTTTTTCCTTCCCATCGTTGGGCTATCACAGTCAGAAGTCTTTTTTACATTGAAATGAGAACTGCTGTTTCACTTGGGAATCGTTTTTATGGCTTGTTTTGAGACGGGCATATTGAGAATTCAGATTGAAGTTGCTTCGGCCTGTCTACATTTGAAGGATTTTTCTATAACCTGTATTTATTGTTTGTGGTATTTGACTCGAGGTGATATCATAAACCTCAAATCTAAATGACCATATGAAAAAGAAAACAAAAATAATCATTTTGAGCCTGATTGCATTGCTCTTAGGGGTTGTCGGATATAGCGGGGGTTTGACTCCGCAACAGGCGGGCGTCCTGGCGATTTTTTCTGTATCGATCCTGGGGACTTTGTTTTTTTGGGATTTCCGTTTGAGCTTTGTCTTTGTCGGGTCCGGCGTCTTCCTCCTTATGAAAGCGGTTGTCCTGGAGGATTTTATCCAGTTCGCGTCTCTGGACGTTATCCTGTTTTTGATCGCGATGATGATTATCGTGGGGATGATGAAAGAGGCCGGTTTTTTCTATTGGCTGATTACGGTGCTGTTGCGGGTCAATAACCTTGACGGGAAAAAGCTGTTTATTATCCTGATGCTTGCCTCAGCGCTTTTCTCGGCTGTCATGGATGAAGTCACTTCAATTATCGTGATGGTGACCGTCATCCTTAATATTTGCATGTTTTTGGAAATCAACCCGTTGCCGTTGGTGATGTGTTCGGTTATGGCGACCAATATCGGGTCAGCCTCCACGGTGCTCGGGAACCCGGTCGGCGTCCTGATTGCCGCCCGCAGCAGCCTGTCTTTTGAAGATTTTCTCTCGCACGCCTTGCCGGTTTCGGTGCTTGTGCTTTTTGTTTCGATGGCGATCCTGGGGTATGCCTATCGCCGTTACATCAGAAAAATTTCAACGCTTCTTAAGGAATACCAGAAAGACAAAGGATTCCTTTACCTTATTTCTATCCCCGCGGACCGTAAGACTAAAATAAGCATAGGGATTTTTGCCGTCACCATTTTTTTGATCGCTTTGCATAAGCGTTTGGAATTACTGTTAGGAGTGCAGGAAAACACGCTCTTGATCATGATCCCGATTATTTCCGCGGGGGTTGTGATGTTTTACCGCCACGATAAAGCCCGGGATTACGTTGAGAAGGAGGTCGAGTGGAATTCATTGTTGTTCTTTATGTTCCTGTTTGCCCAGGCCGGGGTGATCCGGGCGACAGGGATTGCTGATTTTTTCGCTCAGAAAATCGTGGCGACCTTTGGAAGTTCTCCCCGCCTTTTATCCGGCATGGTGCTTTTTACGGCAGGGGCCTTTTCCAGCGTGCTTGATAACGTGGTCACCGTGGCCTCTTATATCCCGATTGTGAAAAGCCTGTCCGCTTTGCATATTAATCTCAAACCGCTGTGGTGGTCGCTTTTATTCGGGGCGTGTTACGGCGGGAACATCACGATGATCGGTTCGACAGCGAATATCGTCGCCCTGGGCTTGATGGAGAAAGACCGGAATGTTAAAGTGAATTTTTACCAGTGGTTGAAGCTCGGGTTGCTGATCGGGCTGGTCAGCTTGTCTATCTCTTTTCTGGTTGTCTTTTTCCTGTTCGGTTACTTTGAGCTTTAGAAAAGAATTCCGGTTTTGAACCTTCCTGGGGTGATCTGGGGCAACGGGGTTTGCTCATGTCTGCGCAGTCATATCAATACATTTATGGGCCGGTCCATTCCTGGCGGCTGGGTGTTTCCCTGGGGGTTGACCCGTTATCCACGCAGGAAAAATGCTGCAATTTTAACTGCCGGTATTGCCAGCTTGGCCCGACATTATATTTTTGTTCCCCAAGGGACATTTTTGTGCCGACGGATAAAGTCGTCGATGAAATCCGGTCTCTCCCGGCTTCGTTGCATTTGGATGTGATTACTTTTTCCGGCCGGGGGGAGCCGACCCTGGCGAGGAATTTGGGCGAGATGATCCGGGCGGTCAAGGATATCCGGCCCGAGCCTGTTGCGGTGATCACCAACACTGTTTTAATCGGCCGGATGGATGTGCAGGATGATTTGCTGGCGGCTGACTTTATTTTGGCCAAACTCGACGCCTTTGACCAGGCCTCTCTTGAGGAGATGAACGCCCCGGGGAAGGGGGTGACCTTTGACGCAATCCTGACCGGGCTTAAGGCATTCAGAAAAAGATATAAGAAGAAATTGGCTTTACAGGTCATGCTGACGACTGACAATAAATCCTGGGCGGCGCAGATTGCCGATGCTGTCCGGGATATCGGCGCGGATGAGATTGAGTTGAACACACCGCTGCGGCCCAATCCCTGCCGGCCGCTTTCCCCGGAAGAACTGGCCGCTATCAAGCCGCTGTTCAGCGGTTGTTCGCCGTCGGTCAAAACTGTTTACGAACTTCAGCAGAGGCCGGTCCCTCCGTTGAATAGAGAAGAAACAGTCAGGCGGCACGGTTTATATAACGCGGACCCGCACGGACAACCAGAATAATTTTGTTTATATTTTTATCTTTTTCTCTTCCTGCCATAGGGATTCCGTATATAATGACATTAAGAATAAAAATCATAAATAATCAATTATGACTTCTTCAGAACAGGAAAATAAGGAACCCTCTCAGAACGATGTTCCCCAGGTTTCGGAAACTCCTTCGGCGGCAGAGGCCAAGATAACTCCGGAAGAAGGGCGCGGCGACGGCACGCAGAGTCCTGCGGAAGGAAACAGCTCTGCGCCGCAGCCGTTGGCAGTCCCTCAAGCCCAGAGTGGCGCAGAGAAAAAGCCGGGCGCGGATTTATCCCCGCAGCCAGGCCCGGACTGGGGAAATAATCCCAAAAAAATTTTGCAGGAGCTTGAGAAGGAATGTGACTCTGGAAAAGGGGAAAAAACGACCTCTGTTTCGGATACCCCGTCCGTTCCCCCGGGTTCTCCTGTCCTTCCGGATCATCCTTTATCGGATGATACTACCGCTGATGACCTGATGACAGAGGCGATGCGGGAATTGGATGTTTTACTTAAGCAGATTAGAGAGAATCCATAACCTTCAATCGCCGGCCTTCCCGTTTAACGTCCTGTTTTTTATCTTGATAGAATTTCGCGGCTATTTGTATATACTCATGTTGCTGGACTTGTATTCCAGGCCGTTCAACAAAAGGAGGTGCTTTTATACCTCAAAGAGATATTATAACTTTAGCCAATGAAGGCGCGCCCGCCCGCCCTTTGCTTGCGCCGGTTATTCGCCAGGGCCGGTTGCTGAAGGCGTTGCCATCCCTGGCCGAGGCCCGTGCCCGGGCTCAAGAGAATCTCCGCTGTATTCCATCCCTTTTCCTGCGCCTGCAACGATCTTTTCCCTATCCGGTTTGAATACAGCCCGGAAATTATGGCTTTATCCCGGGCTGTGCATCACAGGAAAAAAAACGCCCGGGGCGTTGATGGAGGCCGGGTGTGTTGGGACGGGACTGCCAGTAAATGCTTGACAGCCTGGCTGTTTTAGAATATATTACACAGAAGCTTTCGGGATAACCGTACCGTGCAGGTGCGGCGGGGTGAAAGTCCCAGCTGGCAGTGATCCGGGGCAAGACCGGTAAGCCTGCGAGCCCCCTCATCAGGGGCAGAGCAAGTGCGCTTATTTTTAGCAACTCTTGAGCCAATAGTTCCATGCCCGGCATGGACACATTCGCAGGGAAGATGAATGTGAAAGCCTAGAAGAGAGAGAGCTTTGATAATGAAGGTGTCCGACGTCTGAACTGCTTGCATGATGTCAGCGTTGCGTTATCATGAAGTCCTTATCCCGAGCCCAGGCTCGGGTTTTTTTATCCCGGGTCCCATGGATTTTGGCAAAGGTTATGATAAGAGAGGGCAGGAACATGTTTAATTCCATTGAGGAAATTATTGAGGAACTTCGCGCCGGGAATATGGTTATCGTCATGGACGATGAAAACCGGGAAAATGAAGGGGACCTTGTGTGCGCCGCGCAATTTGCGTCTCCCGAAAAAATTAATTTCATGGCTAAATATGCCCGCGGGCTCATTTGCGTCCCGATGGAGGAACCCCGTCTGGATGAATTAGGGCTTCATCCGATGAAAGATAATGTCTTTTCTCATCATCAGCATCAATACAGCCACCTGGGCTGGACAATTTCTGTTGACGCGGCGAAAGGGGTGACGACCGGGATTTCAGCCTTTGACCGCGCGCACACGATTAAAGTTTTAATTGATTCTCAATCCACCCCGGCTGACCTGGAAACGCCGGGGCACGTGTTTCCATTAAGGGCCCGGAAGGGTGGCGTCCTGGTCCGGGCGGGGCATACGGAAGCCGCGGTCGATTTGATGCGGATATCCGGGCTGTTCCCGGCGGGTGTTATTTGTGAGATTATGAATGAGGACGGGACCATGGCGCGGATGAAGGAATTGAGCGAGTTCGCCCAAAAGTATAACCTTAAAATGTGTTCTATCGCCAGCCTGATTGAGTACCGCCGCCGCTCTGAACAGCTGATTTCCCGGGGGGTCGAAGCCGTGCTCCCGACCAAGTACGGGACGTTTCGCTTATGCGGCTATGAGTCCCGGCTGGATAAACAAGCGCATCTCGCCCTTGTCATGGGGGAGATTGACGCCTCGCAGCCGCAGCTGGTCCGGGTTCAGTCCGAATGCCTGACCGGGGATGTGTTTGGTTCCCTGCGCTGTGACTGCAATGAACAGCTGCATAGTGCGATGAGAATGATCCGGGACAATGGCTCCGGGATT
The DNA here is from genome assembly GCA_017995055.1 of Candidatus Omnitrophota bacterium. Lineage (GTDB taxonomy): Bacteria > Omnitrophota > Gorgyraeia > Zapsychrales > JANLHA01 > JAGOJP01. Next base: position 5,421 of record JAGOJP010000036.1, read on the forward strand.
TTGCTTTATATGCGTCAGGAAGGCCGGGGTATCGGCCTGATCAACAAGATCAGGGCGTATCGTCTTCAGGATGAAGGGATGGACACCGTGGAAGCGAACGAAGCTTTGGGTTTTGCTGCGGATTTAAGAGATTACGGGATCGGCGCCCAGATTCTTGTGGATTTGGGGGTTAAGCAGATCCGTCTTTTAACGAATAACCCCCGGAAAATTGTCGGGTTTGAAGGGTATGGTTTGAAAGTGGTGGAACGGGTCCCCCTGCAAGTGCCTCACACGCCGGACAACACGAATTATTTGAAGACAAAGAAGGAAAAACTGGGACATCTTTTATGAACGGCGCCGGGCGCGCTGGCGTGTTTCAGGAGGTATTTTAAAAAGTCATGGCGGCAAAGAAAAATTATGTTATTATTGTTTCACGTTTTAATGAGATGATTACCCGCCGCCTGCTTGAGGGGTGTGAGGGACAGCTCCTGAAACGAGGGATTCGTAAAAATGCTGTGCGCGTTGTGTGGGTGCCGGGCGCTTTTGAAATCCCCGTGGCCGCGCTGAAAGCGGCCAGAAAACAATCCACGGCGGCCGTGATCTGCCTCGGTGCGGTTGTCCGGGGCGAAACGTATCATTTTGAGCTGGTGGCCCAGAACGCGGCGAAAGGGATACTGGACGTTTCCCTTTTAACCGGCAAGCCAGTCGTTTTCGGGGTTTTAACGACGGAAACGCTGGATCAGGCTTATAAACGCTCGGATGTCAAAGGAGACCACAAAGGCCGGGACGCGGCCGATGTGGCCGTGGACATGGTTCAAACCTTGGTGAATATTTAATGGACGACGAGTCAATAAATAAAAGTAGTATGCGCAAACGGTCTTTGGCCAGGGAATACGCGCTGATTATCCTTTATCAGAAAGACGTAACCGCCCAGGATGTTGATCATAAAGTCCGCCAGTTCTGGGAAGAAACCGAAGCTACCCATGCGGAGGTCAAGGAATTCGCGAACCGGCTGGTTTACGGTGTTAACCGGGAACTGGAAGAGATTGATAAAAAGATCGCTTATTACGCGACGAATTGGCAGTTAAAGCGGATGGCCACCATTGACCGGAATATATTAAGACTCGGGGTCTTCGAGTTTTTTTATGCCCCGGATATCCCTCCCAAAGTCACGATTAATGAAGCCGTAGAGCTGGCCAAGAAATTCGGGGACATGGAATCCAGCAAATTTGTTAACGGCATTCTGGACAAAATTCATAAAACCGAAGTGGTTCTTCTTAAAGAGCAGAAGTGACCGGGTTCGCAGATCTCCATATTCACACGTACTATTCCGATAGCACATATACCCCGGAAGAAGTGTTGCAGCATGCTGTTGCCGCCGGATTGGACTGTATCGCGATCACGGACCATGATACGGTGGAAGGGGTGCAACCGATCAGGGATCTCGCTGTCCCTTATAATGTCGAAGTCGTTTCCGGCGTCGAGTTATCCAGCGAGGAAGAAGGCCGCGACATTCATGTCCTCGGATATTTCATTGACCCGGAGAACAGCGCTTTGCTTTCGGCGTTACGGCATTTCCAGGATATCCGGATTGAACGCATTCACCTCATGCTGGAGAAGCTGGGCCAGATGGGAATCCATAATATTACGTTTGAAGAAGTTGATGCCCAAACCAAAGCGGATGTCGTCGGCCGCCTGCATCTCGCTCAACTGCTGATCCGGAAAGGCTGGGCTGCGGACCATCGGGAGGCGTTTGCGAAATATCTCGGGGAAGGCGCGCCGGCGTATGTGAAGAAAAGCCGTCTGAACGTGCGGGAAGCGATGGGGCTGATTCATCAGGCCGGAGGTTTAGCGGTGCTCGCTCACCCGATGGTGACAAACGTCGATCATTTAATCCCCCGTTTTGCCAGAGAGGGGTTGGATGGGCTGGAGGTTTATTATCCTCACACGTATGAGACGATTACGCAATATTACGAGCGGAAAGCGGATAAATACGGGTTGTTACGGACCGGAGGTTCAGACGCGCACGGCCAGCATAAAAATCATACTTATATAGGGAAGCTGAAAATATCTTATACCTTAGTGGACCAGATGAAAAAACGTTTGGAGCGCTGATGCAAGACCACGTGGCGAGGGATGAGTATTATATGCAGTTGGCCTATGAACTGGCTTTAAAAGGCCGGGGGAAAACATCCCCTAATCCTATGGTCGGCGCGGTGATTGTGAAACATAATCGCGTCATCGGCCGAGGCTGGCATCGCCGTTGCGGAGGCCCGCATGCGGAAATTCTGGCGATGCGTCAGGCCGGCCCCCGCGCCGTCAAGGGTGCGGCGCTTTATGTCACCCTGGAACCGTGTTTCGTCCAGGGCCGCACCCCGCCCTGCGTGGACGCGGTGATCGCCTCCGGCATTAAAACGGTTGTGATCGGGGTGAAGGATCCCAATCCTGCGACGCACGGCAAGTCCATCAGGAAATTGCGCCGGGCCGGGATTCTGGTGCGCGTGGGTGTCCTCTCCGGCTGCCTGACGGAAATGAACACAGCCTTTGAGAAATATATCCTGACCGGAATGCCGTGGGTTGTGACCAAGACAGCCCAGACTCTTGACGGCAAGATCGCGGCTTCCACCGGCCATTCGCAGTGGATCACCTCCCCGCAGGCCCGCCGGTTCGCCCGGACGCTCCGCAACGAATTTGACGCCATTATGGTAGGCGTGGAAACAGTGCTGAAAGATGATCCCGCTTTGAACCCGGATTCCCCCCGGCGGCCGTTAAAAAAAATTGTGGTTGATAGCCGTTTACGCACACCGTTGCACGCCCGGCTTTTCCAGGGAAGCGATCCTGGGGATTGCTGGCTGGCTACCTCGGCTCTGGCTGACCCGGCCCGTGTTGAACGGTACCGTCGCCGGGGACATGAAGTTATTATTTGCCCGGGCCGGCAGAGCCGGGTTGATTTACCTTGGTTATTCCGTTCCCTCCCTCAAAAGGGTGTGACCCGTGTTCTGATTGAAGGAGGGGCTCGCCTGATCGGTTCCGCGTTAAAAGACAAACTGGTGGACCGGATGCATGTTTATATCGCTCCCGCGATTTTGGGGGACGCCGGCGGGTTGAGTTCGGTCGTCGGGTTTCAACGGCTCAAGATCAATGAATGCACCCGGCTGTCCTGGTTGCATTCCCGCCTGATCGGTCAGGATATGTTTATTCAGGCCCGAGTGAATTATTAGGGAAGGAGTCTTTATGTTTTCAGGAATTGTGGAAGAATATGGCGTGATCCAGAGTGTGAAGAAGAAGGAAAACCTTTTTGTATTGACTGTCCAGGGGAACCGAGTCCTGGGCGGCACGAAGGTCGGGGACAGCATTTGCGTGAACGGGGTATGTCTGACAGTCACGGGGAAAACACAAAAGCTGTTGATGTTTGACCTGATGAAGGAGACCCTGGTAGCCACCAGCCTGAAGAATGCCGGGCCGGGCGGGAAGGTGAACCTGGAACGGTCGCTAAAAATGAGCAGCCGGATTGGAGGGCACTTCGTGACCGGACATGTCGACGGAACAGGCGAGATCCGTAAAATTGTGACCCTGCCGAATTATGTGGAATTCCGTATCGGCGCCCCGCGGGACCTTATGAAATATATCGCCCCGAAGGGTTCGGTCGCGGTTGACGGCGTCAGCCTGACCATCGGCCACGTGACCCGGGATTATTTCAGTATTTATCTTATCCCGCACACCCTGGAGGTGACCACGTTTGGCCAGACCCGGGAAGGGGATCAGGTCAACTTAGAGACAGATATCCTGGCGAAATATTTATTGCACAGTATTAGTTACTTGAATTTGAAATAATACGGATTTCCTTTATAATGATATTATGAAAAAAATTGTAATCACCGGCCTTGGTGTCCTCGCCTCAAACGGCCAGGGCAAAGATAATTTCTGGAGGGCCCTGCAGGCGGGTGTCGCCGGATATGGCCCGCTCACGGTGTTTGACCCCGAACCGTTCCGGGTGAAACAGGCGGCGGAGATTAAGGATTTTGACGCCAAGGTTTACTTGGGGCCGAAGGGATTCCGGACCCTGGACCGCAGCAGCCGTCTGGCGGTTTCCGCGACGAAATGCGCGATTGAGGACAGCGGTTTTCAAATCGACGACACTAACAGCCCTGATGTGGGGGTCGCCCTCGGCACGACGTTCGGAAGCCTGCAGAGCATCGTGGATTTCGACACGGTGATTCTTAAAGAAGGGCCGCGTTATACCAACCCGGGCCTGTTTCCGAACACCGTGATTAATGCTCCCGGAAGCCAGATTTCTATTTGGCATAATATTCAGGGATTTAACACCACGATTGCGACGGGCTTCACCGCGAGCCTTGACGCCATGAAATATGCTTATGATTTCCTGCAACTGGACCGGGTCAAGGTTGTGTATACCGGGGGCCTGGAGGAACTCTGCTGGCCCCTGTTCATGGGTTTACACTCTTTGCAATTTCTGTCCGGCTCCCGGGAAGGCCAGACGTTTGTGAATTGTCCGTTTGATCTCCGTCGAAACGGGATTACTCTTGGGGAAGGGGCTTGCGTGATGGCGATGGAAGATTACGACCACGCCGTTAAACGGGGCGCCCGTATCATGGCGGAGGTGTTGTCGTTTGGCCATTATTTTGATCCGTACCGGATTAATAAATACAATCCGCGGGGGACGGGCATGGTGAAGGCGATGCGGGCGGCCCTGGACGGAGCCGGCCTGGAGGCTGGGGATATCGATTATATTTGCGCCAACGCCAACTCCACTTTGGCGGCGGATAAAATCGAATGCCAGGCGATTCAGGATGTTTTCGGCGCCCGGGCCAAGATGATTCCGGTGAGCGCGGTCAAGTCTATGGTGGGGGAATGTTACAGCGTTTCGGGGGCCTTAGCTGTGGCCGCCAGCCTGGGCGCTCTGGAAAAGGACTTTATTCCGCCGACGATTAATTATGCAAACCCTGATCCTGACTGCCCGCTGGATGTCGTCCCCAACACAGCCCGGTCAGCCCGGGTGAACAGGATTTTAATCAATAATTTCAGTCCTACGGGAAATCAGGCCTGCATGGTGATAGCACGGGCAGGGAGTGCCGCATGACACAGGCTTTTAAAGGAAAAGTGGCGGTGGTGACCGGCGGCTCCCGGGGGATTGGCCGGGCGATTGCCCTGATGTTCGCCGGGGAAGGCGCGGATGTCGCGTTCAGTTATTACACCCGGGCCGAGGCGGCTGAATCTTTGGAGAAAGAGATCCTGGCGCTTGGCGTCAGGTGTGATAAAGCTTGCGTCGACGTCAAGGATTTCGCCGGCGTAAAAGACTGGATCTCGGGGGTTAAGGAGCGGCTGGGAGGTCTAGATATCCTGGTGAACAATGCCGGGATTGTTCAGGACAAAGCGCTCATGCTTATGACACCGGAAGACTGGCAGGTCGTTGTCGACACGAATTTAACCGGGATGTTTAACGTGACCCGGGCTTGCATTGTGACATTTTTAAAACAGAAAAGCGGGCAGATCATTCAGGTTTCTTCCGTCAGCGGGGTGGTGGGGCTCCCCCGGCAGGCTAATTATTCCGCCTCCAAGGGCGGGGTGAACGCTTTCACAAAATCTTTAGCCAAAGAGGTCGCCGCCTATGGGATCCGGGTCAATGCGGTGGCTCCCGGGTACATCGAAACCGATATCCTGGCCGGCCTTTCTGAGGAGCAGAGGGAAACATTCCTGCAAAATATTCCGCTGGGCCGGCTCGGCCGACCGGAAGACGTGGCGGCTTGCGTGAAGTTTCTCGTGAGCGAAGCCGCGCAGTATATTACGGGCCAGGTGATTCAGATGGATGGGGGCTTGGCGATCCGGTAAGTTTGAGTTATAATGAATTCCTTTCTTGTCAATAAAACCAATAAGGAATGGAGCTTGTCATGGAATTAAGTGTTTGTGATATTCAGAAAATTATCCCGCATCGTTTCCCGTTTCTTTTGATTGACAGGGTGCTGGATATCCGTCCCAACGAGAAATTAGTGGCTTTAAAAAACGTGTCGATTAACGAGCAGTTTTTTGTCGGTCATTTCCCGGAAGAGAAGGTTATGCCCGGGGTCCTGATGATTGAAGCTATGGCGCAGGCGGGCTGCATTTATTTTTACTACAGCAAGAATATGCAGGGTAAGAAGCTCACCTATTATCTCGCCAAAGTCACGGCTAAATTCCATAAACCGGTTGTGCCAGGCGATCAATTGATCATGGAAGTTACGACCATCAAGATGCTGCCGAAAGCCGGGTTTCTCAGGACCAAAGCCATGGTGGGAGAGTCCGTGGTGGCGGAAGCGGAAATCGGGTTCGGCATTAAAGAATCTTAACGAAAAGAATTAGGCTGTTTTTTTTATCGGACAAAAAAAAGGCAATCCGGTTGGGATTGTCTTTTTTATGATTGAGAGCGCATGACAAGACGACCGCTTCAGGAAAATATGGAGCCGCACAATCCTTCCGTTATCGTGGTCGGCGGCGGCCCGGCCGGGATTATGGCCGCGATCAGGGCCGCTCAATTGGGCGCGAGCGTCGCGCTGCTTGAAAAAAACACGGGCCTTGGACGGAAACTGTTATTGACCGGGAAAGGCCGGTGCAACCTTACGAATGCCGCTGACCTGGATGTCTTTTTGCTCAGTTATGGTGCGCATGGGGCTTTTTTGCGGGATGTTTTTAAAAAGTTTTTTAATGCCGAATTGATGCAGTTTTTTGAGGTGCGGGGCGTTGCTGTAAAAGTAGAGAGACAGAAACGGGTTTTCCCCGTTTCCGACCGGTCAGGAAGCATCCTGGAGGCCTTAAAAAAGGAATTAAAGGTTCTTCATGTCAAGGTGCTGTCCCGGACAGAAGTCAGGGATGTCCTCGTGGAGCAGTCGGCCGCCGCGGGGGTGATTTTAACAACGGGGCAACAGATGAAGAGCGGGCGTGTGATTCTGGCTACCGGCGGGAAATCCTATCCCTTGACTGGCTCGACGGGAGAGGGGGCCCGGATGGCGGCCCGGTGCGGGCACCGGATCACCCCTTTACGCCCGGCGCTGGTTGGGTTGGAAATGCGGCAGACTTTTCCGGGAGACCTGCGGGGCCTGACTCTTAAAAATGTGCGCCTCTGCTTTTCAAACGGCAAGAATCATGTCGTTTCGGAAATCGGCGAGTTGCTGTTCACCGATTTCGGGATATCGGGGCCGCTTGTGCTGACCCATAGCGGCCGGGTCGTGGACTGGGTGAATGCGTCCTCTCCGGTGACCGTGTCTTTGGACCTGAAACCTTCTTTGACAGCAGACACCCTAAGTCACCGTTTCTTGAATAATGTGCGGGAGTCCCGTCACCAGAAGCTGAAAAACGCTTTGAAAGATTATCTGCCGGCCCGGTTTGTGGATGTCTTTCTCCGGCAGGCGGGGGTATCTCCGGATAAAGCGCTTTACCAGGTCAGCCCGGCGGAACAGAAGGCCCTGCTCCGGCTTTTTAAGGATTTTAAAATGGATATCAAGGGCTCCCGAAGTTTTATGGAAGCGATGGTGACTCAGGGCGGGGTGGATCTCCGGGATATCAATCCCCGGACCATGGAGTCCCGGCTGATCCGGGGGTTGTTTTTTGCCGGGGAACTGATCGATATTGACGGGACCACCGGAGGGTTTAACCTGCAGGCGGCTTTTTCCACCGGTTATATGGCGGGGGAAAAAGCCGCTGTGTAGCCTCATTGTCGTTTTGAATCCTGCCATTGTTGCCCGGTCAGGTCTGGGCCGCCCAGGGGTGGGGAAGATGTTTTCTCGCTTATCGTCCCGTCCTGGGTTCTTAGGGCGCCTTTCTTATAAAAGCACAAATCCCCTTACTTCTGCGGTATTTCTATGCTACACTTTGACTAGAGTAAACTGGTTTTTAAGTAAGGGACTGGAGATGCGTTTCCTTATTGTATCCATTCTTTTTCTTGGCGTGTCGGTGTGCGCCTAACCGTGGACGGGATCATTTATGTTGAAGGCGGGAACATGAGTTTTAGCGGAGGGAGTGACATCATTTATACGGGGAAAGCGTCCGTTCTCGTCACCGGTAATATTAGCGTGAACACCAATTTGGTGACCCCGGCCGTCCCTGTCGGAGGGGAACACAATTTTCCTTATGTGCCGTCTACCGGTGCGGAGAATATTCTCGGATTTATGACACCCAATAACGTTGCGCTTGGGACATCATCCCAGTTGGATATCATGGGGCTCTTTTACGGGGAAAATAAGATTTCCATCAATAAACAGACGGATTTGATGGGGGCGATTGTGACCAACTTTTTTGACCTGACCGGGCAGGTCCCGAACATTTATCAGGTTCCGGAGGCGAAAAATTATCTTCCTCCGGGGATGATCGGGTCCACCGGCGGCTGGAATATGGCCCTATTGTCCTGGCGACGGATATAATGCCTTTCTTTTGGAACGGCCTGATGGATAAGTTCCTGAATCCCTTACGTCCCGATGGCTACTGTTGACGTCCTTGATGGTTAATGGTAAAATGTTATTCTTCTTTTTTAGATTTTCCTTTCGTGTTGATCTCGGGAAGTAGCGCAGCTGGCTAGCGCGCAACGTTCGGGACGTTGAGGTCGTGGGTTCAAATCCCACCTTCCCGACCATATATATCGAACAGAGTTATAAGCCAGGGCCCCAGAACTTCGGCCCCCAGCAAAGCCTTTGGGGTAAAAAACGCTGGCCGGACGTTCTGGGGCTTTTTTTACGGAGCACCTTATCCGGTCTTTAATTTATATGACACAGGAACAGCAACGAAAACAGGAGGAAGGACTGGTCCAGGCGCATATTTTTTATTCCGGGATTGTCCAGGGCGTGGGGTTCCGGTATATGATCCGGAGTTACGCGTCCCGTCTTGGGCTGGTCGGCTGGGTCAGGAACCTCAATGACGGACGGGTTGAAATTTTAGTCGAGGGAGAGCAGGCCACGATTGAAAACCTCATGACAGATGTCGAGGAGTATTTTTCAGGATCGATCCGGAATCGTGACCTGTCCTACGGGGCCCCTTCCGGGGATTTTATAAATTTCAGGATTACATAAGCCTTGTGTTAATCTGGTGTTTATATGCGTTATGGCCTTATTTCTGATGTACACGGGAACTGGGAAGCGCTGCAGGCCGTGTTAAGGGCGCTTGAGAAGGAAGCTGTTGATCAAATTTTATGTGCCGGGGATATCGTCGGCTACGGGGCCGATCCTCAAGAATGCCTTGTGTTCTTCCGGACTCAATCGATTCCTTGCGTGGCCGGAAACCATGACTGGGGTGTTTGCGGCCTGTTAGATTTGGCCCGGTTTAATCCTTGGGCCCAGACTGCCATTCTTTGGACCCGCCAGCAGTTGAAACAGCCCGAGCTTGATTTTTTGAAGGCGTTGCCGCTTTCGTTTCAAAATGATATGATGTCCGTCACACACGGCACCTTTGATGATCCGTCCCGTTTTAAATATCTCTCGGACAGCACCGAAGCCCGCCACGCGTTCCCTTATTTAGAAAGAAAATTGGGCGTGGTGGGGCATACCCATATCCCGGGATTTTATGTTCAGCAAGGGGAAAATATCCGGATGAGCCGAGGCCCTGTTTTGCATGTGGGATCGGAAGAGAAAGTTATTATAAACGTGGGCAGCGTCGGGCAGCCCCGGGACAGGGACGACCGGGCGGCCTACGGGATTTATGATTCTGATGAACAGTATTTAGAAATTAAGCGGGAGCCGTATGATGTTGAAAGCGCCCAGCATCGTATGCGGGAACGCGGCTTGCCGGCTTTTTTATCCGAACGGATCGCGGGGGGAATGTGATAGAGGAGAAGGGGAAAACACGGGATCAAATTAAGGCCCAGATGCGGCAATTATCCCAGGAGATTGAGGACCATAACAGGCGTTACTACGAGTTGTCCGATCCCCTGATCCCGGATAAGGACTATGATGACCTTATACGGCGGCTTGTGCTTCTGGAAGCGGCTTACCCGGATTTGCGGCAGCCTGATTCTCCGACCTTGCGGGTGGGGGTCAAGGTCCCGTCGGGGATTAAAACCGTTACCCACCGAACGAAGATGCTGTCTTTGGAAAACACCTATTGTGAGGGGGAGTTGGATGAGTGGTATGCCCGTCTCAACAAGGCGTTGCCGGGGCAGAAAATATCGTGGGTCGTTGAACTGAAAGTCGACGGCGTCAGCGCGTCTCTGACGTATCAGAAAGGGACGCTGGCCTTGGGCGCTACGCGGGGAGACGGTCTGCATGGCGAAGACGTTACTCATAATATCAGGACGATGCGATCTGTTCCTCTGCGGCTGAAGCCGGATGAGAGGGGGCCTCTGCCTGAGATGATCGAGGTCCGGGGCGAAGTTTATATGAACAAAAGGGATTTTGTCGCGCTTAATAACCAGCGGAAATCTGACGGCGTCTTAATTTTTGCCAACCCCCGGAACGCAGCGAGCGGTTCTTTAAAGCTGTTGGACGCGGAGCTGACGGCGAAACGCCGTCTGCATTTTTTGGCTCATTCCTTCGGAAGTATGGAAGGCGGAATGCCGCCCCAGACTCAATGGGATTTTCTTATAAAGGCGCAGGAAATGGGCTTTTGTGTTGACAGCCATAAACGTCTCTGCCGGACTTTTCAGGAAGTGAAGGATTTTTGCCGGGAGTTTCAAGCGCGGCGGGAGTCCATTCCTTATGAGGTCGACGGGATGGTTATTAAGGTGAATGAGTTAAGCCAGCAGCAGGTGCTGGGAACGACGGCGAAGAGCCCCCGCTGGGCTGTCGCTTATAAATTCCCGGCGTCGCAGGCCGCAACAGTCGTGAGAGATATTGTCGTTCAGGTCGGGCGGACCGGCGTCCTGACTCCGGTGGCCGAACTAGATTCTGTTTCCTGCGCCGGCGTGACAATAACCAGGGCGACTTTGCATAATTTTGAGGAAGTCGCCCGTCTGGGTATTCATGTCGGCGCCCGCGTCCTTGTGGAACGGGCGGGGGACGTGATCCCGAAAGTCGTAAAAGTCCTTTCTCCTGCGGTCTTGGATTCTCCGGTTTTCCCTGCCCCGGAAGCCTGTCCGGTCTGCGGCGGGACGGTTGCAAAAGACCGGGACGACCAGGTTGCGATTCGTTGTATTAACCCGTCCTGCCCCAAGCAGCTCGAGCGCCGGCTGATTCATTTTTCGTCCCGGGGCGCTATGGATATTCACGGGCTGGGGGAAGCGGTTGTCGCACAGTTGATCAAGCAGAATTTGGTCCGGGATATCGCCGATATTTATTTTTTAACTAAAAAAGAACTTTTGGGCCTGGAGTCTTTTAAAGACAAAAAAGCGGATAACCTGCTGGCGGCGATTCAGGCAAGCCGGCAGCAGCCTTTGTCCCGGCTTGTGTATGGTTTGGGGATTCATAACATCGGAGAGAAATCCGCGTTTCTCCTGGCGCAAAAGGCCTGTCAGATGGATGCGCTTTTCAGGCTGTCTTCAGAGGAACTCACGGAGATTGAAGAATTCGGCGAGGTTATGTCCCGGTCCGTGTACGAATTTTTCCGTCAGCCGGCTGCGCGCGCTTTGATTCAAAAATTAAAAAAGGCGGGGGTTAATATGCAGGAGCCGGTTAAAACAGCCCCCGGCCCTTTGGCTGGTAAAATATTTGTATTTACCGGAGAATTGCCTGGGCTTTCCAGGCGGGAGGCGGCGGAACTGGTGAAAAGAAATGGGGGAGAGGTCGCCGCGGCCGTCAGCAAACGGACGGATTTTGTGGTTGCGGGAGAGGCCGCCGGCTCTAAACTTCGAAAGGCCGGGGAGCTGAATGTCACTATTTTGACCTTTCAACAATTTAAGGAGATGATGCATGTTTAGATTCCCGTTCCACCCGGTGGCCCCGGTTACGGCAGGGTTGATTGGAGCCCTGGTGACTGTTCAGGTTTTTTGTGCGGGCTGTGAACCCGTACGCAGGAAGTTCATTCGTAAAAAGCGCACGGCCAACATGGAAACGGCGGTTCAGCCGGTTTTTGAACCTGAAGATTATCCTGCAGACAGGGTGCCGCCGGCTGACCAGTATCAGGACCATTACAACCGGGTTTTAGCCTGGAATCAGGAAGTGCTCACAGGTATTGAGGAAAAAGCCAGTGACAAGCGTATCGTTTTTTCCCTGAATGCGTGTTTGAAAGAATTAGAGGGGATGGACGGGCTGCTGCCCGAGTCCGCCCGGGGGGAACTGCGGCAGATTAAAGGGGAGATGGAAAAAGTGCGGGATGAGTTCTCTGTCCCTGCGGCGTACCGGCCGTATCAAAATTATGCCCGGAAGCTTATGAGGCTGGATCGGAGAGTCAGGCAGACATTGAAGTCGGCTTTTGAACCGGCGGAGGGGAAACCGTGAGGAGAAACGGTGCAGAAATTTATTGATGATTTTATAAGTTTTCTTTCGGTGGAAAGGGGCTTGGCCGATAACACATTGCTGGCTTACCGGCGGGATTTGGAAAGTTATCTGTCCTATTGTGAGCATGCGGGTGTCCAAGGGCTCCGGGAGGTCACCCGGCAGCATATTTCCGACTATGTTTATGCCCAAAAAAAATCCGGTTTGTCGGCCAGATCCATCTGCCGGCGGCTGGCCGCCATCAAAACCTTTCACCGTTTTCTTGTAAGGGAAAACCTTCAGACGGAAGACCCCAGCTCTTTGGTGGAAACCCCAAAATTATGGAAGCGGGTTCCTGAAGTTCTCAATCAGGAAGAAATTGACGCTATGATTATGTCGGTCAAGGGCGATGCCTGGCAGGCGGTCCGTGACCGGGCTATTTTAGAAGTGTTTTATGCGAGCGGCATGCGGGTTTCCGAGCTGGCTAACCTGCGGATGGACCAGATCAACCTTGAGTTAGGATATGTGCGGTGTATCGGGAAAGGGCGGAAAGAGCGTATTATCCCGCTGGGGCAACGGGCCCGGGAGGCCGTGCGGGTTTACTGCGGGGCTGTGCGGGGGGGGCTGTTGAAAGCCGGGCTCTCCTCGGATGTTTTTTTGAGCCGCCTTGGAAAAAAAATGAGCCGGCAGAGTTTATGGAAAGTCGTCAAGGCTTACGCCAGCAAGGCGAATATTAAGAAGGCGATTAAACCGCATACGTTACGGCACACCTTCGCCACCCACCTGCTTGAGCACGGGGCGGACCTTCGGGCGGTTCAGGAGATGCTGGGGCACGCGGATATTTCCACCACGCAGATTTATACGCACGTGGACCGGGAGCGTCTAAGGAATATTCATAAACATTATCATCCCCGCGGATAAAAAAGGATGGCTTGATGCGCAAGATTTCCTGGCAATATTTAAACCCTCCGGTCAAGGCCTTGCTGGAATGCGTGTCCCGCGCCGGGGAAGACGCCGGGATCCCGGTTTATATCGTCGGAGGGACGGTCCGTGATATTCTCCTGCATAACAGGAATGTGGACCTGGATTGTGTCGTGGAGGGGAACGCCATCGCCTTGGCCCAACATGTGGCAAAATTGGTTCGTGGGGAATTAAAAACTCACGAACGGTTTCAGACCGCCACCGTCACGAGCCCTGACCAGGTTAGCATTGATTTCGCCATGGCCCGGGAGGAGCTTTATCCCCGCCCCGGCGCGCTTCCCGTTGTCAGGCCCGGCACTCTCGAAGCCGATTTAAAAAGAAGGGATTTTACAATAAACGCTATGGCTGCGGCCCTGCACGGCCCGACGGAGGGGGTTCTCCGGGATGTGTATGACGGAGTCCTTGATCTGCGGCGCCGGTATATCAGAATATTGCATGACAGCAGTTTTGTGGATGACCCGACCCGTATTTTGCGAGGGATCCGGTTCGAGCAGCGGTTGAATTTTAAGTTTGAACCTCGGACAGCCCGGCTTTTGAAGTCGGCTTTGCGCGAAAACGTCTTGGCCCGGATTCATCCGGCGCGGTATTTTACGGATTTTCGCAAAATGCTTAAAGAAGAAACCGCGCCCGCTTGTGTTCGAAGATTGCGCCGGCTTGGGGGGATGGATGGTTTCTTTAAAGGTCAGGATATCAACGTC
>JAGOJP010000148.1 GCA_017995055.1 Candidatus Omnitrophota bacterium
CGCTGAACGTCCCCACCAGAACAAGCGAGGCGCCCACGCCGCAAGAAAAGACAAAAAGCAGGCTGACCGCGTGGACAAGGTTTTGTTTGGAAGCCACGTAAAGCAGCACTGTCCCCAGAACCGGAGCCGTGCAGGGGCCGACAATCAGTCCGCCAACCCCCCCCATCACAAAAACCGACCAGAGATTCCGTGGTTTGAGGCCGGCGGGCCGGTTCAACGCCAGGCCCGGCAGAGGGATAACGTCGAGCATGACCAGCGCAAAAATCAGCAAAACATTGCCCACAATCCAGAGCACAAGCGGAGAATTCTGAAACTGACCAAACACGCTCCTGGTTAAAGCCGCCACGACCGCGAGGCCGCAATAGATCACGGCCATCCCCAGGACATACACCAGCGAGATTACAAAACCCATAAGCTTGGTGCCCCGGGTGTTCACCCCGGCAATGATGCTCGCCACCACCGGGAGCGCCGGGTAAACGCACGGCGTGAAACTGACGGCGACCCCCGCCCCAAACACCAAAAAATAATCAAACACATTCCCCTGAAGTTGCATGCGTCTCCTGGCGTATCCCGCACGACCGGGCCCCCGCGCCCGGTCGGTCCCGCTCCCCGGCGAGGTGTTTATTCCGATTTAAACGGAAATTTAATAACATTCGTGATCGTATCCGTCGTGCCTTTTATGATCTTGCCGGTTGTGTCCACAACCCCATGGGTCAGGCCGCTGGCAGCATCCACGGTTCCGGAAACCACAGATTTTAATCCGTTGATATTCCGGTCCGGCAAATTGGCAAACGGAGTTTTTGTCAGGGTTTTGAAAACGATAATCTGCACCAGCCGGTTAGGATCATTAATGTTCTCAATCCTTTCATCCAAGCTGATCTTGGTTTCCGTTATAACCGGCTCCCCGCCTTTCGAATAATCTTTATACACCACCTTGTCCACTTTCAGCTGCAAAACATCAATCTGGACCGCCGGCATTTCTTTCTTCCCGGGGGCCGGAGCCGTTTCCTGATCCGGCTTTTCTCCGGCTTTCGGCTGCAAAGCTTTCAGGTGATCAAGGTTCATTTTACTGTCGGCATTCTTCACCAGGACAAACTCTTTCAGATAAAAGCGGACCTCCTTGACATGAATTTTTTTCTTCATCAAGGCCGGGACATCAAGGTTGACATACACTTCCGGGACATCCACCATGATTTTTTCCGGAAAGCCTTCCGGATTGTAAAGCTGCATCCCCTGAACGTGGACATAAAATTTTGTGAAACTGATATCCATGCTCGCGATCTTCATCGGCAGGCCGGTCACGAGTTTGACCCCCTGCTCAATCCCGGTCTTAATGACAATGTTTTTCGCCACGATCACGCCTATGACCAGCGCAATCAGCACGAACGCGATGAACTTAATCAGCTTTTTCATAAGTCGTTCCCTCCCGGAAAACACATCTGTCCCCGTTATCCTTTCATTTCTTTTTTATAATACTTTAAACACCTCCGGCACAGGCCGTCTTGCTCCACCCATTCCGGGTGTTTCTTTTTGATCACATCGACAATATGCTTCTCCGTATGATCCACATACTGACGCAGGTCCTCACTAACGGGTTTCCCGCATACCGGGCAAATATATTCCATGGGCCGCTCTCCTCCCGGAATACCCCTGGGGAACGCTTCCCCGGACATTTATTTCTTCGGCTTATACAGCAGCTTCCAGGGGTTGCTCTTGAGGTCGAAACTTAATTCTTCCAAATTTTTCGTCGTGCTATTCGCATGCCCTATCATCTCGTCCACAAGATGCTGGTTCACCGCGAACCGTTCATGGATATTATCCGAGAGAGAATGCACGTTCTTCATGGTCGCCCGCATATCCGCGAGGACATCGTCGATCGCCTGAGCATTCACGTTCAGCCGCTCATTGAGGTTGGCGGATATCCCTTCAATATTCGCGGCGATACTTTCGCCCTTTTGAAGTATTTTTTCAAAACTGGCCGGCTCGGTCCCCGCAATCGCCTCCCCGGGGGCGAGAGGCCCGCCGCTGATTTTGTCGGTCATGACCAGCCCGATGTACTTTTCCCCCATAAATCCAAGATTCTTCACGTGGGCTTCGACCCCTTTAAAAATTTTTATGTCCTGTTTAATCCACAGGGTCAGCTCCACTTTCGGGGCCGGGCCGTAAACGATACGGATGTCCTTAACGCGACCGATCTCCAGGCCGTTAAGCGTTACCGGCGAGTTCAACTCGATGCCGTCCACATTGACAAAATGGACTTTAATATCATAGCCCCGCTCTTTAAAATGAAAGTCTCCGGCCCTAACGGTTAATACAGCCAGAAAACATAAAACGATGGCGATCAGAATACCGACTCTGGTTTCATTATTGATCCTCATATGGTTTCCCCCTCTTACCAGTTTCCTGCCTCCGGTCCCCGATTACGGTCCGCTGACAGGCGCCTCCTGCCCGTTCTCCATAATATTAATGGGCCCTTCTATTTCGCCTTTAATAAACTGCTGGACGATCGCATTCCCGGAATTCTTTATTTCTTTCGGCGTCCCCACCTCCAGAACCCGTCCCTGATACAACATGGCCACGCGGTTCGCGATGCGGAAAACACTTTCCATGTTGTGCGTGACCACCACGGACGTGAGCAACAGTTTCTTATTTAAATCCAGGATGAGCTTATCAACCACGGCGCACACAATCGGGTCCAGCCCCGCAGTAGGCTCATCATAAAAAACCACTTCCGGATCCATCGCGATCGCCCTGGCCAAGCCGACGCGTTTCTTCATGCCACCCGAAAGCATGCTCGGCATTAAATGCTCATACCCCTGCAATCCGACCAAACTTAATTTCATCTTAACAATAATACTTATAATCTGGGGGTCCAGCTTCGTGTGTTCCCTCAAAGGCAAACTGACATTCTCTTCCACCGTCATATAATCAAGCAGGGCCGCAGACTGAAAACTCATCCCGAAGCGCCGTTTAATCCGTTCCTTTTCTTCCTCGGTCATTAAGGTCAAATCTTTCCCCTGAAAAAAAACCTGCCCCGCATCCGGTTTAATGGCCCCGGTCATATGTCTCAGGAGCGTACTCTTCCCGCATCCGGAGCCCCCCATGATAACAAAGGTTTCTCCCTGATAAACATCAAGGTTAATGCCGTCCAACACCGTCCTGCCGTCAAACGTCTTGACCAGATTTTTAACCGATATGGCCACCGGCCGATCCGCCATAAAACCCCCTTGCCCTCCCGGAAAATGTTTTCGTGCCGCCTCCGGATAAGCCCGCGCCTCACATGTTGTGAAAATAATAAATACCCGTGACGACACAATCCGCCACAATAATAAGAATAAAACTCGTCACAACGCTGATCGTGGTATGCTTCCCGACTCCCACCGCCCCGCCCCGGGTCTTCAAGCCCTGATAAGCGCCCACCAGGACAATAATAATCGCAAACACAAACGATTTCGACAGGCCGGTGTAAATATCCTTGAGCATCAAATACTTAAACGTGGTCTGAATATACAAATGTTGGTTAATCCCCAGGTTATGCACGCCGATCACATAACCGCCCAGAATCCCGGAAACATCCCCCAGAACCGTTAAACAAGGCAACATCACAAAAAGGGAAAGCAGCTTGGGCGCAATCAGAAATCGGACCGGGTTGATGGCCATGGTTTCCAGGGCCTCGATCTGCTCATTCACCTGCATGGAGCCGATTTCAGCGGTAATCGCCGCCCCGATACGGCCGGCCACGACCAGAGCGGTCAACACCGGGCCTAGTTCCCGGCAGATTGAAACCGATGTCAGGCTTGCGACATAGATCGTGCCGCCCAGTTTAGAGAGCTGATAGGCCGATTGCATCGCCAGGACAACCCCGGTGAAAAACATGACAAAAAAGACAATCAGGATGGACTGGATGCCCATAAAAACCATCTGCTCAAAGACCGCCTGATGTTTGAGCGGTTTGTCCCGGAATGGGCCGAAGATGATCCAAAAAAATGTCTGCAGGCTCAGGTGCATGAATTCCGTGAACACCCTGATGCCGTAACCAACCGGGCTTCCTA
>JAGOJP010000149.1 GCA_017995055.1 Candidatus Omnitrophota bacterium
GGGCTGAGGAAGGCGGCCCGGAACAGCCGGGCGCTTGCGCTTATCACGCTATGCGCGGTCGGGATTTTAATCTATTCTAATTCTTTAAACGGAGAATTTTGTTTCGACGACCATGCGTTTATCCTTAACAGCGCCGCGGTGCAGCGGGGCCCCCGGGACGTTCCGGCCCTGTGGCGGGAGTTTCATGTGCGGCTTGTGGTCGGGATGAGCTATGCTTTGAACTACTGGCTGGGCGGGCGCAACGCGGTCGGGTACCATATTCTGAACCTGTTGGTCCATGTGTTGGCCTCAGTCGCGGTTTTTTACTTGATCCTTTTCAGTTACGCCACGCCTGTCTTGCGGGAAACCCGGCATTCCGCAATCGGACAACGTATCGCGTTTTGGGCGGCGATGGTTTTTCTCTGCCATCCGGTTCAGACGCAGGCCGTGTCGTATATTACTCAGCGGGCGTCGTCGATTGTCACGCTGTTTTATCTCCTGGTCTTGATTTTTTATGTCAAGTACAGGTTGAATCACCGCGGGGTATTTCTTGCTGGTTTTATCGGGGCCGCGGCCCTGGGCCTTTTGTCGAAACAATCCATGCTGACCGCTCCGGCGGTGATCGCTGTGTATGATTTGCTGTTTTTCGGGGGGGCCAAAATCCGGGGTGGCCACGCTGTTAAAGCTTTGGGCTTGTCTCTGGCTGTTTCGCTCTTGTTGCTTTGGGCTGTCCGGCTGGAACCGGCAGGGTCCGCCTACCAGTATCAGGGGCTTGTGAGCTGGGAGCGCTTTGACGCCAGATATCTATGGACGGAAATAAATGTTTTACGAACTTATTTGAGGCTTTTGGCGCTTCCCGTGGCCCAGAATTTTGATTATGATTACCCTGTCGCCGGAGGATTCCTGGAGCCGGCGACTTTTTTTTCCTTCCTGTTATTGCTGATGCTGGCGGTGGTGGCGTTCCGGTCTCGCCGCGGCGCCCGGGAAGTCAGCTTTTGTATATTCTGGTTTTTTGCCACCACCGCCGTTGAAGCGCTGTCGGTTGTCTTCGGGAACCGCGGTGTGATTTACGAACACTGGCTGTATATGCCCATGGCGGGTTTTTCCTGGTTTTTGTCTTATATCGCCTTCAGGGCAGTGAAATCCCCGGTGCATTACCAGCGGATCATGATGAGCGTTGTCCTGCTTTTCGGGGCGCTGACTTTCCGCCGGAATATGGTTTGGGAAAAAGAGCTGTATCTCTGGCAGGATGTTTTGAAAAAAGCTCCTTCGAATCCCGGCGCTTACTTTGCTTTCGGGGAGCTTTGCCAGCGTCAGGGCCGGACTCCTGTCGCGGAAGAATATTACCGCAAAGCCGTGGCGCTTTATTACGCGCGCAAGCAGCCGTTTGACGCGACGACGAAGGTCCTGTTATCCAGGATTTACAATAACCTTGGCCTTCTATCCCGGGAAAGGGACAACCCGGAGGCGGCGGTTGTTTTTTTTCAAAAGGCAATCCGGGTCAATCCCAATCATGCGGGTCCCTATCAGAACCTGGCGATTCTTTTTTACGAATACGGCCAATACAGGGAAACCATTGCCCTGTTGGAGCGGGCCAACCGGATTCAGGGGCTTACGGATTATGCTTGTTTTTATTTGGGGTTGTCCTATCAGGCTTTAGGCGACGGGGAAAAGGCCGGGGAATATTTCCGGGAGGCTTTACGGCTGTTTTCTGATGCCGGCGACCGGGCGAAAGTGGAAGCGATCAGGGCCTATTTAGGCCCCGGGTAATTTAAAAGGAACGCGGTATGCCGGAACTGGAAAAACACTCTGCCGTGACCTGTGGACAATGATCCAGGGCGGTGTTATTAAAGACGCCGTGGTTGATGACGGCCGCGTGGTTCGTGTCCCGTCCCCGGATGAGTTCATCCGGGGACTTCGGGGCAGGACCATCGCCGATGTTTTCCGCCGGGGAAAAGCGCTGGTGGCCCGGCTTCCCCCGGGCGGCGTTTTTTTGTGGCCCCCGGGATGATGAGGGGGCAGATGATTGTTTGCGCCGGGCCGCGAAAAGAACGGTATACCAAAGTTGTTTTCCGGCTTTCCAATGGGAAGTATTTGCACTATAATGATCAACGATTATTCGGCCGGCTTTCGGTTGTCGGGGGCTTGGCCGAGATTCCTTATTTCTCAGCCCTGGGGCCGGACCCTTTCAGCCGGCCGTTTTTCCGTGATTATCTGCGGCAGGTTTTAAAAAACAAAAAGGCCCGGGTTAAGACGCTCCTTATGAACTCCAGGATTGTCGCTGGGATCGGAAATTTTGTATGACGGGGGATTGGGCGGAACGTGATGTGAATGCTGTCTGGACGTCAATTCGCCGAATTCTCAAACAGGCCGTAACGGAAAGGGGGACATCGGTATATTCATGCCGCGATGCCGAGGGCCGGCGGGTATAAAATTTTTCTTAACGTATATGGCCGAGAAGATCAGCGGTGCTATCGCTGTGATTCTCCGATTCGAGAAAGGCCGCAGCATATTTTATTGACCATCTTGTTAAAGGTGAAGGATTATGAAAAAACGTGTTAAAATTGACTCCAGCCTGCTTTCTCTGGCTATCCTGTTTACGGTTTTTTTGTATCCGTTCCCGCGTCTTTATCCTTCAAGCCCCTTGCTGGATAATATTTTGGATTTTTTGGGCTTTATTGTCATTTTTAAAGGGGCCTATATCCGGATGTCCGCCCGCGGAGTTAAAAAAGCCAATTCCCAGCAAGGGGAGGGGCTGGTTAAGAAAGGGTTATACACAGTGGTTCGAAACCCGATGTATCTGGGCAGTTTTACTCTCGGGGCGGGATTTATCCTTGTCGTCTGGCCGTTTTGGATTCTGCCTGTTTTCGCAGTGCTTTTTTATCTGCGTTTTAATAAACAGATCGTATTTGAAGAAAAATGGCTCCTCAAGAAATTTGGTAAAGAATATGAGGTATACTGTCGTGAGGTCCCCAGGCTTTTCCCTTCCTGGAAAAGCCTGCGGGCGGTAAAAGTCTCAACGCTGTTCCCCTGGAAAGAAACCTGGAGTACCAAGGAAAAGCGGGCCTTGTTAGGCTGGCCGTTTTTAGCCGTGGTTCTGGAATCGCTGCAGGAGTGGAGGGTTTTCGGTTCGACGAACATTTTCCAGACGGTTCTGATATTTCTTCTGTCCGCGGCTGTGTTTTTTTGCGGCCTGGGTCTCTGTGGCCGGGAGCAGGAGGGGCATGCATAAAATTCAACGCACAGTTGCGGTTATTTCGAATAAAAAGGTTTGCCCGCAATATTACCGGCTTTCTTTGGACGCCGGGGCCGCCGCTTGCGAGGCCCGGCCGGGCCAGTTCATCCATATCCGGGTTGCGGCGGGGGTGGAGCCCTTTTTCCGGCGGCCGTTCAGCGTGTTCCGGGCGGGAAAGACCCTGGATATTTTGTATGATGTCGTCGGGAAAGGGACCGAAATCCTCAGCTCCAAAAAGAGAGGAGATCAACTGGATATTCTCGGCCCCGCGGGGACTCCCTTTGCCGAGCCGGCGCCGGATGTCAATCAACTCGTTATGATCGCCGGAGGGATCGGGGTGGCGCCATTTTTGCTCTTTACGGATTTTTTAAAAAAGAAAAAAATCGAAAAGATCCTTTTATACGGGGCGCGGAGCCGGGATCAGGTGCTGGATTTTAAAGAATTCCAGAAGAACGGGGTAGCCGTTTTTGTTTCAACCGAAGACGGCAGCGTCGGAACGAAGGGGCGGGTGACCCGGCTTTTTGATAAGATCCAGGAAGACCCGCGGAGGACCATGCTGTATGCCTGCGGCCCCAAGCCCATGCTGGCCGCGGTGCAGGATTTCGCGAAAAAGCACTACCTCTCGGGGCAGGTATCATGCGAAGAGGTGATGGCGTGCGGGCTGGGTGCCTGCCTGGGCTGCTCTATCCCAACGCGTTCCGGGTATAAGACGGTGTGTTATGACGGCCCGGTGTTTGACGTGCACGAGCTTTGTTTTTAGGGAAGGAATCCGTCCCGGGGTACAGGAATATGGCATATGTT
>JAGOJP010000037.1 GCA_017995055.1 Candidatus Omnitrophota bacterium
CCCCGTATGATTATACTGCGCATCAATTCTTGGCACTGGCTTTATTCCGTAAAGGTCAATACGAGCCGGCCATGCAGGAATCCATGAGAATTCTGCGTTGGAATCCGAATGACACTCAAATATTAAATAATATCGGAGTTTATTATCTGTCAAAAGGCGAAGAGGACCTGGCTTTAAATTATTTTAAAAGGGCGGTCGACCTTAACCCGAATTGTTATCCTGTCCACAATAATCTGGCTAAGATATACACGCAGAGAGGCGAAATGGGGCTGGCTATTATCCATTATGAACGGGCCATACAGGCATTCCCTCAAAGCCCCACGGCTTATTATGATCTAGGGAAATGTTATTTAAAATTAAACCAGAAACAAAAAGCGGCGAATTATTTAGATCAGGCAAAAAAATTATACCGGAAAAGGCACCAAACAGATAAGCTAGAGGAAATCTGTGAACTCAAAAGTTCCTTGGAATCTGATAATCGCCCCTGAAGACGAAATTGGAAAAATTGATTTACTTTTAAACGATCTCAGGTATAATAAAATTTCTGAAAATAGCCAGGATATCGGGTACGGGTTGGCACAAGGAGCCCGGCTCTTGTAAAATATCTGGGAATAAATAAGTTGGGATTCCTGCCGACGGTTAGATTTGCCCAAGATATTATGTGTTTATATTCAGAAAAATACCTGGCGTCCCGCCAAGCGGGGTTGGCGAATTTTTCTGAAATGAAATTTATTTAAGGTAATTCGCTGGCGTAGCTCAGCTGGTAGAGCAACTGACTTGTAATCAGTAGGTCGGGGGTTCGAAGCCTCTCGCCAGCTTAATTTTATTCTTAAAAGGAACCCAGGTTTTTTGAAAACAGCCCTGAAGAAGCCAACAGGACTTGCCCGCTCAAGGTTCAGCGAGGGGCTTTAATGTTTCTGAAATTTTAAAACCGGGCAGATACCCAAGTGGCCAAAGGGGACAGACTGTAAATCTGTTGCGGAACCGCTTCGGAGGTTCGAATCCTCCTCTGCCCATAATTATTTCCGGCCCCCTTAAAATCCTGTTAAACAGGATATTGACAAAATTCCCTCATCCCGCGAGAGTAGTTCAGTGGTAGAACACAAGCCTTCCAAGCTTGATACGAGGGTTCGATTCCCTTCTCTCGCTCCATTTTGGTTAAAAATTTCAGTTCGACAATTACCAAAAAATAATACATTTTTAAATGTTTCTATGTATAATATTTTTCGTAATCATCGCTCTCTTAGGATAAGCCTGAAGAGAAGCAAGTTTTTTCTGTTATTAAAAACATAACCGGGATTTAAAAAATTATGAACATTACTTTACTCATTCCCACCCTTAATGAAATCGACGGTATGAAAGCGATCATGCCCCGCATCAAACCCGAATGGTATAACCAGATTCTTATCATCGACGGTCAATCTACGGACGGGACGATAGAATACGCGAAAGAACAGGGATATCCGGTCATTATCCAAAAGAAGAAGGGGATGCGGCACGCTTATATGGAAGCCCTGCCGCATGTCACAGGAGACGTGATTCTGACCTTCAGCCCGGACGGGAACTCGATCCCGGAATTGATCCCCGATTGTATTGCCAAACTCAAAGAAGGCTATGATATGGTCATCGTTTCCCGTTACGCCGAAGGGGCCAAAAGCTATGACGATGACCGGGTAACCGCGTTCGGGAATAAATTATTTACGACCACGATAAACCTGTTGCACGGTGCCCGCTATACCGACGCCATGGTGATTTTCCGCGCTTACCGCACCAACTTGATACAGGAGTTGGACCTGGATAAGGACTCCAGTTATGAATTCGAAGAACGCCTTTTCGGGACGACGATCAGTTGGGAACCCCTGTTATCCATTCGTTGCGCCAAGCGCAAGCTCAAAACGGCCGACATCCCGGGAGACGAACCGCCCCGGGAAGGGGGGGAACGGAAGCTGCAGGTTTTGCGCTGGGGTGCCGCCTACATGTTCCAGGTTTTCCGGGAAGTCTTTATCTGGAAATAATACGCCCCGTTCACCCCGGAACAAATTTCAAATAAAACATTGAACAATCCGTTTCCGTGCCTGTAAAAATAGACATAAATTCCGCTGGGGGGGGAGGGCTCCGTGCCGCGTTAAGAACCTTTTGGCGGAATGATGGGGTCATGGCTCTTTTATTATTAGGCATATTCCTGCTCACCAACGGATATACTTACGGATGGGATGACCAGCATCTGGAAATCCCTCTCCTCAAAAGTCTGATAGATCCGTCACTTTACGCCGGCGATTATTATGTGGAGAGCCTTAAAAAAAACTTTTCCTCCCTGCTATACCCTTGCCTGGCAAAAGTCATTTCGGTGGAACAAATCCCATCCATCTACCTGTCCCTGTACCTTTTCTGCCGGTATCTCTTTTTCTTCTACATTTTTAAACTGTGGACGCATATCAGCCAATCCCGTCTCAGCGGGGCACTATGCGTAATCATGCTGCTCCTCCTGGGACGGGTAGAGGAATTCCTATACCGGACGTTCTCCCACCAGGAATTCGCCCTGGCTTTCATTATGGGCGGACTCTATTTTTTTTATAAAAACCGGTTCACCTGGGCCGCGGCGATCTTCGGGTTGTCCGCCAATATCCATTCCCTATACAGCCTTTTCCCCTTTCTCTATTTACTGGTTTTCCTGACCCGGCATTTCTCCCGTTACGGCGGGCGGACGATTTTAAAAGCGTCACTGGCCTTTCTGCTATCGCTCAGCCCGCTTTTAATCTGGGGGTACTCCACCGGGCACAGCAGCGCGCCTGCCTGGCCGCCGCCGGCCACCGGGGAATGGCTTGAACTTTATCATCTGGCCTGTCCGCAAAATTTCCTCTTCCAGAACGCGGAACTGGCCGACATGGGCAAACATATTTCTGTCTTCCTTGAGGCGACGGCGACCTACTGGGTTATCTTAGGATTATATGCTCTCAATTTCTATTTTAATCCCGTGTTCCGGCGGGATAAAAAAGTCACAGCTGTTCTGCTGACGGCGTTCATTTCATTATTAGTGTCTTTTACATTTACTTATATTTTCCCCAAAAGGTTCGTCCTGGACCTCAACCTTGTAAGACACACGCAATTTATGATGTTTTTCCTGTGGGGATACACCCTGATCCTGTTTGTGAATCTGGCGCCGACGGCATCGCCATTAACCATTTTTGCCTGTTCGATTTCCATCCCATTACTGCGGTTCGGGGGATGGGTGACCACCTGCACCTCAATCCTCATCATGGGTGTGTTGGGGCTCCAGGCTTTAAGCGGGGGAGGGAAACGCTCTCTTCCCAAGGCCGCATTATCGACCGGCGCTGTCATCCTGGGACTAGGGGGGGTATTCTTTTTATTTCTCCGGCAACATTACAGCCCAGGCGTGATGATGAATGTCTTAGCCACCTGGGGCCTGCTTTTAATAAACTTCCTGATTTTAATACGTGTCCGTGACCGGGAATGGGGCCTCCGGCTTAAAATATTCTCTATTATCCTCCCCTTTATTCTCCTCACCGGACATTTTATGGCTTATCATTACCAACGGCTTCAAACGGAGCGGACAGGGACCGGATTTTGGCAACTGCAGCGGAACTGGGAGGATATACAAAGATACGCACAGTCCCATACTCCTAAAAATGCGCTGTTTTTAGTGCCCTACAACATGACCATGGGAGGATTCCGGATATTATCCGAGAGAAAAATTATATGCTCCTACCGGGACTGCGGGATCGTGGGCTTTGACTATCAGGCCGCCAGAGAATGGCAAAAACGGGTCAGCCATATTGAACCTTTTAAAGTCCTGGTCACAACGGATATAACCCCGGCGATTCAAAACGCACTTCTGCGATATCACGTGAACTACATCGTGTTCATGAAATACAATGCCCCGCCGGCCAACCCTATATTACAGCCGGTTTACCAGAACGATGTCTTTTCTCTTTACAAAGTTTTGATCAATCCTCTATAGTATAAAGCATGAAACCAGCCGGGCGCTCAACCGGACAAAGCGTTTGGGCCGAAAATTATTCCGGTATAAATAAATATTCTATCTTTGACATCCCGAAGAGGAGGACCGTGTGAAAAAACATCAAAATGTTTCTATCTTAGGGGACGGCAGCTGGGGAACCACTCTCGCTGTTTATCTGGCCCGTAAAGGATACACCGTGACATTATGGAGCGCTTTTGAAGAAAACGCCCGGGAAATCAACCAGGCCAAAATGAACGCAAAGTTTTTGCCCGGGATCATGATCCCGGCATCCATCGTCGTTACCGCCGACATTAAACAGGCGCTCGCTTCCGGCTCTCTCATTGTTCTCGCCGTACCCTCTCAATATCTTGCTAGCGTCCTAAAAGGCTTTCCGGCAAGTGCCTGCACAAACAAAACATATTTAAGTGTTATAAAAGGGATCGACACCAAAAACCTTTTAAGGATGTCCCAGGTGATCACGCAACACTTGGGCCATGTGGATCTGGCCGTACTCTCCGGGCCGACCATCGCCAGAGAAGTGGCCGAGGGTCTGCCGACAACGGCCGTCATCGCGTCCAAAGAGATCCGTACCGCTAAAGAACTCCAAAAAGTTTTTCATTCCGAGAATTTTCGCATCTATACCAATACTGATGTCATCGGGCTGGAAATAGGGGGGAGCTTGAAAAACATCATCGCAATCGCCTGCGGAGTCTGTGACGGGCTGGGCTTCGGGACGAATACTCTGGCGGCTATTTTGACCCGCGGCTTGGTCGAAATGGCCCGTTTGGGAAAAGCTATGGGAGCCAAACAAAAAACCTTCAGCGGCTTGACCGGATTAGGCGACCTCGTCACAACCTGCGTCAGCCCTCAAAGCCGTAATCGTTTTGTCGGGAGAGAGTTGGGGAAAGGAAAATCCATTCAGCAAATTCTGTCCTCCATGAATATGGTCGCCGAAGGCGTCGAAACTGTTAAGGCCGTTCATAAACTCCGGCAAAAATTCGACGTATCCATGCCCATCTCGGAAGAGGTATATAAAATTATCTATGAAGGAAAACAGCCCCGGAAAGCCGTCAACGACCTTATGACTCGTAAACTTAAGTCTGAGTAAGAGATACGGTTATTATGCCCAAAGGAACGCAGCTCCTCTGCCTAGCTTCTTCTCAGGGATTGGGGGAGGCACGGCAGGCTCAAAATCCGGTTATTGTTTAATAAAATGCAAATCGTTCAAATTGGAAGTTTTTCTTTGCATATAAAGAGGATTAATGTATAATAAACGTTCTGTATTGATAGATATATCTAGGGACATTTAGAAAGATACCGGAGCGTAGCGCAGCTGGCGAGCGCACTTGAATGGGGTTCAAGAGGTCGACGGTTCGAACCCGTCCGCTCCGACTTTTTATACGTATAATTAATATATTATTAAATAGGAGAAAACTATGGGAAAAGGGGCTATGGACAAACAGGATCGCCCGGAGCGGAGGAAATATCATAGAATCCAGAAAAATTTTATTTTGACCTACTATGATATGGCATACCCTCAACACCGCTTTGAAGCTTCCCAGCTAAAAAATATCAGTATGGGAGGGATGTGCCTTATTACCTCCAAAGGATTTCCGTCTCATTCTGTATTGGCGATAGAAATGAAAACGCCTTTTCTCCTGGAACTCACCCATCTGGAAGGGCTGGTTCTGGAATCCCATGAAAAAATAAAGGACATCATTTATGAAACCCGGCTTGAGTTTAAAAATCTGTCTCCCGAGGCCGAGTATTTACTCACCAAGCTCGTCGAACATTTTGACAAGAAAGAACGTGGATAATGGAACGCCTGACCATCGGATTGATCGGTTGCGGGAATGTCGGCACCGGGTTGCTAAAATTCCTGCAGATAAAAAAAAGCTACATCAACAAGAAATACGCGGTGAATCTGACCGTCAAAAGCATCTGTGACCTGCGTTTCAGGCAGGAGCAACCCAAAGAACTGCAGAAATATCATCTCACGGCTTGCGCAGACGATATATTAAACGACCCGGAAATCGACGTGGTCGTTGAACTGATCGGCGGAATTGATCCGGCCAAAGATTTTGTTTTTAAAGCCCTCCGGAACAAAAAATACGTTGTCACCGCGAATAAAAGCCTGATCGCGCAATACGGCAAAGATCTTTTTCTGGAAGCCCACAAACAGGACAGGAACATTTTCTTTGAATCCTCCGTCATGGCCGGCGTCCCGGTTATTAAAACCATCACAGAGGGGGTGGCAGGCAATCAGTTTCTCAGTATCTATGGGATCATCAACGGTACCTGCAATTATATCCTCACGGAAATGAGCCAGAAGAACTGTTCTTTTGCCGAAGCCGTAGCCAGCGCGCAAAAATGCGGTTTTGCCGAGGCGGATCCGACCCTGGATATTAACGGGACGGATTCGGCCCACAAACTGGCCATACTCGTGTCTCTGACCATGGGGCGTTTTATCAACCTGAAAGACATTCACACGGAGGGAATCACGCATATTGCTCACGAAGACATTGAATACGCGGAAAATCTCGGATTAACGATCAAATTGCTGGCGATCGCAAAGAAACAAAAAGAACAGATTGAAGCAAGGGTGCACCCGACCCTGATTGCCAAAACCCATCCCTTGGCGTCTATTAATGGCGTCATGAACGCGCTCTTCACCACAATCGATCCACTGGGAGAAGTTATGCTTTCCGGGCAGGGTGCCGGGCAAATGGCGGCCGCCTCAGGCGTAGTGAGCGACCTGATCAATTTGTGCACCCGCAAGGGTATTCCCGCGTCTCAAATGATCGGGAATTCTTTTATAGAATCCGAAACCATTACCATAAAAACGATTGATGAAGTTTCAACAAAATTTTATATCCGTTTTATGGCGGTGGACAAGCCGGGGATTTTATCGCAAATCGCCGGCATCCTGGCCGAACACGGAATCGGAATTAATTCGGTGACCCAAAAACCCCATAACAGCAATGTGGCGGCTATTCCGGTCATTATGATCACGGATTACGCCCCGGAACGCCAGGTCCGGGAAGCGTTGCAGCTCATCCACAAGTTCGCCATTGTGAAGAGCAAACCCGTCGTTATAAGGATGGAGAATTTATCTTAACGCATCCGTTTTTCGAGGAGTCTATACACCCATGTGGGAAGGGATTATACAACATTACCGCGATTTTATGCCGGTCACCGGAGCTACGCCTATCGTAACTCTTAAGGAAGGGAACACACCGCTCATTCCGGCAGACGCCCTGTCCGACAGAATAGGCTTAAAAATTTATCTGAAATTCGATGGCTGCAACCCGACCGGTTCTTTCAAAGACCGGGGCATGACCATGGCCATCTCAAAAGCGAAAGAAAAAGGGGCCCGGATCGTGATGTGCGCCTCCACCGGGAACACCTCTGCATCAGCCGCTGCCTATGCCGCCCGCAGCCAGACCATGCGATGCGTTGTGCTGATCCCGGACGGGAACATTGCCCTAGGGAAACTCGCGCAAGCCATGATTCATAACGCTAAGGTCATCGCTATTAAAGGGAATTTTGACCAGGCCCTCAATCTGGTCAAAGACATTACGAGCCATTACCCTGTGGAGCTTGTAAATTCCATCAATCCGTTCCGGATCGAAGGACAAAAATCAGCCGCTTTTGAAATATGCGATGCGCTTCAAGACGCACCAGAATTTCATGCCATCCCTGTAGGGAACGCCGGGAACATTACCGCTTACTGGAAAGGCTACAAGGAATACAAAGCGCAGGGGAAAACAACCCAACTCCCGGTGATGCTGGGATTCCAGGCTGCAGGGGCCGCCCCGATCGTGCATGGGAAGATTATCCCCAACCCGGAAACTATTGCCACGGCGATCCGGATCGGGAATCCGGCCAGTTGGAAAACCGCGGAAGCAGCCCGGGATGAATCCGGGGGGGTGATTGACCTGGTCACCGATGAAGAAATTTTGGAGGCATACAAACTGATGGCCCAGGGGACCGGCGTATTCGCGGAACCGGCTTCCGCGGCGTCGGTGGCCGGCATCCTCAAACTGCACGAACGCGGATTTTTCAAAAGCCATAAAGGCGCCAGGATCGTCTGCACACTCACCGGACACGGGCTTAAAGATCCCAATATCGCCATAAAAAATGTCTCTCAACCGGTCACGCTGGAACCGGAATTAAAAGCCATCCTGAAAGAAATCGGATTATAAACAGGGTGGACAGGCATGGGACTCAAAAACAAAAAAATTTTGATTACCTGCGGGCCGACATGGGTGCCGGTGGATGATGTCCGGATGTTAAGCAATGTGTCCAGCGGGTCCTTAGGGCAAATCTGCGCAAAAATGTGCCGCCAACAAGGAGCCCAGGTCACCCTTCTGCAAGGCCCGGGGACAGAGGAATTTTCAATAACAGGAATACGGAGAATTAAGTTTTACTTCCTGAAAGAACTGGAGAATCTCTTACGGCAGGAACTCAAGAACAAATATGATATTGTTATCCACGCGGCCGCCGTTTCTGACTTTCAACTCGAACGCCCCTTTGCCGGGAAAATCAGCTCGCAGGCGAAAGAGGTGACATTAACCTTGGTTCCGACGAAGAAACTGATAAAAATCATAAAAAAATTATCCCCCGGGTGCTTTCTGGTTGGATTTAAGCTCGAAGCCCGTTATCACCAGAGGCGGTTGCTGGAAGCCATCCAGAAACTTTTTAAGGAATCTCGATGTGATGCCGTGGTGGCCAATGCCTTAAAACCGGAATACCGGGCTTTCATCGCCTACAAAGAAGGGGAGAGGACGGCCCCGGTGACATCAAGACGACAGTTGGTCCAACACTTAATCCGGGGATTGGAAACACGCTTATGAAATATATCGTCATTGTGCCGGACGGCATGGCAGATCTGCCGCTGGAAGAATTATCGGGGAAGACCCCCCTGGAAGCGGCGCATACTCTCAATATGGATTTTCTCGCGCGAAACGGGAATGTTGGCATGATTAAAACCATCCCGGACGGCTTGAACCCAGGTTCTGAAATCGGGAATTTGTCTCTGCTGGGATATAATCCTAAAAAAGTTTTTTCCGGACGGGCACCGCTGGAAGCGGCGAACCTCGGCATTGATCTTGCTAAGGATGAAATCGCGTTCCGGTGCAACCTGGTCACCGCGCTGGACAAAAAAATGGTCGACTACAGCGCCGGTCATATCAAAGACAAAGAAGCGGCCCTTATTATCAATACTCTGAACGAACACGTGGCCGAGGACGGGGTGCGGTTTTATACCGGGAAAAGCTACCGGCATATCATGGTCATCAAAGTGAGGGACATCAAAGAATTTCTGAACATCAAGTGTACGCCTCCGCATGACATCATGAGCAAAGAGATCGCCCGTTATCTGCCCCAGGGCCCAGGGTCCAAAATCCTGTTAAAACTCATGGAAAAATCCAAAGCCATCCTGGCTGACCATCCCGTCAACAATGTGCGTATCGATCTTAAAGAAAATCCCGCGAATTTGATCTGGCTCTGGGGGCAGGGGGTCAAACCCGCCCTGCCTTCTTTTAAAGAAAAATATGGCGTGGACGGAGGGATTATCTCTGCCGTCGATTTAGTAAACGGGATCGGACGCCTGGCGGGATTGGACGTCATCCGGGTTCCCGGTATAACGGGTTATTACGACACCAATTACCTGGGGAAAGCGGAATATGCTTTAAACGCTTTAAAAACCAAAAACTTCGTTTATATCCACATCGAGGCCCCGGATGAAGCCGGACATAACGGCGATGCCAAGGCCAAAATGGAATGTATTGAAAAAATCGACCGGGAGATTATCGGCACGATTCTCACGCATTTCGATGCCCATGCCGATGTCCGGATTCTGGTGCTTTCGGATCATCCGACCCCGGTTTCCCTCCGGACGCATACCCGGGAGCCGGTGGGCTTTGTCATGTATGGGAAAGGGATCCCCCTGGATCCTGTCGATATGTTCAACGAAATAACCGCAAAATCCAAAGGGTTGAAGTATCAAAACGGAGAGGCCCTGATGGAAGTTTTTATGAACAAATATTTATAAAATTATGAATTCTGTCATTTTGTTATTTATTTCCGTCGTCTGTTTTTCTTTGGGGTACCGATTTTATGCGAAGAAAATCGCGAGCATCTGGCAAATTGATGTCAACCGTCCAACGCCTGCAACAAGCCAGTTTGACGGGGTTGATTATGTGCCGGCCAAAAACTGGTTTGTGCTTTTCGGTCATCACTTCGCCTCCATCGCCGGCGCTGGCCCGATCATCGGCCCGGTCATGGCGGTCATGCTCTGGGGCTGGCTGCCCGCTTTATTATGGATCATCCTGGGATCCATCTTTATCGGAGGCATTCACGACTTCGGAGCCCTGATGCTGTCTATCCGGGAAAACGGGACATCGATCGGGGATATCGCCAGCCGAGTGATCTCTAAACGCGCACGATTGATTTTCAGCATTTTCGTCTGGCTGGCGCTGCTTTTGGTCATTGCGGTGTTTGCCTACCTGGCCGGAAAAACATTCGTGGAGCAGCCTAAAATTGTCGTGCCGTCTCTGGGACTCATCCCTCTAGCCGTCCTTGTTGGACTCGGGCTTTACAAACTCAAATGGCCCCCCGGAATTGTTACCGTATGCGGCCTTTGTATCCTGACCTGGCTTCTTTTTTGGGGAGAGCGCTGTCCCGTCATTCTGGGTGACCAAGGATTGTCCCAATGGATTTTACTGCTTCTGGCCTATTGCTTCGTCGCGTCCATTGTCCCGGTCCAGATCCTGTTACAACCGCGGGATTACCTCTCCAGTTATCTTCTCTTCGGAGGGCTCCTCCTGGCCGTTGCCGGGATACTGGTGAGCCACCCGGTTATGTCGTCTCCAGCGTTTGTTTCCACATCGAGTCCTCTTGGCCTGCTTTGGCCGATGATGTTTATCACGGTCGCCTGCGGGGCTAATTCCGGATTCCATTCCCTGATTGCCTCCGGAACCACGTCCAAACAACTGCCTAACGAGCGCCACGCAAAAAGAATTGGCTTCGGAGGGATGCTGACAGAGGGGTTTCTGGCCGTGATTGTCGTCATCTTAATAACCAGCGGCTTTTCTCCTGAAGAATTTCAAAGCCACGTGACCGCCAAAATCGACCCGGTCAACTTCTACGGTTTGGCCTTTGGCCATGTGACAGCCCCGATCGCAGGAGAGTGGGGGGGCTTTTTCGCCTTAACCGTTCTCAATGCCTTCATTTTAACAACATTGGATTCTGCCACCCGCATTACCCGTTATATCACAGAAGAACTCTTCGGGATCAAAAATCGCTATTTAGCGACCTTAGTTGTGGTGATCCCGGCTGGAATCCTCGCGTTAGGCAAAGATAGCGCCCAAAATCCCCTTTGGCAAAAAATCTGGCCGGCTTTCGGCGCCTCCAATCAATTGGTCGCCGCCCTGGCCCTTTTGATCATCTCGGCGTGGCTGTTAAGTAAAAACCGGCCCACGGCCTACTCGCTGATCCCGGCGCTTTTTATGCTGATAACGTCTGTCACGGCGCTCATTTTTCAAATTATTCATTACATCTCCCACCGCGATTATGCGCTGGCCCTGATTTCCATCATTCTGATTACCGCGGCCGTTTTTCTCAGCAGTGAGGTCGTTTTAATATTTAAGAAAACCTATCATTCTAAATCCATTTTTAATTTCAAAAGAGGAGTTCGATGACAAAACCGATTATTGTTCAAAAATTCGGGGGGTCGTCCGTCGCCAACATTGACCGCATTAAAGCCGTGGCCCAACGGGTTCTCGAAACGAAAACGGAAAAAAACAATGTTGTGGTTGTTGTCTCGGCGTTGGGAGACACAACCGATGAACTGGAAGAGCTGGCCATGAAACTCACCGCCCAGCCTCCGGAACGGGAAATGGACATGCTGATGTCCACCGGAGAACAGATTTCCTGCGCGCTTTTGGCGATAGCCATTAAAGCCCTGGGGCATGACGCCATTTCTTTTACCGGCGGGCAAGTCGGAATCAGGACAGACAAATCCTACACCAAGGCTCAGATCGAAACGATTGACGCGCAGCGCATCCGCCAAGCTCTTGGTGAAAATAAAATCGTCATTGTCGCAGGATTCCAGGGGATCACCAGTGAAAATGACATCACGACTCTGGGCCGGGGCGGGTCCGACCTGACCGCCGTCGCGCTGGCCATCACGCTGGGGGCTCAGGTGTGTGAAATATTTACCGACGTTAAAGGGATTTACACGGCCGACCCCAGAATCGTTGAAAATGCCCAAAAAATTCAGAACATTTCTTATGATGAAATGCTGGAAATGGCATCCCTGGGGGCGCAGGTCATGCAGGCGCGCTCCATTGAAGTCGCCAAAAGATTTAACATCCCCATTCATGTTCGTTCAAGCTTTTCCAAGGAGGAAGGTACCATGATCACCCAGAACAGTTCCAAACTCGAACAAATTTCCGTGAGCGGCATCACGAGCAATAAAAAAGAAGCCAAAATCACGATTTGCGCGGTTCCCGATAAACCGGGAGTGGCCGCCCATATTTTCACTGAAATCTCCAAGGTCGGAGTGAGCGTCGATACGATCGTGCAAAACGTGTCGCATACCCGGCAAACGGACATCTCGTTCACCGTCCCCCGGGCAGATCTGAACAAAACTCTGAAAACGGCGGAGCAAATCGCTCAAAAGTTACATGCCGGAGAAGTCTTGTATGACAGCAAAATCGCCAGGGTTTCCATTGTCGGATCCGGAATGCGTTCCCGCTACGGGATCGCCGCGCAGATGTTTCAAACGCTGGCTACGAATAAAATCAACATCGAAATGATTACGACGTCCGAAATCAGCATCTCCTGCATCATTCATGAAAAGAATACCAATAAAGCGGTCAAAGCGCTCCATGAACGTTTTAGCATGAAGAAAGACTAAAAGAAAGGATCCTCTGATGCCCCAACCGGTCATCATTTACGACACAACGCTGCGCGATGGCTCCCAAACCGAGGGAATCTCCTTTTCGGTTAATGATAAACTGAAAATCGCCGAAAAACTGGATCAGATGGGAGTCCATTACATTGAAGGCGGCTGGCCGGGGTCAAACCCAAAAGACAAAGAATTTTTCGCGCTCGCCCGGGGGAAA
The DNA here is from genome assembly GCA_017995055.1 of Candidatus Omnitrophota bacterium. Lineage (GTDB taxonomy): Bacteria > Omnitrophota > Gorgyraeia > Zapsychrales > JANLHA01 > JAGOJP01. Next base: position 13,111 of record JAGOJP010000037.1, read on the forward strand.
AAGTTCAAGAACGCAAAGATCGCCGCCTTTGGCTCCACGCGCCGGGCCGGGATCAAAGCCTCCGAAGACGTGAACCTCAAAGAGCTCATCCGTTCCCAGGCGCCGACAGTCACCATCTTCGGAAAAACCTGGGATCTTCACGTCACAGATGTCTTACGGGTCTCTCTGTCGGAAAATCTGGACATTATCAGGGATTCCGTTCAGTTTCTGAAGTCAAAAAACCGGGAAGTGTTTTATGATGCCGAACATTTTTTTGACGGTTACCAGGCCAACCCGGATTATGCCCTTAAAACCCTGCAGGCCGCGCAGGACGGCAAAGCGGATTGCATTGTCCTCTGCGATACCAACGGCGGCACCCTGCCGACTCAATTACAGGCCATCATCCAGGAGGTCCGAAAACACATCACGGTGCCGTTGGGCATTCACACGCATAATGATATGGATTTGGCGGTTGCCAACAGCTTGATGGCGATTGAAAACGGCTGCATCCAGGTGCAAGGGACATTTAACGGCTTGGGAGAACGATGCGGGAATGCTGATCTTTGTACGATCATCTCCATCCTGCACACGAAAATGAAGAGAGAGTCTCTTCCGGTTTCCAAAATCAAAATGCTGACCGAAACCGCTTATTTTTTAAGTGAAATCAGCAATATCAAACTCGCCGATAACCATCCTTTTGTGGGCCGCTCCGCTTTTGCCCACAAAGCCGGGGTGCATATCGACGCCATGATTAAAAATCCCCGGGCTTATGAGCACACCGATCCGGCGCTCGTTGGCAACCACCGCCGTTTTATCACCTCGGAGCTGGCCGGGAAAATGCCGATCATCATGAAAGCCCAGCAAATGGACACGTTGATCGACAAAAAATCAGCGCAGGCCAAAAAGCTCCTTAAAAATTTGCAGGCCAAAGAGCTTGACGGCTACCAGTTTGAGGCGGCCGACGCCTCATTCGAGCTTTTCATGAAAAAAGAATTGAAAAAATACACGCCGTTTTTCAAACTGGAGGGGTTTAAAACGTTTATTGAAAAGCGTTTCGACGGTAAAATTTTTGCCGAAGCCTCCGTACGCCTGAACATTAACGGTCATGAAGAATATTCTGCTGCCGAAGGAGATGGGCCGGTGGATGCTCTGGACCGGGCCATGCGCCAGGCGCTTCATAAATTTTACCCCAGCCTGCAGGATATGCACCTCAGAGACTATAAAGTCAGGGTTATTGACTCTCAAGCCGGGACAGCGGCTAAAGTCAGAGTATTAATTGAATCCCAGGATAAAAAAGACGCGTGGACCACTGTCGGGGTACACGAAAATATCATTCAGGCCAGCTGGGAGGCCCTCACAGACAGCATTGAATATAAACTTATGAAAGACAAGAAAAAAAGCTGACAAGGCCCCAGCCCCTTCAAAATATGAAAGAAATACCAACCCGTTTTAATTTTAATGTCGTCGAACCCCACTGGTGCCAATATTGGGAAGATCACCAGACTTTTCACGGGCAAGCCAAGGCCGGGAAGAAGCCGTACTCCATCGTTATTCCGCCTCCCAACGTGACCGGAATTCTGCATATGGGACATGCCCTCAACAACACGCTTCAGGACATCATCATCCGTTATAAACGGATGCAGGGCTTTGAAACCTGCTGGATGCCGGGTACGGATCACGCCGGGATTGCGACCCAGAATGTCGTTGAACGGCAACTCGCCAAGGAAGGGAAAACGCGTTACGATATCGGACGGGAACAGATGATGGAACGATTATGGGCCTGGAAAGAGCAGTACGGAGGCATCATCATCAACCAGCTGAAAAAGCTGGGTTCCGCCTGCGATTGGCCCCGCACGCGCTTTACCATGGATGCCGACTACAGTGAGGCCGTTAAAGAAGTTTTTGTCCGGCTCTACGACAAAGGCCTGATTTACCGGGGAAAACGGATCATCAACTGGTGCCCCCGCTGTCAAACGGCTTTGTCGGACGAAGAAGCGGAACACCGGGAACAGCAAGGGGCGTTGTACTATATCCGTTACCCTCTGCAGGGGAACCCGGATACGTATCTTATTGTCGCCACCACGCGTCCGGAAACCATGCTGGGGGACACCGGGGTTGCGGTGCACCCCGATGATGCGCGGTATAAAAATTTTATCGGGCAGAAGGTTGTGCTGCCGATCCTTCAGCGGGAAATTCCTATTATCGCCGACGCTTTCGTGAATCGGGAATTCGGAACCGGGGCCGTGAAGGTCACCCCGGCCCATGACCCCAATGACTTTGCCATGGGAACGCGCCATCATCTGGATCCCATCAATATTCTGCACCCCGACGGCGTCCTTAACGAAAACGCCGGGGACTTCGCCGGGCTGGACCGGTTTGAAGCCAGAGAAGCGATCATCGAAACACTGAAAGAATTGAAATTATTGGAAAAAGTGGAACCCCACACCCATGCGGTGGGACACTGCTACCGGTGTCACACAGTCGTGGAGCCGTATTTATCCCAACAGTGGTTTGTGAAGATGGCCCCCCTGGCGCAACCGGCCCTTCAGGCCGTCCTCGATGGGAAAATCACCTTCACCCCGGACCGATGGACGAAAGTATACCTAAACTGGATGGAGAACATCCGGGACTGGTGCATCTCACGGCAAATCTGGTGGGGACACCGCATCCCAGTCTGGTACTGCCAAAACTGTCAAGAAGGAGAAAATATCATCGTGGCGCAAACCGAGCCGAAGACATGCCCGCGGTGTCAATCCTCCCAATTGGTTCAGGAAGAAGACGTCCTAGACACCTGGTTTTCGTCATGGCTGTGGCCTTTCGCCACCTTCGGCTGGCCGCCCCAAAAGGGGGACGACAGGGAAGGGAAGGACAACGAGGAAACATTACGATATTTTTATCCTACAAACGCTCTTTTCACCGCTTCGGAAATTATTTTCTTCTGGGTCGCCCGTATGATCATGGCCGGGCTGGAATTCATGGGCGAAATTCCTTTTAGCGACGTTCATATTCACGGCACAGTCCGCGACGCCCAGGGCCGGAAGATGTCCAAATCCCTGGGAAACGCTATTGACCCGCTTGAAATCATTCAAGAATACGGCGCAGACGCTTTGCGGTTCAGCCTGATTATCAACTCGGGGCAGGATATTTATATTTCAAAAGAAAAATTTGAAGTTGGTAGAAACTTCGCCAATAAAATCTGGAATGCCTCCCGGCTTATTCTCAGCAATATCCCGGAACACCAGCGCCAGCCGGACCTCTGGATGACCGTTCCTCCGGATCAATTTGATCTTCCGACGCGCTGGATTATATCGCGATTTTATTCCACTCTCGATGGCCTTTCCAAAGCCATCGAAACGTTCCATTTCTCCGAAGCCGAATCCCTGTTATACGAATTCTTCTGGAAAAATTTCTGCGACTGGTACCTGGAAATCAACAAGGCAAGATTCAGCGACCCGGTCATAGGCTCCGTGATCTTTTTCCTTCTGGAACAATCCATACGCCTTATCCACCCGTTTATGCCTTTTGTGACAGAAGAAATTTTCAGCCAAATCCACGAAAAGTCAGGGCCTCTCGCCGTTCAATCATGGCCGGGAACCCGTCAGGAGTGGATATCCCCCGACGCAGAGAAAGATATGCAACTGATCATGGATATTATTACCCAACTCAGAAATATCAAAGCGCAGTGGCAAATGAAACCCGGCCAGACGATCGACTGCTGTCTCTCCTGCGAAGATCCGGGACAACTCGCATTCCTGAAAACCAGTGCGACGGTTATTCAAACGGCCATCAAAATCGGCACTCTGACTTTCAGCACGGAATTACCCGGGACCACAGGACAGGCCACGGGACTGGTCGACAAGACGACTGTTTCCGTCCCGCTCTCTGGAATTATCGATGTCCTCCAAGAAAAAAAAAGAATCACCCAGCAACTTCAGGATATTCAAAAGTTTATAACAAACCTGGACCGGCGACTTGGCAACGATGCCTTTGTTCAGAAAGCCCCGGCCGACGTGATTCAAAAAGAACGTGAGCGCCTTATCGATTTTCAAAACAAAAAACAGGAACTTGAAAAATTATTAAACTCTTTGGACTAACTTTAGGAAAATATTATGCGTGCCGTCATAAATAAAGCCATACAACAAGCGCTCCGGGAAGACCACAGCGATAAAGACATAACCACCCGTTGCTTGGTGAGAGAGGACCAAATTTCCAGTGCCACCATCATCTCCCGAGAAACCTGTATTGTATGCGGGCTTGAGATCCTTACCACGATCTTTCGCAAATTGGATAAAAGGATGAAAATCACCTTTTTCGTCCAAGAAGGGGAGGAAATCAAAAAAAACCAAAAAATCATCAGTTTTGAAGGTAAAACGCGGGCCCTCCTTTCAGGGGAAAGAGTGGCGCTTAATTTTTTTTCCTATCTCTCCGGGATTGCCACCTTAACGCATCGTTTTGTCGAAAAAGTTTCTGATTTGCCGGTCAAAATTATGGACACCCGCAAAACAATCCCCGGGCTGAGACCTCTGGTGAAAATGGCCGTCCGCTGCGGAGGAGGGGTGAACCACCGGTTCAATCTGCGGGAAATGGTTATTATCAAAGATAATCATCTCTTGGCTTATGAAAAAGATGCCACGGTCAAAAAAGCGATCCGGCATGTGCGGAAACAAACGAAAAAACTGATTGTCGTTGAAGTTGACACGTTCGAGCAGTTTAAACAAGCCCTGGACGCCGATCCGGACGTCGTCCTCCTGGATAATATGACCATCCCGCAGTTAAAGAAAGCCGTGCAATATCGCAACCACGAAAAGAAAGCCTGCCTTCTCGAAGCCTCCGGAGGCATTAACCTCAACAATATCCGGCAGGTTGCCCTCACCGGCGTGGACAGGATATCGATCGGAGCGCTGACACACTCCCCCCAGGCTATCGATTTTTCTATGGAGTTCATCGGAGGAGAGTCATGTTGAAACTTAAAATTTGCCTTCTTCTATCCTTCTTGACCTTATTCCTGGGCGTATCTTCTTTATATTCTGCCGCTGATGAAGATGAATTCTTAGCCAACAGCATTTTTGACGACAAACAGATGCTCAACGGCTACGCCGATAAATATGCCTCTGAAGACAGAGAACTGTTGCTGGCGGTTATTCAGGATGAAACCGTCACGCCGTTTAAGACAGCCGCGGCGGTTCGGGTTTTTAAAGAAAAATACTGCGAAGAAATCTTCACTAAAGAAAAAAGGGCGGCCGAGAGAATCCTTCTCCGCCGGTTAAACCGGACAGACTCGCCGTTCGTACAGGTCGAAATCATGCATACACTCTGCCTCATGGACCGTTATAAATACTTCGATTCTATGGTTCCCTTACTCATCACCAAAATGGATCATTATAATGATGCTGTCAACGAAATGGCCTTCGATGGGATAAACAACATCATTGAAGAGGGGAATAACCGTCCCAGGGAAGCCAGGATCATTTTTAACATTTTACGGCGGCAATTCTTTTTATCCCGAGGACACCTGGCGAACTTAGCGGAACCCGATCCCCATCTCATTCAAAAATTCCAAATCCTCCGCTGGACGCTCAAAGTCCTGGGCACACAGGAAATCAGACGGCTACCCAAAGAAGTGATTAATTTATTATAAAATAATGAAGGATCCGCCTGTGTCAAAAAAATATCTCTATTTCTTTATTGCGGCAACCTTCTTAAGCATCGTCCTGTGGTACCGTTTTACTTATCCCCAATTTGCATTTATAGACCTCTCTATCAATAAAAAAACCGCCGTCAATATTGCAAAAACCTACTTGTCCCAGGAGCGTGGAGTTGATGTGCCGGCATACCAGACCGCGGTTGTCTTTGTCGGGGCCGCCGACGCAGACCGGTATTTACAAAAAGCCCTGGGATTTGATAAATCGATCGAATTCATCAAAGAACACAATCTGGAATATTTTTTCTGGAAAGTCCGTTTTTATAAAGAAAATGAGCAGGAGGAATACCGGCTCACCATCAGCGCGGCTACAGGAGAGATAACAAATTTTAAACACACGATCCTGGAC
>JAGOJP010000038.1 GCA_017995055.1 Candidatus Omnitrophota bacterium
GCTTAGAACTGTGCTTCGCACACGTTCCAATCTCTCGCTATTAAATTTAAAAGGACCCCACCACGGGGGTCCTTTTAAATTTGGTTGCGGGGACACGATTTGAACGTGTGACCTTCAGGTTATGAGCCTGACGAGCTACCAGGCTGCTCCACCCCGCGCCAATCCTGCCGGCTGACGGCGCATCGCTGCCGCCGGACTAAAATATATTCAAAACAAAAAAGTTAGAAAATCAGGCAAGCTTGAGATAATAGCTTAACACATTTCCCGGTAAATGCAAATGAAGAATTTCTTCCCTCTTTATTCCCGGGGCGCCTCCTGGTTCGCCGGAAGGATTTTATAAATCACTTCCCCTTCCTTGATCAGGCCCATCTTTTCCCGGGCGACTTTCTCCAGGTACTCCGGGTCCTCTTCCAGGCGGCGTTTTTCCTCAACCAAATCTTCGTTCTGCTTCTTCAGTTCCTGGATCTGCAGGTCATACTCCCGGTTTTTCTGCTTCAGGTCCTGCAGTTCCGTGTAAGACGGCAGAAAAACCGCGAACACAAAGATCGTGCCGACAAAAAGGAAAAACGCATTTTTGAGCATGGGTGCCCCTTCTCCCTGCGGCGCTCAAAGAGCTATGGCCCGTCCGTACTAATAAATCTTGCCCCACAGCGAGCCGGCGTAGATCGCCTTGTCACCGAGTTCCTCCTCGATGCGCAGCAGCTCGTTGTATTTGCACAAACGGTCGGTCCGGGACAGCGACCCGGTCTTGATCTGCCCCACCCCCGTCGCCACCGCAAGATGGGCGATGGTGGTGTCTTCGGTTTCCCCCGAACGGTGAGAAATCACGGACGTGTATTTGTTCTCTTTGGCTAAGTTCACCGTATCCAGCGTTTCCGACAGGCTGCCGATCTGATTGACCTTGATCAAAATCGAATTGGCCACGCCTTTCTTGATCCCTTCCCGCAGGCGCTTGACATTGGTCACGAAAAGATCGTCCCCGACCAGCTGAATGCTGTTACCGAGTTTTTCCGTCAGCGCCTTCCAGCCTGTCCAATCATTCTCATACAGGCCGTCTTCAATCGAAATGATCGGGTACTGCCTGATCATGTCGTTATAAACCTCAATCATTTCCTCCGGGGAATTCTTCTTGCCGTTATAATCATACGTCCCGTCCTTGTAAAAGGAAGACGCCGCGCAATCCAAGGCGATAAAGATGTCCTGCTCCGGCTTGTACCCCGCTTTTTTCACGGCCTCTATGATCAACAGCAGGGCCTCCTCGTTGCGCGAAAGGCTCGGCGCGAAACCGCCTTCGTCCCCCACCGCGGTATTCAGCCCCTTGGCTTTCAGGATGCTCTTCAAGTTATGAAAGACTTCCGTCGCCATACGCATGGCCTCGGTGAAAGACGGCGCGCCGATCGGCGCGATCATGAATTCCTGGATATCCAGGTTATTGTCGGCGTGCACCCCGCCGTTGAGGATATTCATCAGCGGCACCGGAAGAATTTTAGCGTCGTCCCCGCCTAAAAATTTATATAACGGCTGTTTGGCTTCCACGGCCGCGGCCCGGGCGACCGCCAGGGAAACGCCCAAAATGGCGTTGGCCCCGAGCTTGGATTTGTTCTCCGTCCCGTCCAGGTCAAGCATGATTTTATCAATCGCCTTGAAATCGGCCTCCTGTCCCACCACATGCCCGGCGATGGTCTTGTTCACGTGCTCCACCGCCTTGCTCACGCCTTTCCCCATGTAGCGCTCTTTATTCTTGTCCCTCAATTCGATCGCTTCGTGCTCACCGGTGGACGCCCCGGAAGGGACCGCGGCCCGGGCAAACGCCCCGGACTCCAAAAGCACATCCACTTCAACGGTCGGATTCCCTCGGGAATCAAAAATTTGCCGGCCTTTTACGGATTGGATACTTGACATGTCATTTCCTTTCTTAAGATTAAAAACTTCGCACGGGATGGCCAGCCCGCTGCCGGCGCTGACCGGAATATTATTCCTGTCCCTGAAAAATTGTAATATCGGTATGCGGATTTATCCCGGGTTTCCCGGAAAGAACAATGCCCGGCCGGGAAAAAGGAAGCGTAAGCCGTATGTCGAATTATGATTACTCGGGCGTTAACCGCCTTTGCGTGAAGAAATTATCACAGTTTCAATTCAAAGTCAAGCCTAAAACACCCCGCGCCCGCACATCCGTTCCAGATTTTACGCCCCCGCGTTCTCTCTAAGCCCTCCTGGTCAAGGTTAATGCATAAAACCGTATTTTATAGTATACTTAAAAAGACTTTTATGTTAATTTGAGATATCTTTATTAGTAAAATTCTTATCGGAACGGGATATCCATGAAAAAGTTCATCCTCTGGTTTAAGCTGAACTGGGTTAAAACCTCGATCATTACATTCTTCACCCTCATATTCCTGGTAGGCGCCGTGTTTCTGTATTTCGGCATCACGAACTTTATACAACTGGAGGCCTTCAGCCGCCGCATGATGGCCGCCCAACTGGGGCTGACCATGATCATGTTTCTCTTTATCCACCTGTTTACCCTCCCTTTTTATTTTGGGATGCACATGTACCTTATGCAGGGCGGCGGCTTGGGCAGCCTGGGCAAGGATAAAATTTCCACGGCTTTGGCCAACGTGAAGTGGGACGAAGTGATCGGCATGGAATCCGCCAAACGGGAGGCGTGGGAACTCGTCAAGCTCCTCAAAGACCGCGCCATGGTCAAGGCCATCGGCGGAAAAATTGTCAAAGGGACGATTATGATCGGGCCGCCGGGCTGCGGCAAAACGTATCTGGCCAAGGCCATTGCCACCGAATGCGGGCTGCCCATGCTTTCGGCGGTCGGAAGCGAATTCGTGGGAATCTTTATCGGCCAGGGCCCTGCCCAGATGAAAACCCTTTTTAAACAGGCCCGGGCGATGGCCGCCATGCACGGCGGATGCATTATTTTTATTGATGAAATTGACTCGTTCGCCCGGCCCCGCCAACAACTGACCGGGTTCGGCGGCAGCATAGCCCATAACGCCACCATCAACCAGTTCCTCACCGAGATGGATGGGCTGCGCCAGACGGAAAACAATCTTGTGGTCATCGCCGCCACGAACGTGCCGGCCGAAGACTTGGACCCCGCTATCATGCGGGCCGGCCGTTTCGACCGGAAAATCACCATCAGCAAGCCCAACCTTGATGAACGCCGTCAGCTGTTTGAGTTTTACCTTAAACGGATCCAAACCGATCCCGGGATTGATTCAGACCTCCTCGCCCGCAAGGCCCTGTGGTTTTCTCCGTCTGATATTGATGCCATGATCAGGGAAGCCGGGCTGATCGCCTTAAGAGATTCACGGCATAAAATTTCCATGAAAGACCTTTCGGAGGCGTATGACCGCGTCACGTTCGGGTTAAAAGCCAATATCACTCTAACGAAAAAGGAAAAAACCTGGACCGCCTACCATGAAGCCGGGCACGCGGTGGTCGCGTATCTGACTCATCCCACCAACGACGTCATTAAAGCCAGCATCATCCCCCACAAAGGGAACCTGGGGTTCATCTTTCAGCGGCCCACCGAAGAATTGCATTCGTCCAACCGGGAGCATCTCGTGGCCAACATCAAAGTGAGTTTGGCCAGCTACGCGGCGGAACGCCTGAAATTCGGCTTCACGTCCAGCGGGGTCGGCGGCGGATCCGGATCCGACTTCGACAACGCCATGCGCATCGCGCATGTCATGGTGTGGCAGTACGGCATGGGAAAATCCGGGCTGATCGGAGACTTCCATGCCCTCACCGGCTACCATCGGGATTACATCTCCGAAAAAACCAAGGAAATCCTCGACGAGGACGTGCAGGATATTTTAAAAACCTGCATGAAAGAAGTTGAAGACATCCTTGTGAAAAATAAAGACCTGTTTGAATGTTTCGCGGAACAGCTGCTCTCTAAAGAAGAACTTGAATATGATGAAATTGAAGGCATCTTCAATAAATTCGGCGTCCAACCTGCCTGGAAAAAGGCCGAAACGGCCCCATAAAAACCTCATGTGTTTACATTTCAAGCATAAACCGCTCCTGACCGCCGGATTCTTGCTCCTCTGTTGCGCCGGCTGCTTTCCCCGGCCGGTCGATGAGAGCCTGCCGGAGCCTTTAAGCGAGCCAGAAAAAAAACTCGTGGAGATGTGTAAAAAGGACTACGGAATCGACATCACGCTCCGGCGCATGGCCAACACCCTGTGGGTCTATGTGCCAACGGAAAACCCGTTCCTGTACCTGAAAGTCAGCGAAGACGGCCCCAAACCGGCCCAGCCGCCGGACGAGGCCCTGGCCATCCACTTTATTGACGCCGATTATCAAAACGCCGACGGCATGTTCACCGTCCGCTACGATATTGGGAAAACAAAAAAATCAACGGAAGATGATGGCTATTCCATAGAGTACGTGGAATCGTTTTCCAACCTCCGCCGCCAGATACCCACCGCGATCGGCCGGGCGTTTACGGACGTGGAAGAAAACGAAAAAACCGGACAAATGCAGGAACGCGTGGAAGGCGACGTGGATTACGGCGATTCCCAAAAACAGGCCTCCCACAAAACCCTGGTCCAATCGTATGTAAAAACCAATCCCGTACCGGACTTTTTTGTCATCGTGATCGCTGACATCAAAAATGGCCTGGAATCAAAGATGATATTCTATTTTAAAGACCTCCGCCGCGGCATGACCGACCCCTCCTTCACGGAAGAATACACCCGCCGGATCATCGCGGAAAACATCACCGGCAACGCCGCGATCATCGGTGACCGTCTGGGGCGGCACGTTAAGTTTGACAACATCAGCTGGCCGAAATTCCTCAGCAAACTGATCGCTTACCGCGTCCGTTATAAATTCGCCATGAGTTCAAACACGCCGTCTCAAGAGATCGACAAAGAAGTGCTGACGGTCACCGCCACGACCCTGGACATTTATCCCTTCAGCCGGTATCAGGGGGTGGCCATGAAAAACCTCGACACGGGGCAGGATTTTTCCTACCGCAAAGAAGACCTCAAGCCCTACGTTTCCCATTAACACCGTCTGAGGCAGGGGCCCCCCTCCCGGGCAACACCTTCGGCTCCGCGTCCAGCGCCCACATCCCGGAAAAAAGGTTACGGCAAAAAAAAGCCGCTTCCCTTTCGGGAAACGGCTTCCTGAACACCCTTCTTGCGTAAGGGCTATCAAGAGACAAATATTTTCACGCAGCGAGGGCAGCGACCTTTTAACGCTCCTCGGGTTGATCCAGGGTCACAAACACTTTGCGGCCTTTCACTTTCAGACGGCCCTCTTCAAACCAGGCGATCACCTCCGGATAAATTTTATGCTCCACCCGGTGTATTCTCTCCTCCAGGGTCTCCAGCGTGTCCTCATCCTTAACCGGAACCGCCTGCTGAGCAATAATCGCCCCATTATCAATTTTTTCGTTCACAAAATGCACGGTCACGCCCGTCACCTTAACCCCGTACGTGAAAGCATCCTTCAGTCCGGAACTCCCTTTAAACGCGGGCAACAAAGATGGATGAATATTCAAAATTTGCAACGGATATTGTTTGACAAAAAAAGGCGTTAAAAACCGCATGTACCCGGCCAGAACGATAAAATCAATCCTTTCCTGTTTCAAATGAATGACCATGTCCCGGTCAACGCTCTGCTTGTTCGTATAATCCCGGACATTAAACACCAGGCTGGGAATCCCGGCTTTTTCCGCCCTTTCCAGCGCGTAGGCTTTTTCCGTGCTGGAAACGACTAATGCCAACTGTGATTTGATCTGTCCTTTTTGACAGGCATCAATAATCGCCTGCAGGTTAGAACCGTTGCCGGACACAAACACCGCGAATCTTTTCATATCACCCCTGTTGATCTTTCTTGACCAGCCCCCTAAAAGCGCTAATCGTGATGTTTCCTTCTCATTGATAACCTTCTCTAACCGGAAGGGTTATTATACAATAAAACCGCCCAAAAGACAAATATCGCGTCTGTTTCACGCCAGGGGCTACACCAGGGAGATGGCAAGCCCTTTTCTGTATTTAAATAAACCCAGCAGTCCCAACAGCGTAAAGGTCCCGCCCACGCCCACCAAAATCCAGGTCCGGTCCACGTATTCCGATAACAACGAGCTGGACAGCATGGCCACCAGAAACGCGAAATGAATGATAATCTCCAGCGAGCTGAACACCTTTCCCAGCATGTTTTCGTCTGAAACAAGCAATGTAATCGTGTTGGCCGCGATAAAAATCGGGCCGATTACAAGCCCCAGGAAAAACGCCAGCGCCGCGGCCACGATCAGCTGCGGATAAACCTTCACCATCAGGACGAACAGGATCATCATCATGCCGCCCGCGAACAGGGAACAAAAAATCGTCTTATGCCAAGGGATTTTCTTGCCCCAGCGGCCGTAAGCCAACGCGCCGATAAAAAGCCCCGCCCCGAGGAAAACGGCGAGGACGCCGAGGTCCCGGGTCACGCTTTTAAAACACTCCTGGATAAAAACAATAATGACCACGTACACCGCCCCGGCCGCGGCCATCAGGGTGAACAACAGATTGATCACAAACCGGATGCCGGGATTGCGGGCAAGATATCGCACCCCTTCCTTGAGCTCCCGGACCACAGAACGTTCTAGCGCCAGGGCTTCCTGCCCGGCCTGGATAAATTCTTTCCGGCCAAAATGCAAATGAAGATCATGGGGAATGGAAATAACAAGAAGACTCGACACAAAAAATGTGACCGCGTTCACCACGAACCCACCCCGCGCGCCGGCCCAGGACACCAGGAACCCCCCAAACGCACACCCGAAGACAAACGCCAACATGCCGGTTGTGGTCATAAGGGAATTCGCCAAAACCAGGTGTTCCTTGGCGACCAGGTCCGGAAGGATGGACATCTTCGCCGGCACATAAAACCGGCTGAAGCAAAAAATCAAAAAGACAATAATATAAATGGGGACCAACGATTTCCAGACGATAAAAATCATTGGTATCAGCATCACCAAAACGCCCCGGGCGATGTCACAGAGGAACAGTGTTTTACGGTGGTCCCAGCGGTCCACATAAACGCCGGCGATGGGGCCCACGATAAAGACCGGGATGATCGTGAATGACAGCAGTTTGGCCAAATCCATTGTTGAACCGGGGCTGCGTTCGGCAATCAGCCCGATTAAAGCCATTTGATTGATGCGCTCGCCGAACTGGGAAATCAGCTGCGCCAGCCATAACCGCATAAAAGGATAATTTTTCCGGTCACAAATAAATTTTAACATGATATGGAGCGCTACATTCCTATTAACAATTTGCCTTGAGGAATGGCCTGACTTCTCCCCATGCGTGCAAACATCCCCGCAGCAGAAGACCTGGTTCCCCTCCCGCAGTCACCCCCGGGGCTGCCCGGGGTCTTCTGCGAAGGCGGATAAATATTGTCTAACCGCCAGCCGGGCACAACGGGAACGCCCCCCACAAGGCCGCCGGGACTGAGAGCATTATACATTGTTCTCCCCATGCCGGCCGTCTATTTTTCTAAAATATTTTTGTAAAGCGCGTGCGCATGACTATAAATCGCATCCCCGGTCTTTAAAAGCGGCAGCAGGCGCCCCAGCGCTTCTTTCGCCTCTAAAGATTTGCCCTGGGCCGCCAGGCTCGAGGCCCAGTTAAACAAAAAATCCGGGTTCTCCGGCTCCAGCATGACCGCCCGCTCAAAATGAGCCACGGCCGTATCCAGGTCCGCGGTCTTGGAACAAATAATTCCGAGCGCGGCATGCGCCTGGGCGTCATTAAAGTCTTCCGTCAGCCGTTTTTCATACTGGTACCGTAGGGCTGCATAGGTGGCCTGGACATTCTTTTCCCACACGTGCCGCAAGCCACCAGGATCGGCAATGATCTCATATTCCCGCAGGCCCTCCCACAGCTTGCCCTGGTCACACAGGGCTTTGCCAAGGGCGATACGCGCGTTGACCACATCAGGGGTTAATTCCAGAATCCGGCGGAACTCCCGTTCCGCGTCCTCAGGCTGCCCGTTGCGCGCGTAGACGTACGCGAGGTTATACCGGACCCGCTGATTCCGGGGGTTCAGTTCCAGCGTGCGGCGGAACATTGCGATCTCGTTGCCGGAATAAATGTTCTGCTGAACCGTCATTAACATAAAATACCCCAGAAGACCGATCAGCATGATTCTGAAAACCCGGTCCGAAACAAAACGCTTCCGCGCGCCCCAGCCGTAAAAACCTTCCACCGCCAGGGCCGTCACCGCGAAAAACCCGATCGAGGCGGAGTACACAAAATGCTCGGCGAGAGAGATATAACCGGCCTGCACGCCGATAGAAACCAAAACCTGGGACACCGGCATCAGCTCGATCACAAACCAGGATATAAAAAACGCCCCCTCCGCCCGGATCCGCCGCCGGAACACGAACAGGACAAGCAGGATCAGGCCATATACGCCCAGGGTCAAGCGGACCTCGGGATCAGTAAACGCGACAAACAGCCTCTGGGCCCGGTCAAACTGGAGATCAACCGGATGGATAAAAATCCGGATATAGGTCAGCACGCCCCGTAAAAAGCTTATAACCCCAAGAGCGGCTTCCTGCCGGCTCGGCCAGTAAAAAAGATGCGTGATGCCGAGATGTTTACGCAGAAGCAGGTACAGCGCGTCGATCAGGAAAAACGGCAGCACCGGCTTTAAGACGCTGCGCCGGCCCTGCACCGGCATGCGTAAAAGCCACCAGTACGCCAGCATCAAAAGAGGCGTGACACCGGCCGACTCCTTGCTGAGCAGCCCCAACATCAGGCACACGGCCGAAACCACATACGCGCTTTTGCGGAATTCCCCCATGCAGAAAAAGCGGAACGCGTTGATCGAAAAAAACGCGCTCAGGAGGATCGCCCGGCCCGGCACGTTTGAAACCGCCTCCCATTGCACGGGATGGACCGCGAACAACATGGCCACCGCGAACGCGAAAAATTTGCGACGAGTCATAAACATGATGGTCCCGAAGACAGAGAGAGCGGTCAGGATATGCAGAATAATATTGTCCAAGTAATAATAATAAGCGTTTAAGGCGTAAACATAATATTCCACCATAAAGCTGAACGTCACCAGCGGCCTGTAATAAGAATTGCTCCCGAAGAAGGACGAAGAAAACACCTCCTTCAAATGGCTGAAACTGCGCAGATTCATATTGTTGACAATGCAATATTCGTCATCCATGGTTTTAAACTGCCCCTGCAAGGCAAAAGAATACACCACGAAGGTCATCAGGGCGATTACGCACTGCAACACAATGGTTTTTGACAAAAACGCTCTCATGGATTTTCGCTCCTCTGTTGCACCAGACGGGACACATAGCGGACGTTGGTGTCGTCCCCGGCAAACCCCTCTACGGCCGTGAGCAGCCGCCGCGCCGCCGGGATATCTCCCAGCTCGAGATAGGCGTGAATCGCGTATACATAGGACAAAGACACGGTCGCGTCCAGTTGAATCGCGTTCAGGGCGGCGGACACCGCGCGGGGGTAATCATTCTGCAAAATATACGTTTTGGCCAAATCGAGATGCGCCGGCAGGAAATCCGGCCTTAAGCGGATGGTTTTCTCAAAATACCGGACCGCCTGGCCGGAGTCGCGCACAGAACAGCGGCCCAGGTTATGCCAAAGCATAAAGTTGTCATCCATCGCCGGGACGAACGGGTTGCGCGGGTCTTTCCGGGCGTATTCTTCAAAATAATATTTCGCTTTATCGAATTGGGCCTGCTCGAAATAATTCAGCCCCAGCACCCAATCCGGCCGGGAACTGTCAGGATAGTTCCGGAGCATCTCCAGGCAGGCGGAAAAATTGTTCTTAAAAAAACTGTTGTTCGCGAATGTCGCCGCCATACAAACTCCAATAAGCGCGGCCCTGAACATCAGCGCGGCGCGGGACGCGGGCCAGCGGGCCGCCAAAAACCGGGAGGCGCGTTCAACCCCCAGGGCCAAAAGAAGAAACATGCCGACAGCCGGGAGGTACATAAAACGGAACGCAATCGGATTGGGCAGCCAGACGATATTGGAAACCGGCAAATACGCGATCACAAACCAGGCCACGGCAAAAAAAACCAGCGGCCGGCGCTTCTGGCCGCGCCACGCGGCCACGACGCCAGCGACGGCCAACACGGCCATCACCGCCAGCTCCAAACCGTCCCCGGGAGCCCAGCCCGGCGTATACAAAGGCGGCAGCACAGTCACAGCCACGGGGAAAAAAAACACCTTCAAATATTCAAACAAAATTTTTCCCGCGACCAGGCCGGAGGAAGCCAATCCCGTGCGGAAAAAAAGATATTTCGGGTAATGCTGACTGGGGCAAAGGACAAAATAAACAATCAGGTAGGCCAGTAAAATTAAAAAATACATCCCGTATTTTTTCTTCCTGGCCCAGACAAAGGCCCCCCACGATTGATTCTGCGGTTTAAAAATATATCCGTCATATAAAACCAAAAGCGGGATTAAAACCAGAGCGGCTTCTTTGGCGAAAAGGGCCAGCCCAAACGCCATCAGAGATATTCCCAGAAATCTCCCGGAAGAAGGACAGTCGCATTCGGCGCGATAGTACGTCAAGAGAGCCACCAGAATCAAAAGGGTCGACAGCAAATCGGACCGGTACCCGATGCAGTTCACGGCTTCCGACTGGATCGGATGGACGCCGAACAGTAAAGCCGCCATAAACGCGAACGCCGGGTTGGGCCCAAGCGACCAGGCGAGCATAAAAACAAGCCCCACCGCGGCCAGATGGAACACAATATTGGTGAAATGATGCCCCGCGGGGTTGTCCCGGTAAAGCGCGTAATCCGCGAAAAACGTCAACGCCGTCACCGGGCGGTACGATATCAGCCCGGAATAAAAAGTCTCCTCCCCTTTCCAGTGGGGCTGGTATTGTTCCGGCGCCATCACCAGCTTCCTGCTGAATAAATACTTCAAATGGGCAGGATGCTTATAAAAAGAATTATTCCGGAAAATAGACAGAGAGTCCCCGATAAAACCATTATTCAAACAATTCGAGAAGGAGAGGAACGTCAGACTGAGAAGAAGAATAATCGTGCGTTTTGTCATGCCCTTTAAGGGACTTCCATCCCGCTGGTTATTGTGGAACCCACACCTATGGGCGTGGGGCCTGCTAACAATTCGCTTCGCGGAATGATCTGACTTCTTAACACATGTGAACATCCCCGGAGCAGAAGACCATGCAAACTGTTCGCCTTCATTCCGCGGGCGCACCCATGGTCTTCCGCGAAGACGGATAAAACCGCGCAGGACACCGGGCAGGAAGAACTTATCGCGGGACGTACGTATTCTGCAGTTTCTTTTTATTATACGCGCTCGAGGCGCCCTGGATGCATCCGACGACCACCCCAAGCAAGATCCACATAGCTGTTATCCCGATGCAGATTTTGCCCCAGAGGATAAATTTTTTACCGATCGGGCTTAACCCTCCGAACTCATCCTTATTATTTTTTCCGGCAAAAATGAGAATCACACCGCATATCAACAGGATAACTTCCATAAAACCGGCTCCCGGATTTCTTCCCCCGCCCCCCCTCGTGGGTCGGACACCCTGCCACAACCGCAACACCCGCTGTTAAAAAAAATAAGCCGACGAGAGGAGTTGAACCTCCGACCCGTCGCTTCCGCTCCCCATGGGGCTCCGCCCCTCTGGCGGGATGCGCGCTTCGCGCGGCCTCCCTGTCACCCCGAAAGCGCGGGGGATTTCTTCCCCCGCCCCCCCTCGTGGGTCGGACACCCTGCCACAACCGCAACACCCGCTGTTAAAAAAAATAAGCCGACGAGAGGAGTTGAACCTCCGACCCACGGTTTACGAAACCGTTGCTCTACCAGGCTGAGCTACGTCGGCAAAAAAACAACTGCGGATGCGTTTACAAAATAGCATTCAAGAAATATTGTGATATTTTACCGAAAAAATCCCATATTGGCAATAACTTTACCACAAAGCTCCCGGGCCGCCATAAACAGTACAAAGACAGCCCCTTTGATAAAAGAGCTGTCTTTGTGTTAGCTCTGCCAGCATGAAACGAGAACCATGAGCCGGACAGCGTTGGCGAGGCCTCCTTATTCCGAACCAGGGTCACCGACCATAGGGCCTTGCATAAGGCCCCGCATGGAACCATGCCCCCCGGCTTTCCATCCGGATTTCTCCTTATACAGCCCTGGAACCGTCTTTTTTTGCTCATCCGTCAGGATATTCTTTAAATCAGCGAGGGCCTTCACCAGCAGCTTGGCCTTCGCCTTTTTAATATCATATTTCTGCTCAATAAGCGCATTCGCCTGGTCCACATCAATCACGTCTTCCCGGAGCAAGGCCCTGACATCAAGGCCGACAACCTCAATCTGGGCGGCCTTCATAATAATATCTTTCTTCACGTCATGTTTTAACGCTCTGATTTTTCTGACCTGCTCATCGGAAAGATTAAGTTCACCGCCGTGCTTAAGCAACATCTTGGCTTTTTTAAAAAATGTGTCCTCCAGGCCTTTTTTGTGATCAGGCCCAGGGCCGCCGCCCTCCACGAAACCGCCGCAGACCGGCGGTTTCGCCCCTGCCGGCACGGCACAAACCGCCATCAGGGATACCCCCGCCGCAACCATCATCCAGAATTTCTTTCCTCTCATCATGCCCTCCTTTTTTAACAGATTCCCGCCGTTCACCCCGCTCCCTCTCGTTGTCAGCAATCCATAAAGGCAAAACTGAATTTTCGCCTCATCTTATCGGACTAATTTGTCCGCTGTCGCGATGATATCCAGATCAAACTCCACGCCTAACTCCTCGGCTTTTTGAAGATTAAGTTCAATCAAATAATCAATAGGTTCGATGGGAGGGATATTTCCTGCGTCCTCACCATTCATTATTTGAGCCAGAATCTTTGCCTGCAGGGCACCCAAAGAAAAATGATCCGTTAAAACTCCGCCAATGGCACCTTCATCGGTAAATTTACTGGTAATGCCCAAAATGGGCTTTTTATATAAATTCTGCAGTTTTTTAAACTGTTCTTCATCAGCACTTAACTGGTCTAGGCTGAACCAGCCAAATATTAGATCCGGGTCATCCTTCTTTAAGTTTTCCAGCAAAAGATCACAACTGAACTGTCCTTGCTCATGATCATAAAAATCTATATAGATGATATCCCATCCTTTCGTATCCGTGAGTTCTTTAAGATGTTCTACATAGATCGTTTCCTGCAGCACGTTGCTATCGTACACAAAGGCGATTCTCTTAAATCGGCTTCTATCCGAAAACATCTTACGGAAAAGCTCCAGTCTCGCCAAGGGGCTTACCCCATAACTTATGCCCGTTATATTTTCACCCGTAGGTTTATCAAACTCTTTTATCAATCCCCCCTCTATGGGAAAGGTTACGCCACAAAAAATCATCGGGATTCCGGCCTTCTTTATTGCCGGCCATACCGGCACACTCGCCTGCGTCCCGATCGTAATAAGGACATTGGCGCCTTGTTCAATCAATTCTTGCGCCATAGCAACGTTTTCATCAAAATATTTTGACTCACTATTCGCTATTTTTGTCGGTAAAACCTGGACGTTGCGCCCTTCTTGGCGACTCAAAGATTTAAAAGTTTCCTGAAAGCCCTGTTCGATCTCAACTCCAAACGGAGGAGATACCCTTATGACTCCAATAACAGTCTGTTTTTTATCCGCTGCTTTACAAATTGTGGTGTTCACAAAACAAAAAATGGCACAAATACCGATAATTTTTAACGCCTTCCGACTCATACTATTGCTCCTTCCGTAGATTATCCTCCATAGCATCTATCCTGCGGCCCCGAAATTGATCGTCCGGCTGTGCAAACAAAAAACACAAATGCTCTTTACAATTAAAAATTATACGTTAATTACGGACGCCAATCAAACCAATTATACAAAATACTATTAATCCTTGCTCGTTTCACATACAGGTCCGGGAAAGACGGCTTGCCTGTATGTTAAAACGCCCATCTCCTGGCGGATCTCAAATATTTAAGACTGCCGGGGGATGGGCGTGATTTAACTTTTTATTTCAATACTCGTGCCAGATAGAAATTAAAAACGCACTTCCGTATAAAGAGAAACCTGGTTCGTGGGTTTGCCTGATTTAAAGACTTTTTCCAAATAACCTCTTGGCCAGAATCGGGCGCCGACCAGTTGAAACGAAACATTTTTATTTAATTCATATTTAATATACGCATTGGCCTCGGTTGCTTTTCCTTTTTCCCCGGATATGGCCGTAACACAGTCAAGCAGCGCATACCGCGTCCCGACCGTTATTTTGTCTTTGGTTGTTATGCCATACTCTTTATAAATCTTGTTCTCCATCTGTTCGCCTTTTCCGCCAAAGCTATACTCCACGCCGACAAAAGGGATCTTGACGTTAACGACATCTTCGGCGTACGAATCATTTAATACCTCGTAGGTAATATAGGCCATGGAGTAAAAACAGTCACGGCCGAGACGCCGGAAATTCTCATCCTTCCCTGGGCTGGCAAGCTTATCTCCGGAAACATAAACGTAACCAGCATTCAAATCAATGGCGTTGTCTTCCTCTAATTTAATTGAGTAGTCGCCCTTTAACCTGGCCAGCCAGCCAGCGTAATCTTTATTGGCAATATCATCTTCCCCGGCATTAATGCCCAGGAGAAAAGCATACGCCAGGTTGTCGATAAACGTTTTCCCGTCACCTTTTAATGTCCAGAGGACAAGATTGGACTTTTCGCCCAGAGTGTCATCCACCCGCTTGCGGTAATAGGTTCCCATCCTAAAATTATGGCCTTCAAAAATCTCGTCGGTCTGGGCCTCGAGACCATAGATAAGCTCGTCATAATTTCCTTCCATGGCGATCCCGGTCCCCATTTTAGCCCGCTGCCCAAAAAAAGTGCTCCAATTAATCTTAGCCCAATTCTTGTCCACCTTTACGGCATCAATGGCCGTTAATTCCAAAAAGCGGCCGGAATGAGGTCCATAATAAAAAAAGGCGTCCTCCTTTTCCCCCATATATTGCCTTCCAAGAGTAACGCTAAAGCCCTGCCAAAAATCTGTAAGCTGTAGATAAAGATTGGCCACAACCGGGTCAGCAGATTCTGGGGCATCCTCTAATTCACTAGCATGATACGTTTTCCGGTAATGCTGCCAATTCTGCCAGTAGCCAAGCTCGCTCCTTAAAAGAAGGGTATCCGTTATCTTGGAATCCAAAGCAACCAAGGCCCTTGTAATAATGGCCCCGTCGTCGCCTCCCTTCCCGCGGTAATTCGTCAGATACGTTGCCATCGTCATGATGTCGCCGCTAAGTTCGAGTCTTTCATCCAAATCTTGCAAAAAGTCTGCATGGGCGGCTCCTGCCGTGGACACCACACATCCAACGAATGTTAAAACGCAAAAGAATTTTCCCCAGCCTTTCTTCATAACCATTCTCCTTCCTGTGTTTGAGGTAATTTTTTTAGTATTATAACCCATATTTAATCATGGATTTAACAAAATTTCGTTTTTTATATTTTAAAAATTAACAAAACTCCCACGAACTGTCATGGCCGCGGTTTGCCCGCGATAACAAAAAAATCTTATCGGGGCACCTGATTCATCACGTTACGACTTAACACTCCCCGCAACATGGCAACAAGTTACGCCGCCGGGATCGGCTGCGTCATGAGAAAGGCAAACATCCCCGAAACGGAAAACTTTGTGAACCCCGCGCATGCACCCAAGGGCATGTCCGTTGTCTTCTGCTAAGGTGGATAAAACCCGGCTTAACATCCGCATCTCCTTTTCCGGGCTTCATTCCGAGCCGCCCATATCGTTATAATCAAGGAATGGTTCTGTTGTTAAAAAAGTTAAAATTTTACATGCAAGTCTTTACGAGGAGCGATATATTGAATAGGATGCGTTGAAAGTGCGGGCGGGAAATTTCCAAAATAGTTTTGAAATTATAGATAGAGAATAATTATCGCGCCGTCTATTTATTTGTTTCTTGATTTCAAAAACAGAAAAGAGGGGTGTCATGTTTTTTCTTAAAAAGACACGAATATTATTTAAGCTGCTCCTTTCCTATTTAATCCTCATCTCCCTTCCCCTGTGTGCTTTGGGATATATCTCTTACGCCAGCGCTTCCAAAGCAATCGTCTCTCTGTTTTCCCAGTCCTTAAGTGGCGTCGTTGAAAAATCCGTAAAACAAATGGATTCTTTCCTGGAAGTTTGTATTCGCGACGTGGAAGAATTGTCGGCAAAACCGACTACACAGATAGCGTTTTACTTGAATGACTATATGCGAAACCGTCTTTCCGATGTCGTCAAGGAATATCAAGAGTACATAAACAAACGGCCACACATATTCCGAATCCATTTAATATCTCTTGACGGCAAATCGATACTCAGCACTTCCGATAATGCGGAAAACGTCAATAGAGATGAATCCCAAACCGAATGGTTTCTTGGCGCGCTGGATAAGCAGGGGAAAGAAGTATATCTCTCCGATATGTATCTTGATCAAACGACAGACTCGCCGATATTAACGATGTCAAAAGTAATAATCTCCAAAGAGGACAAAAAGATCGGCGTTCTTGCGCTGGACATAAAAGGGAGCGCCATAACTGCGTTTATTGATGAACTGAAGGCGGGCGAAACAGGCTATGGATTTTTAATAAACAAGGCCGGTTTTTATCTGGCTGTCCCCAAAAAAGAGCGTATTTTGCGTTTTAATCTACAGCAAACGCCGGATGAAAAGTTAAAAAACATAATAAATCAGATGATACAAATGAAGCGGGGGGAGGGCGCCTATGAGTTCGAAGGCATCTTAAAACACGTGTTTTATATTCCCTATCCGCGTTTAAATTGGTGCGCCGCGATAAATATTCCCGACGGTGAATTGTTAAAAGAGGCTTCACAATTAAAAAGCATTATTGTTGCCGTCGGGATTATGAGCATTATCGTGGCGGTCATTTTGAGTCTCTTTATATCGCTTTCAATTACAAATCCCATAGAAAAGTTAAAAGACGGGATAAAAAATATCGGAGTGAAGAATTTGACGAAGGCGGTGCGCATCAAGAGCCGTGACGAAATTGAGGACCTGGCGGCTGCTTATAACAAGGTTGTTGAAACCTTAAGAGATATCATTTTGCATATCCGGGACGCCGGATTCATGATCAACCAATTTGCTTCCTCCATTAACAACGGCGCGAACAAACAAGCCGCAGACGCCGAAGCCCAGGCGGCGACGGTGGAAGAGGCCCGTGCCACGATCGAGGAACTGGCCAACTCCTCCTCCCATATCTCCGAAAAGGCGGCAGGCGTGGCTAAAATTGCAGGACACACACTTTTAAGTATGCAGGAGGTGCATGAAAAGGTGATTCAAACCGATACGCGTGTCGCCAATCTGGAGAAAAAGTTGAAATATATCGGAAGGATCACCGAACTGATTGACAACGTTGTTGACCAGACAAACCTTTTAGCGATCAATGCCAGTATTGAAGCAGCAAGAGCGGGAGAGATGGGGAAAGGGTTTAGTATTGTGGCCAGAGAAGTTAAAAAACTGGCTTCAAAGTCTTCTTCCTCTACCAATGAGATAAGAACCATCATTGATGAAATTCAGGAAGAAACGAAATTAGCCGTCGACGACATGAGTACTTCTGTTAAACAAATGGCTCAAGTTTTAGAGTTAGTGCAGGAAACCAACGCGTCCGCGCATGAAATTGCGCTCACCATCAAGGAGCAGCAAGCCGCTTCCTCTGATACCGTAAGTTGCATATTGAATATTTCCGAAGTGACTCAGAACTTTTTGTCTTCCACGCAACAATTTGTGGAGTCGGCCCAAAAACTTTCCCGCTTATCTGAAGAATTAAAAAAATCCGTCGGGGAATTTATCCTGGAAAAATCTTGACATAGGCACCCCCGGGAGGGCGAACGGCCGTTTCATTCAGCCCAGTTTTTCCGCTGGAATTTCAAGACCGGCAGGAAATTGGAATATTGGTCCGTCCAGGGGCGGACCGGATCGACGGACTGAAAAGACACGGGCCTCCATGGCAACACTTCCGTCAGTTTACGGAAACACGCCTCATCCCAAGTCACCGCCGCCCATTTAGAGAAGAACGTCCCCTCCCCTTCCCTTTGGCCCTCCTGGAACGCAACCCGCGCCCCCAAACTCACGGCTTCGGCCGCCACAATCCGCCGGATATCGGCAAAATGATTCGAGAGGTGAAACAATAACACCCCTTCCGGTTTAAGGTGCGCCCGGTATTCCTGAAGCGCTTCCAAGGTCATAAGATGAACCGGCACAGAATCGCCGCTGAAGGTATCGATGATCATGCAATCATACTGTTTGCCCCCGCTGTCCCGGAGTTCAATCCGGGCGTCCCCAACGATATGACGGATCTCCGCCCCGGAACCGGACAGAAAGGAAAAATACGTTCGGGCAAGCCGGATGATCTCCGGATCCAACTCATAAGAATCCACGCGCTGCCCCGCGCGGAAATAACTCATCACCGACCCCACTCCCAGCCCCAGGCTCGCGATATCGTCAAAATGGAATTCCGGGGACTGCAGCACCCGGCCGACCGGCGAGTTCGGGGCATAATACGCCAGCGGGATATGGGCGCGGTTATCCAGATAGCGGACGCCGTGAATGGTCGAGCCGTGCATAAAAAATCGGAATCTGGACGACTTGTCATAAATACGGCTGATCCCGTAATAAT
>JAGOJP010000150.1 GCA_017995055.1 Candidatus Omnitrophota bacterium
CAGCTGACCGGCGCTAGCGTAAGCACGGATTTGTCTCAATGGTCTATGGACCGGCTCAAAACCGCGATGCGTCCCCTTAAAGACGCCCCTCTGCCGGAAACGCTCCAAGGGGTGTTGACCCTCTCCCTTTCCGAAGCCAAAGCGGGAAGCCAGGGCCTGATAAGCCTGGATGGGAAAGGCGCACTTAAAAACGGGACCGTCAAGATGAAAGAATTGGCCGCGCCCGTGGAGGACATTACCGCCGATTTCCGGTTCACGTCCTCGGATATTACGGTCGACACGCTCACCGCTTCCCTGGGACAGGGGCGAATCACGGCCCAGTTTGCCATGAAGGATTATCTGGCCTCCCAGACTTTCGAAACCCAGGCAGAAATTCAAACGATCGACCTTTCAAAAACCCTGGATCAACAAAAAGCCCCCGTGAAAGTGGCCGGCCTCGTGTCCGGGACATTCCAGGCCCGCGGCCGTGTCGCAGATTTAAACACCATAACGGGAAATGGGACCCTGAACGTCCAAGAAGCCAAACTCATAGACCTGAACGTGCTGAAAACGGTTTTAGACAGTATCGACTTTTTACCCAATGTCAATGTCGCCGAACGGCTTTATACCGGCCTGCCTGACCGGTATAAAGCAAAACTGCAAGACAAGAACACGGACATCCGCAAGATATCCTTCACAGGCACCATCGCCGGAGGGAACATCCTCGTTGATCCGGCGGAGATTGAAGCTGATGAATTCCTGTTTTCCGGGAAATCCGAGGCCGGATGGGATCTTAAATACACGATGGACGGTCCCTTTAAAATTCCGGCAGACCTCTCGGCGGCCATAACGCAAAATATCGACGAGATGGAATACCTCTACAACGAAGACAAAATGATCACCCTCCCCATTCACGTCCTGGGAGAGGGGAATAAGCCTCCCACCATTAATGTTCTCAAGATTGCGGAAGACATCTTTAAAAACGCTATCCGGAATAAGGGGAAAGAGGCCCTAGGGGACGTCCTTAAAAAAGTCCTCGGGGAAGAGGCCTTGCCTCAAGAACAGCAGACCGGCGCCGAGGCCGAGACAGGGAAGACGGACGCCGGGCAGACAGGAGAACCCGGGCAGGAAGAAACCCCGTCCCTGGAAGACCAGCTCATCGAAAAAGGCATGGGGATTTTGGATCAAATTTTTAAATAATCAGCTAAAACCGCAGGGGGGCCCGGCCCTATGTTCTCCATGGGGCCGGGATGGAAAAACGAGACTGGCATATCGGCCAGCATAAAAAAATCAACGTTCCCTTGTGGGACACGGACAGCCAG
Source organism: Candidatus Omnitrophota bacterium (assembly GCA_017995055.1). Classification (GTDB taxonomy): domain Bacteria; phylum Omnitrophota; class Gorgyraeia; order Zapsychrales; family JANLHA01; genus JAGOJP01. The sequence goes on from JAGOJP010000150.1 coordinate 1,302, forward strand.
GCCTACTCTCGCGCCGGGCCAGGCCGCGCATGTCCCCGCCGCTTCCCGGTGTTCCCAACCCGGGGCCAGGAAAACCGACGGCCAGCATATCCTGACAACCGTTATCAGAAAGGCCCCCCTCCCCTTGAGTTTTTATTTTCCTGTGATATAGTCGTTATAGAAGGAGCGACCCACGGATAAACTCCGTGGCTCTTTTATTAATCTAATTTTTACGGACTTTTCTCGACGCTCTTCGAGCATTTTTACATTCATCCACGACGCTAAAAGCCGTGGAATTCTGCCCTTCGGGGTTATGAAAAGACCGGGGATTATGATCATCAACGTTAACTTAAAACTACCTTATGTCAATGCTATTCAAGGCGTATGGGACGTCAAAGAATACGAGACGCATGTCGCTTGGGAAACCTATGTCGAAATCGTGACCAGAATTTTGCCGGCACATCCCGTCACGCACACCCGCTGTCCCGACACGGAACTTGTTTCCATCCGAGACCTGTTTGAAAAAATCCGGGACATTTTAAAAAAGTCCGGGCCTTCCATCGGGCAAACCCAGCTGAGAGGGGGATTAACCTTTGCGTTTCTGGCTCTGACAATCATGAATGTCGTTTTACGGCCCATCCTCATGGAACATAAAGCTGCCGCCGGGGAAGGAAGCCGAGGATCCCCGGACAGGACTGCGGAAGAGAATCAGCGCCTATGCGAACAGCTTAACAAAACGTATGCGGTCTTAATTGATTTTTGCAACATCCTGACTCAAGCGGCCAGAGTCGAACTCTAGGGAAACCCGCATAGCATTCCACGGCAATTCAAATAACAAATAAGGTGTTTCATGACCCAAGGTAAAATTTTTGTAACCCCCTTTGACAAAGAGCGATTACAAGATATCCTTTTAAAAACAATGCATTTTAATACCGAGGACCACGTGTTTCTGAAACGGCTGGAAGAGGAGCTCTCCCGGGCTGATGTCGTAGACTCGAAAGAAATTCCCCCGGATATCATAACCATGAACTCAATGGTTTGCGTCGAAGACATGGACACCGGAGACGAGGAAACGTATTCCCTCGTCTTCCCGGGCCACGCTAATTATCAAGAGCATAAAATTTCCGTCTTAGCCCCTATTGGCACCGCATTATTGGGCTATAAGGAGGGAGATGTGATTGAATGGCCCGTCCCGGCAGGCCTAAGAAAGCTCAGGATCAAACGGATTCTTTACCAGCCGGAAGCCAACGGAGAATATCATCTCTAAACCATTCCTCGACAAACGTCTTATGAACACCCGGGGCCTGCGGACAAAAAAAGCCCTGGCCATGTTGGACCGGCCAGGGCTTTTAGGACATAGAGACCTATTAAACAACCCCCTGTTCCAGCATAGCGTCGGCCACTTTCACAAATCCGGCAATATTCGCGCCTTTCACGTAATCGGTATATTTGCTATCTTTTCCATACCGCAAGCAGTTCTCATGGATGGAGATCATAATATCATGAAGTTTTTTGTCAACGTCCTCTCGCGACCATGATTGCCGCATACTATTCTGGGTCATTTCAAGTCCGGAAGTAGCCACACCGCCCGCATTGGAGGCCTTACCAGGAGCATATAAAATTTTCGCCTTCTGAAATACGGTGATCCCTTCCGGAGTCGTGGGCATGTTGGCGCCTTCACCGACCGCCAGGCAACCATTCTTGACCAAAGTTTTGGCCTCTTCTCCGGAGATTTCATTCTGCGTTGCCGAAGGGAACGCGATATCGCACTTGACCTGCCAAGGCCGCTGTTTCTCAAAATATTGGCACTTAAACCCTTGAACGCATTCTTGAATACGTCCCCGGCGGACATTTTTAAGATCCATCACGTATTTCAGGGCCTTCTCGTCCATCCCGTCTTCCGCATAAATAAAACCGTTTGAATCGGAAAATGTTACGACTTTAGCTCCCAGCTGTAACAATTTCTCGGCCGTATACTGGGCGACATTCCCGGATCCGGACACCGCGCACACTTTTCCTTCAAGCGCCTCTTTTTTTGTCTTCAACATTTGTTCGACAAAATAAACGCACCCGTAACCGGTCGCTTCCGGACGGATAAGGCTCCCGCCCCAGCTTAACCCTTTACCCGTCAGGACGCCGGTGAATTCATTTTTCAACCTCTTATATTGACCGAACAGGTAGCCGATCTCGCGCCCCCCGACTCCAATATCTCCCGCCGGAACATCGGTATCAGGCCCGATATACCGGAAAAGTTCGCTCATAAAACTCTGACAAAACCTCATGACTTCATTATCCGACTTGCCCTTGGGGTCAAAATCAGACCCGCCTTTTCCGCCGCCCATGGGAAGCGTTGTGAGGCTGTTTTTCAAAACCTGTTCAAAGGCGAGGAACTTAAGAATACTTAAATTGACGCTAGGGTGAAACCGAAGGCCACCTTTATAAGGACCGATAGCGCTGTTCATCTGTACGCGGTAACCACGGTTGACTTGTACACGGCCGCTGTCATCGACCCACGGCACGCGGAAAAGGATAGCGCGCTCAGGCTCGACCATGGGCTCGATGATCGCCGCTTGTGCGTAATGCGGATTGGCTTCGAGAAAGGGCCACAAGCTACGCAAAACT
>JAGOJP010000151.1 GCA_017995055.1 Candidatus Omnitrophota bacterium
GGGTTGTGTTGTGTGTGCGGAAGTATTCTTTGACCTCGGCCCGCTGGGCAGGGGAAAAGGGAGTCTTTTTTATCAAGATTAACGCCCAGCGTTCGTGTTCTCCGATGATGATGTGTTCCCAGGCTTTGTCCGCGCCTATGGCTCTTAAGGCGTCCATGCAAATTCCCATCAGCCTCAGGCTTTCCCTGGGCTTTTGGCGGAAAAGCCAACGGTTAAAATTTATGGTGCCCTGGTCATTGAGTATCCGGAGGTAATCCAGGACGGCGTTTTTAGTATAGAGGTAGCTCTCGGCGTAGGCGTAGGCGCCGTTGGAGAGCCCGGAAAAAGTGTCCACCCCGTTTAAAATCACCAGGTCGAACCCGGAGGCGGGCAATGTTTTGACCAGGTGCCGTCCGTCGAGATTAAAGATGCGGGTGTTCGTCCCCGAGTAAACCCCGCCGGAATAGTGATGGAATTTACCTCCCGGAGTGAGCATCTGATATATAGCGGGATTGATTTCAGCCCCGACGATCTCTTTGGCCTGGTGAGTTTGGGCCATGAAGATATCCCGGCCGCCCCCGGTGCCGATGATGCAAACCGCTGGTTTTTTATAAAGCAGGTACGGAACCTCGAACCCCTGGCTGAAAAGATTGACTTGAGAGCGGTGCTTGGCAAGCCCTTCCTGGTTCAGCTTATAGATCGGCGCCCCTCCTAAATAATTTGTCGATATATACGCGTATTCCGGCAGGGGAGCCACGTTGATTTCCAAGGGGGCCTTTCCCCGATTCATAAACTTTCAGCCGGGCCTTTTCGTCAAGGATGACGTGGACGTTTGTTTGTCCCAGCGGGTGCCAGACGGAATGGAGATACTGAATGTCTTTCTCCTGGACAAACGCCGGGCGGCCTTCCCCCATCTTGGACGGATCAATGGTATAACGGATATCTTCCGGGGCCGCGTTTAAGATCAAGCCCGAAAACAAGGCTCCGCAGAGCAGCGCGAAAATTTTTCTGCGGGGGAACAGAAGCGGTAAGGCAAGGCAGAATATGATCAGAGACAATAAAAGTATGGACCGGAAAACCGCCAAAGTGTTGATGAGCGGGAAAAACAAGTAGGCTCCTGTCGCCGCGCCGATTAAATCGAAAAAATACAATTTGTAGCTACGCGTCGGGGCGGAGGAGAACAGGAAAACGATGATAAATCCGATCATAACAAACGGGATTAAAACGACGCAGTACGAAAGAAGAAGCATGAAAAGCGCGTTAAATTGACTCATGACAAAAATGATGTATTCCACCTGGACCGGGAAATAAGTTAGGATCATGGTCGAGGCGATGCTTAAACCGGATAAGGCCAGCAGGCTAATCCCCAGGAACCGGTTTTTATCGAATCGAGTCACTTTTTCTTTTTGCAGCAAATAGGCGTTGGCCCCGATCCCGTAGCCGAGAAGAGAGAAGGATATGATGATGTAGACCACGTGATTCCATGTTTTCAAGTTGAGAATTTGAGTGAAAAACAATTCCAGGCTGATCGTGAAGAGAGAAACAAAAAAAATGAGGATGTAATTGAGTGGCATGGATAGAAAAATTGTCTTTGGTGTTCCGTTGCCTGGAAGCGTTGGGAGTTATTTTAAAATCATTCCCAGGTTCAGTCAACCGGTATTTTAAAGAGGTTCTTTTGTCCAGGCCTCCCGGGATGGCTTGTCCCGGGAGCGGTGAAAAACAGCACGGACGCGGCCCGGGTTCCCGGCTTAAGGGGCCCCGTCAATTTAATAATTGACAACAGAATGTAAATATGATGAAATTCTATCCAACCCTAATTTGGAATAGATATGTACCGCCACTTGGATTCTGAAAAGATCGTTGTCGCGTTAGACCTCCTCTCCCGAAGAGTCCGGGAAAGATTCCCTCAGGCAGGACTCACAAAAGTCGTCGAAGAACTGTATAAGACAGGACAGGAAGCCCAGGAGCGAAGCCTCTGGGTGGCCAGGCCCTTGTGGCATTTCCGCATCCTGATCGGCGCGTTGCTGGTGCTGATCGTGGCGAGTTTTGTCCCGATCGCCGGGACGCTGAAACTGATCAACCATCCTTTAACGTTGGGGGAATTTATCCAGGTTTTGGAGTCGGGCATTAATGATGTGATTTTCCTCGGGATCGGCATTTTTTTCCTCGTAACGCTCGAGACGAGAATAAAGAGAAGAAGAATCCTGTCCCTGCTTCATGAACTGCGGGCCCTGGCGCACGTGATCGACATGCATCAGCTGACCAAAGACCCCGAGTCTCTTCTCCGGACCCATCAAAAGACAAAATCGTCGCCCCAGCGGACGATGACAGAATTCGAGCTGCAGCGTTACCTTAATTATTGCAGCGAGATGCTGGCCATGATCAGCAAAATTGCCGCGTTATATGTTCAGCATTTCCCTGACACGGAAATCGTCGATGTCGTGAATGACATTGAGTCCCTGACGCACGGGCTGTCGCGGAATATATGGCAGAAGATTATGCTTCTGCAGTCGCTTTCCAAGGGACTGGCCGGTTCAGGCTCGCGGACATTTTAAAATCAGGAGTCCCCGGGATTCCGGGGTAAAGATGGATCCATAAGAAAGGGGAGAGGATGGCGCTAGGAATTATAGGGGCAGGGCTTGTGATCGTTTTGGTGTCTTGGGCGGTCAGCGTTTATAACGGCCTGGTTCAGTTGAAGGTGCGGGGCGACAACGCCTGGTCGGACATCGACGTCCAGCTGAAACGCCGGTATGATGTGATCCCGAATATCGTCGCGACCGTTGAAGGGTACGCGCACCATGAAAAAGCGACGCTTCAGTCTGTCATCGAGGCGCGGGCGCAGGCGATGAGCGCGGACGGGATCGCGCGGAAAGGGCAGAGCGAGAATTCTCTGACGGACACGTTAAGGTCTTTGTTCGCCGTTGTCGAGAAATATCCCGACCTGAAAGCGAACGACAGCTTTCTGAAACTGCATACGACCCTGATTGAGATTGAGGAAACCATCCAGGCGGCCCGGCGTTATTATAACGCCGTTGTCCGGGACTTCAACACGATGATCCAGATGTTCCCCGCCTCCATCGTCGCGGGCGCTTTTAATTTTCAGGTAAGGGAATTTTTTCAGCTGGACACGCCCGGAACGGAACGGCAGGCGCCGCAGGTGAAGCTTGACCTGAAAGAGACATAAGGGACTGGCTGATGCTGAAACGGGGATGGATAGTAACAGTTTTTTGTTTGTGCGTGGCCTGCGGCCCGGCTCAGGCCTGGGTTATCGAAGACTATAATATTGAAATAACCTTGCAGAAAGACAGCACTTTCATCGTGCGGGAGAAGATTGCCGTTGACTTTGGTTATGAATCCAAACATGGTATTTACCGGGATATCCCGACAGTTTATAAGGATGAGAACGGCCGTCCTTATGATATACGGTTTGATGTTTTGAGCGTCGAAGATGAAAACCGGCACCCATGGGAATATACGGAAGAAAACGGCGAAAATTTCAAGCGGATAAAGATCGGGAGTCCTTACCGGACTCTTTCCGGACAGCAGAGCTATGTCGTCGCTTACCAGGTGCGCGGGGCGGTCCTTTTTCTGGATGACCATGACGAGCTTTACTGGAACGCCGTCGGTTCCCGGTGGGACGTTAATATCCAGCATGTCTTTGTTTCTGTGCTTTTGCCGGAAGCCGTCCCGAAAGAGGAGATCAGGCTCGCTGCGTATACCGGGGTGGGCGGCTCCCGGCTCAGCAACGCCAGAAGTTCGGTCGTGCATGAAAAGTTGATCACGCTTGAGGGGGATCATTACGCCCCTTATGAAGGTTTTACCATTGTCGCCGGGCTGCCTAAAGGGATTTTGACTCCGCCGCCCGTGACTTATCCCCCGGACTCTTCTCCCGCGCCGCCCGTGACTTACC
>JAGOJP010000152.1 GCA_017995055.1 Candidatus Omnitrophota bacterium
GGACAGAAGCATGCGCGTCTCCGTCCGGGCCGCCTTCCTCTCCCGCCGCAAAGGGGATCCCGCCTGCATACAGTCATCAGGAAACAAAAACTGCGCCGGGTTAAAACCGGTTCCGGTCCTATTGGGGACAAAAACATAAAGTTCTTCCGAAGCCCGGGTCAAGGCGACATAAAGGCTGTTCAGTTCGAAAAGGAACGCCCGGATATATTCCTCCCGCCAGATATCATAAAGCGGGCCGGAAAATTTCAGATATTTCTCTTTAATACGCAACAGCCGCAAATACTGCTCCTTAAAATCCAGCACATATGACAACTGCCCCATCCCGCCGCCGGCTCCGACCTTGATCCTCATCCCCAAAAAAGGAATCAGGACAACCGGAAATTCAAGTCCCTTGGCTTTATGAATCGTTAATATTTTGACCGCATTCGCGTCCGTCATATGTACGTAAAGCTTCTCGTTCTCCATGGCGTCGAGTTTTTCCAGAAACGAAGCGCCATCCGTATAATTTTCTTCCTCTTCCTTGATCAATTCCAGAAACCGCATGACAAAACCCTGGTGGCCGGGGAAACGCGCGAACACGTCAAAACGATGCAGGATACTGATCATCAGCTCGTATAACGGGTAAAGCCCCACCTGACGGAAAAACTCGTCAAACAATTCATCCCACGCCTGCGGGAACCTCTCCCGGAAATCCCGGTAAAGGACAAAATTTTTCTCCGTGAGCATCCTCACGCGGATCTCCAGGAGGTATTTCTGGTAAACCTCTTTTTCGCGGGCGCCGCCAGCCAAAAACAGGTCCCCCAGAACAACTCTGGCAAACGCGCCGTTATCAACGGGAGAATGAAGAAACTGGAGTAAGAATATTAAATCCTGCACAATCCTGTTCTCCCGGATATTCATCGTACGTTCCGACTGCACGGGGATACCGGCTTCCGTCAGCCAGCCGGTCAATAATTCAATTTCGTCATTGCTCCGCGTCAAAAGCGCGATGTCCTTGAAAGGGAAGCGGCGCTGCGCGTCTTCAATCCTCCCGATCAGCATCTCCCGGATCATCGACTCCCGTTCTTCTTTGCGGTCACTTACGACAATTTCCACGCGTACCACCCCGGCCTCCCGGCCCGGGATATGCGATTGCCGGCTGGAGCCATACACATTCTCCAGCATCTGGAATTCCCTGTCCGTAAAAATAACCGGGGTCTTTTTTTTCTCCTCTTCAAACTCCTCCTTGGCGGCGATAAACCGGCGCAGGTTTTCCAGAGAAAAAATCCGGTTGTTAAAGTCCACAAGCGCCTTCTGGCTGCGGTAATTATACGCCAGTTGTTCCCGGCACACGTTAAAATGCGCGAACTCCCGCTGAATCGCGTCAAACAATCTTATTTCCCCGCCCCGGAAGCCGTAAATAGCCTGTTTCTTGTCTCCCACGTAAAACAAGGACCCTCCGGTTGACAACGCCTCCTCAACCATCATCTTAAGGTTGCTCCACTGCAGGAGGCTGGTGTCCTGAAATTCATCCAGCAAATAATGATGAAACCGGGTCGCCAGGCGGTAATACAACTCTTCGACGGTTACGGCCCCGTCGTCAAAAAGGGCCCTCGCCTTTTTGTTCAGTTCCTCCAGGAACAGCAGATCGTCCTTCCGGGCTTTTTGCTCAAAATCCTCTTTGATATGCCGAAAAATTTCGATATACGGGTCAAAGACCGTTAAGGCTTCTTCCTCGCACAGGGCCTTAAGACGCGCGCGGATATCGTCCCAAAGACGGTAAGCTTGATCCGGAGGCGCAGCGTTTTTTTTAACCGGGAGTTCGTCCCGGGCAAAAAAATCTGACACCCGGTCAAAATCAAATCCTCTCTGATATTGGGCCAAAAATTTTTCCAGGCTCTTTAAAAACCGGCCGTCAAGCGCCTCCCCGGCCTGCGCTTGAAGCTCCCGCATCAAACCCAGGATGTCCTTTTTATGCTTCAGCCGTTCCTGGTCCGTCAGCGCGGAATTCTGGAACTCCTGCCCGTAAGTGTTGCTCTGTTGATACAGTCCGGATAAAAGGGCCAGAATGTCTTTTTTAGGAAACCAGCTGGATTTATTCTCAAGGAAAATATACTGGTAGAGGAACTTCTCAAAAACCGTTCGGATGCCCGGGTCCTGCAGCGCCCGGTCAACCATCTGGTCCAGGCTGTATTCCACGTATTCGAAAGCGTTGGTTTTGATTTTAAAATGAGCCGATAACCCGATTTTAAACGCACATCCCGACAAAAGGGCGTTAATAAAACTGTCGATCGTCTGCACCTGAAAATAATTATACTGGTGAACGAGGGCCTCCAGGATCGCATACGCTTTGTCCCGGGCCTCCCCCCGGGACAGGCTTAAAGGTTTAAGCAAAGACTCCTCTTCACCGGCGGGGAGCTCATCCAGCGCCATTTTTTTCAGGAAATCCAGGATGCGGCGTTTCATTTCAAAAGCCGCCTTATTGGTAAAAGTAATCGCCAGGATATTCCGTAACGAAACCCTCTGGAAGCCTCCGGGACAAGCCAGGAGCAATTGAACATACCGCTGGGCGAGCGCGTAAGTTTTCCCGGAGCCGGCGGAAGCCTCAACCACCCGCACCTCGGGAAAAGAGAACATTGGCAAGGAAGGCTGATCCATAGGCCGTATTATATCGCATCCCCTGCCCGCCCACAACACCTGTCCTGATTCGTTGCGGCGCGGGGCAGATCCCTCCCATGCCGGGGATTAGGACGCCCGGACGCTCTTGATCAATCCGGACAACTGGTCATAATGCGACCCTTTCCAATACACCTTGCGGCACGACTGGCAGGAATAAAATCGGGAATACGCCTGTTTCACCATGTCCGGAAGCTGCTCCACGATATTTTTTTTGGCCACGCATACGATGCGGCCGTTGCATTCCAGACAACGGCGGAAAGGCCGGATCCGGGGAACAAGGCGGTATTTTTGCAACACTTCTTTCAACTGACGCCGGGGATCGGGGGACCGGACCCATAAACCGGACCGGACCGACCGGTTCTTCAAAAGGCCGACATCCCGGGTGAGGACGATGCGGTCCTCCTCTGCAGCGATCCGCACGATCTCAGCGTCAGGGAAATCCTTTTTATAAACACAATCAAATCCCAGCAAACGCATGTGCCGGGCCAGCTTTCCCAAATGCGAATCGATCACAAACCGGCCCGGACAGCGCCGGGGCCGCAGATGTATGAGGGGAGACACCTTAACGTTAAACCCTTCCGGATAAACGGACAGCCGGTCCCGGGCCGTCATATGATACCCAAAAGTCCTTGAGTGCCTGTTCACAAGGATAATATCGATTTCCGGATGCGGAACGCCCTGGGCTTCAACCGCATCCTTGACAGAAGGCCGCCCCTTGACGGTAACCGGAAACGTACGGTGCCGTTTGTCCCGGGGAAGAAAATCATTCAAATCCCCGTAAAAGCGGACAGAAAACTGGGTCACAATGAAAGAAGCCATACAACACAATCCTACCCGCGGGAACAAGGCCTGTCAATGCGGAGTCTAGCACAAAAAATTTCCCGCGCCGGACGGCAAAATCAAAGGTATAAACCCCAGAGCCGGCTCTGGACTCAATGAACCGCAGCAAGCTGCGGGGTATAAAATCCACATCCTTCGGCTCGTTCGCTTGGGCTCACTCCCCTGAAGGATCAATTCGCATGTCTAGTTTACACTCCCTGGGGTCGTGTATTTAAAACCAGCATCCTTCGGCTCGTTCGCTTGGGCTCACTCCCCTGAAGGATCAATTCGCATGTCTAGTTTACACTCCCTGGGGTCGTGTATTTAAAACCAGCATCCTTCGGCTCGTTCGCTTGGGCTCACTCCCCT
>JAGOJP010000039.1 GCA_017995055.1 Candidatus Omnitrophota bacterium
CTATTGCAGGTCTGCACGAATGACTTTATTGATAATTCCTGGGAAATGGAGAGCCAGAGTTTATTTTTTAACACCAGGACATTAAGGCCTTATCTCCGGGATGGAAAGATTCAAAAGCTGTTTCCCGCTCACCCTTCGGGGGCCCACTATTTCCTGTCGCATTTCAGGCTGTATTACTGGGTGTTTGATAGAATCACGAATATCGCAGCAAATATGACAAGAAAGAATTGGTCTGAATTTGAAGAACATTTGTCTGAACAATTTGTCCGGCAGGATTTCCTGAACGCGGTTAAAACAACAAGCATATTGATAGGGTGGATGAAACAGACAATGGGCTCTGTCCCTTTTGTGGCTTTTACGGCTGATCAGAGTGAAGCGGGGATGCCCTATTTTAGGTTGATTTTTGAAAAAAATCAGGTCGATTTTATTGAAACCGTGCCGAAGGCCATCAGAGAAATAGAACACCAGGGGCAGAATTGCCGGATTGACGGTGCCCATTGGAACAAGACAGGGCATCAAATTTGCGCGCAGGTTTTGGCGGAACAATTGGTCTCCCGGGGCTATATGCAAGCGCCTGGGATTGAATGACGGTTTATTAAAAAAAGGGCGCTCCCCTCTTGGGGATTAAGGGTGTGATATGTTATGCTTATTACCTGGGAGAAAAGAAGCTGGGGCCTGGGCCTTTACCCGGAGATCCGTTTTAAGATTATTTTGCCAGCTTAAGGAAAAAACTGATTTGAAACAGGGCAACTCTATGCTAAACTTGCTTCATTCAATTGAGTCGTTGAAGGGGTCCATGACGTTCGGATGCGGGCCCCGGCATGTTTGAGTGGTCACGTTAGAATAGAACAACAGGGAATCGCGCGTCAGGATAAGAGCGCAAGGTTTGAAAATCGTTCAAAGAAAGGTCATGGCATGACAGACATTGTTCACAGGATCAGCATTAATGCTCCGGCTGTAAAAGTATTTCAGGCCGTTTCCACGCGTGACGGCTTAAAAGGATGGTGGACTATCCATGTTGACGGGGTGAGTGAGGAAGGGAAACAATTAACATTCCGGTTCCCGGATCAGGGGCCGGTGATGGAAGTGCTGGAGTTAATCCCGGATGAGTTTATTAAATGGAAGTGTGTTGATGGGATTGAGGAATGGAAAAACACTATCGTAACATTTGAGATGGAAGATCAGGACGGGGGAACAGATTTGTTTTTCGCTCAATCAGGCTGGGAAGAACAGTCTGCCTTTTTCGCGCAGTCTAATACGAAGTGGGCGCTTTTTATGCTGAGTCTTAAGGAATTTTGTGAACAAGGGCAGGGGCATCCTTTCCCCGAAGATATCCAGATAGAGCAGAAAAAGAACGGGTAGCCCGCGGCTGATGCCCGTTTGGGACTGGCTTCCGGGACAACCGGCCGCCCAATATCCCGGGCTTCCGAAAAACCTATCTTCTTTCAAGCAGGCGTTAGCCGACGCCTGCTTTTTCATTTTGAACCGGCCTTCCCGCTCTGTCTGCTCCTTGCTTCCATAGCCAAGCCGCTGGAATTATAGTAAAATAGGACTCGAACCGCGGGTATTTTGTTTTTTGATATGATGTTGTATATCAGGAACGGCTTGATACAATAAAGGAATTGTGGCGGGTATCCTTAGGGGGCCTGTCCATTTAACGGTTTTTAAATCAGGAAAGGGAGGCATATATGCAGAAAAAATTTGAAACGGCATCTATCCGAACGATTATTTTGTTTGTTATTTTAGTGCCGATGATCCTGTATTTGCTGCATTTTGCATATAAGAAAAACACGGAGTCCGAGGCGCGGGCCCATCAATGTCAGGTGAAATGCAAGGAAGACGGTTACCCAGGATATTCTTTTCAATGGAACATCCTTTCCGGCCCGCAGTGCGAATGTCTTGGTTACACGGAAGAATGAGCCGTTAGCAGCCGGGGAACGATGGGGCGATGAAATTATTAAGCATAATTTTAAAAGAGCGGGTTCTTCTGTTTTTGCTGGGCACGGTGTTGCTGATGTCGCTTCATTTAAACCTGCGGTACGGATTTTCGGAACGTTTATGGATCGATGAGGCTGAATATGCCTGGTATGCGCACCGTATTGCGGAGGACCCTTCCGTTATTTTTTCCCGGGAGATTATCAACACGCATCCGCCGCTGTTTTCGGCTATCCTGGCTTTTGGAAACATGTTCGGGCCTTCCCTCGCCGGATGCCGTTTCATCACCGTGCTGGTTAGCTTGTCGGGGATCGCGGCGGTCTACGTTTTGGGGAAACGCCTGTTCAACGCCGTGGTGGGATTTTTAAGCGCGGTTTTGCTGGCGTCCAATAGCGCATATGTTAAATTTTCTCCTAAAATTCTCATCGACGGGCTGCTGATGGTGGCCGTGATATGGCTGGCTTCCGAGCTTATTCAGGCGAGGCGAGAGGAGGCGTCCTGTTCCGGGCTGAAAGTCGGGCTCGCCGGATGCGCGGCGATCCTCCTCAAATGGTCGGCGCTTCTGGTGATCCCGCTTGTTTTTCTGTTTTATCTTTTTAGCTTTGAAACGCAGGGGATAAAACAGCGGCTGCGAAAAGTTTTTCTCCCGCTGGGGATCATCCTGTCTGTTGTGTCAGGGCTTCTGGTGAACAATTATGTCCAGTTGGGGAGGATATGGGGGAACGTGTCGGCGCTTGCCATCAACACGTCCAGCCATTCTTCGCCGTGGTTTTATGGGAGGGATCTCCCTTCGTTGCTGGAGTTCCCGTTTGCCCTGCTGTTCTGCGCGATCGGCATTTTTTTCTCCTGGAAAAAAGACCGGCGGGCCTGCCTGCTTTTGGTCCTCTGGGTTCTCGTTTTTGCCGTCGCGTTTTCCTTGGCCGCAGAGAAAATTACCCGCTATAGCCTGGTTTATCTCCCCGCGCTGTTGGTGCTGTTGTCTTTCGGGCTGTATCAGGGCGCGCAAAGCATTTTTCCTTCTGCCCGGGGGAAGCAATGGGCCCTGGTGACGATTGTTTTTTATGTTTACGGTTATGGTGTCCTGGCTTTTCCCCGTCTGGCGTCCATGTTGGAAGAAGAAAACCGTTTTTATGTCGGATTTCAGGCGGCGGCGCAGGAGATAAAAAAGACGGTGACCAGGGACACGCTCATTGTCGCCGCGTCCCCGGATTTGGTCCGCTATTATACCGGCATTGAATTTAAAAAGTTCGGGGGGCAAATTGTTTATTGGCCCTTTCAGGAGGAGTCCCGCGAGGCGTTGTTGAGGGGGCATCGCGGCCCCGTGATGATTGTTTTGGATAACTGGGGCCGGCCTCAAAATTTGCTCGTGAATCCTTATCAGCCGTCTTTGTTAACGGCGCTGAAAAGCGAGGGGTTTAGCGAAGTGGCGGCTTTCGGCCGCATGAAGTATTATTCGCCGAAAGGCCGGGCGCAGGCCTTCCCGGCTGTTTGGATGATGTTCAGGGGCGCCATGGAGGAGGGGGAATGATGAACCAGTCATCACGGGACAAGGATAGCTATCTTGAAGTTTGGATTAATTTTTTGAAATCATTTTTATTATATAGCGCCTTTGCCGCCGGGCTCCTGGTCTTTGCTGTCATCCGGGGGTTCCGCGCTTCGGAACTCCCGGTCTTGGCCGTTTCTTTTGCTTTTATTGTTGTTAATTTGCTTATCTATTCTTATTCCTTGGCAAGCGGCCTTTATAAACACGGGAACACGTCCCTGGCGCCGGTTGTGTGGACGGTGTTGATGGCTTTCCCCGGCCTCAATATTTTGGTGTTTTTCAAAATGCGCTCTCTTAACAAGAAAATATGGGAGGGGATGAATATTAAAGGGCTTCCGTTTATTGCCGTGACGAAACAACGGCTCGGATTTACCTTGGTTGTGTCCCTGGCGATTGTGGTTGGCGTTTTTCATTGGCTGACCATGACTCACGTGAGCGGACTCACGCAGCTGGGCCGGCTGAAAGAAGCCTCCCGTTCCGAAAGCGCGTATGCCAAGGTTTTTAAGGAATCGGCGGCTTTGATGCAGAGAGGGGAGTTTTACCAGGGGCTGCAGTTATTGCGTAAAAGAGAGGATATGACCCCCGAGGAACGGCGCACTTGCGAAGAGATGCTCAAGACGGGCTATCAGGGGCACGCTTTTGTTTTAAGCGAAAGGGTCCTCAGCACGATTCAGAAAGAAGGCGAAGCGGAAGCTGTGCAGCAGCCCTTGGGGGAATATTTACGGTGGGTGGAAATCTATTGTGATTCGATGGGAATCCCCAAGGAAACGCTGGGCCGCCTGAAAGAAGATATAGGTCACATTCAGGATGTGTTCCCCCCCGGGCGGGGCGCTTCCTTCCAGGAGATACGTCATTATTACCGTGAAAAGGCGGGGGCCCTGGTGGAGGAGGAAACCGCCCAAGCGCTGCTTCAAACATATGTTGATGTCCTTCTTTTTAATGCGCTGTATAATGTTCAGGCTTCTCACCCCATCGCCTCCCCTTAGGTAAGGATACTACATGCCTATGCTTGAGTCATTGCCCCAAAAGCCGGGAAAAGACATGGGCCCGGGCGGATACCAGGATGCTTTCCGCCTTGGTGGATTATCTCCCTGATCCGTGTTTTGTCATTGACCGGGACAAAATCGTGATTGCCTGGAACCGGGCGAGGGAACAGTTAACGGGTGTCGGCCGGGAAACGATGCTGGGCAAATTGAAATTTGTCACATGATTAAAAACGGATTAAGCGGTAAAGAGATGGCCTTCCTGTGGAGGCTGCCTTTTAACCCGATAGAAAGTCATCGAAAAAATATCCGGCATAAATTGGGTTTGTCCGCCAGAAAACCAATTTGGCGTCATTTTTGCAGCAGAGGTGACCCGATCAGGGATATTGAATGCCTGAAATATAACTGATATATTCTTGTTGCAATTTTCTAAAAATAAGGTATCCTAATACCAAACTTTTTATTCCATGCATATTGAGTTTACACAACCCAAGGGAGTGTAAACTTGAAATGCGAATTGATCCTTCAGTGCGAGAGAGCCAAGCGAACGAGTCGAAGGATCTGGGTTGAATACTCCGCAGCTTCCCGCGGTTCATGGAATCCAGAGCTTGCGCTGGGGGTTATCCCTTTGATTTGACATAGAATAGAAGAAACCGATATGTCAAAAAGCGGTTTCTTTTTTTGTAGTTTTATGTGATAGCTTTCACAAAAAGGGGCCGGTAAAATGGCTGTGCCGCAAAAAATTACGGGTATTAATAAAAACAGCATTCCCCGGCTGGTTCAGTATAAATATGTGCTGAAGAAAGTGTTGACCTCCGGCTCCGAGCGGGTCTATTCCAATGAGTTGGCAGATGCGATCGGAATTACCTCGGCGCAGGTGCGCAAGGATTTTTCGTTATTCGGTATCACAGGGAATAAAAGAGGCGGGTATAGCGTTCCGGATCTTCTGAATATAATTCAGAGAATTCTCGGGTCCCATCCCGGACAGGATGTTATAATAGCCGGCATGGGTCACTTGGGAATAGCCCTGAGCAACTATAAGGGGTTTGAAACAGAAGGGATCCATATAAAGGCGGGCTTTGATATAGATCCGGGAAAATGCGGGACCGGGGGGAATATCCCGGTCTATCCTTTTTCAGAATGCGAGAGGTATATTTCCAGCCGGGATATTAAGGTGGGTATCCTTGCGGTCCCGGCTGATGCGGCACAACGGGTCTTGGATGTCATGATCCGGGGAGGGATTGAGGGGGTTCTGAATTTCGCCCCGGTTCACCTGATGTCCTATCGGCCCTGCGTGATTCATGATGTGAATTTAATGGTTGAGCTGGAATTCCTGCTGTACTTTGTTAACGTTCTCAACAATCGGGGGGGGATAGCATGAAGGCTATTATCCGCCTGAGAACATATATTGTCCTGCTTTTGCTGGCGTTAATTGTTTTTTGGGGCGTCTGCATGTCCCTGTACAGTTTTTTTGTGCTTAAGACGTCTATCATTGGGGAGGCGCAAAAAGAGGTCCACCTGAAATTAAAAACGGTCCGCAGTGTTTATCAGGATTATCTGAAAACAATGGTGCTGACGTTTGCCCTGATTGAAAAGGATGATGATATTCAGGCGTTAAAAAACACATTGCAGTTGGACTATTTGTACTGGGTGGACCGCGCCCAGGCCCCCGCGTTTTCCAGCGAGATTGTCCGGACCGCGTTCCGGGAGGGCCGGTCCTTGGGCGGGACCCGGGTGTTATCTGCGGAGGAATTGAAAAAGCAGCCCCAGGACTTTTCGATTCCCATCCGTCCCCTGGCCCCCGCAGCCGGAGATTCTGACGGCAAGGTTTTGGATACGGCTCTGGGGCTCGAATATGCGCGGCCGTTTTTGGGCCCGCAAGGGCAAGTGGATAAGGTCCTGTGCGGCGGCTGGATTATTAATAAAAATTTTACCTTGATTGACCGGATCAACGATGCGGTTTTTGACCGGGAGAGGTACGATGGCAAACGTGTCGGAACCGTAACGATTTTCCAGGATAATATCCGTGTCACGACGAATGTCCTGGATGATGCCGGACGCAGGGCCATCGGCACGCAAGTTTCTGCGGAGGTGTACCATAAAGTTGTGGAACGGGAAGAAACCTGGAGCGACCGGGCTTTTGTGGTCACTGATTGGTATTTAACGGCGTATGAACCGATCAAGAATATCGAGGGAAAGATCATCGGTATTTTTTACGTCGGGATCCTCGAAAAACCGTTTGTCGCGGTTCAGAACCAGATGTTTTTGAGCCTTTTGACTATTCTGCTGTTGACGGCTTTACCCACGCTGGGCGTTTCGTTTCTGCTGACAAATGTTATGATCCGGCCGTTGACCGCCTTGGCAGCCAAGAGCAAGAAGATCGCCCAGGGAGACATGAAGACCCCTGTGCCGGCTGACTCCAACATCCGGGAGGTCAGGACATTGACTGTGGCTTTTGATGATATGATTGAAAAACTTTCGGAGCGGGAGAAGACGCTGGCGGAGACCAACGATAAACTGGCCGTGTTGAACAAGCGATACCTTGATCTGATAGGGTTTGTGTCGCATGAGCTGAAGGGGATTCTGTCCTCGATCGTCCTCAATACGTATTTGCTGCAAAAGAGCATTCTGGGGCCGGTCAACGAAAAGCAAAGCCGCGTTTTAAAGTCCATGGCCAGGAATCTGGATTATCTGGCGATCACGGTCAAGAATTTCCTGAACCTCAGCCGTATCGAGAAAGACGAAATGACGATCGACAAACAGAATGTTCTGCTCAAAGAGCATGTCCTGGAAAGCGCGATCGACACCTTTACGCAGCAGGCCGACGAAAAGAAGATGAAGATATCCTGTGACGTCCCCGAGGACCTGATGATCCATGCGGACCCCGGCCTGATGCAGATTGTCATTAACAATCTGCTGAGCAATGCGGTGAAATACGGGAAGGAAAACGGGGAGATCCGGGTCCGGGCGCACGCCCTGGATGACGGCGTGGAAGTCACTGTTTATAACGACGGGATGCCTATCGCGGAAGTCGACGTGCAGAAGCTGTTTAAAAAATTTTCCCGGGTGGTTTACCGGGGCATGGAAAAAGTAAAAGGAACCGGGATCGGGCTGTTTATCACGAAAGAGATTATTCAGCGGCATGGCGGGACATTAACCGTTGAACCCGGGCTGGACGGGAATCAATTTCGCTTTACGATTCCGGCAGCATAAAAATAACCATAGAAGAGGACAGTTATGAAAAACAAAATTCTGCTTATTGATGATGACCAGGATTTCTTGGAGGCCACCACGCTTTTGCTGGAATCCAGCGGATACGAGGTGCTCTCCGCAACGAACGGCCTGGAGGGATTTCAAAAAGTGAAAGAGAGCTCTCCGGACCTGGTCCTGCTGGACATGATGATGACGTATGAAACGGAAGGGGCGGAAACCGCCAAGGCGTTTGCTTTGGACGCGGCGGTCCAGGATATCCCGGTGATCATGATTACGGGGGCAAAACGGGACAAGAGTTTCCCTGTTGAACTGAAGCCGGATGAGCAGCATCTGCCGGTTAAAATGGTGCTAGAGAAACCGGTGACTCCGGAGCGCTTGCTGAAAGTCGTGCAGATGTTTATCCGCCGTTCCGGCGATGAACACCGTCAGTTTGTCCGGGGGATTACCGATATCGTTTTAAAATGGAAGGACATGGACGGCAACCTGATCATGATCCTGCATGAGATCCAGAACACCCATGGCTATGTCCCGCGGGAGGTTTCGTTTGAACTGAGCCGTATTCTGGACATTCCCTTGGCCCGCATCTATGAAGTGATCACTTTTTATAATTATTTTAAGCTGACTCCGCCGGGCAAGCATTTAATTTCCGTGTGCATCGGAACCGCGTGTTATTTGAAGGGGGGGGCTGACCTTCTCCAGGAGCTGAAAGATGTTTTGCACGTGAAGGAAGGGGAAACGACAAAAGACGGGCAATTTTTCCTTCAGGCCGTCCGGTGTTTGGGCTGTTGCGGTCTTTCTCCCGTGATGATGATTGACGATAAAATATATGGGAAGGTCAATAAGAACGATATTGTTGATATTTTGGCAAAGTATGAATAAAGCTGAAATTCCAGCAGAAAGGTGAAATTTATGAAATTTCCTGTCCGGTCTGCAGACGCGCATACCGCAAAAAATAAAAAGAGTAACAAAATGACCATAGGCCTGAGCTCCTGCGGGATTGCCGCCGGGGCGAAAGACGTTTTTTCCGCGTTGGAAAAAGAGATCGCCGCCCGGGGGCTTGACGTCGCGTTGGCCCAAACCGGCTGTGTCGGGATGTGTTTTGTCGAGCCTTTGGTGGAGGTCTCGTCCGCTGGCGGGCCGCCGGTGCTGTACGGCAATGTGAATCCGTCGGTGGCGCTTGAAATTTTACAGCATCATATTGTGGAAGCGGATCCGTCCCATGAAGCGCTTAAAAAGTATATCATGGCGGTTTCCCCAAAACAGGTGCGGATCGTGCTGCGGAACTGCGGGGTGATTGATCCTGAAAGTATTGAGGATTATATGGAACACGACGGTTACGCCGCCTTAAAAAAGGTGTTGAAAGATTATTCAGGGGACGATGTGGTGGAGGAGTTGAAAGTCAGTGGCCTGAGAGGGAGAGGCGGCGGGGGGTTCCCGACGTGGATGAAATGGAATTTTGCCAAAAAAATCGAGGCGGACCAGAAATACATTATCTGTAACGGCGATGAAGGCGATCCGGGCGCTTACATGGATCGCAGTGTCCTGGAAGGGGACCCGCATTCTGTGCTGGAAGGAATGATGATTGCCGGGTACACGGTCGGGGCGACGAAAGGGTTCCTGTATATCCGGGCGGAATATCCGCTGGCGATTAAACGGGTGGCGAAGGCCATCGAGCAGGCACGGGGGAAGCAGTTGTTGGGGCAGAATATCCTCGGGACATCTTTTTCCTTTGATCTGGAAGTCCGTTTGGGGGCCGGCGCGTTTGTCTGCGGCGAAGAGACGGCGCTGATCGCTTCTGTCGAGGGCAAGCGGGGCTGCCCGGTTCCCCGCCCGCCCTATCCGTCGGTTAAAGGGCTCTGGGGCAAGCCGACGGTTATCAATAATGTCGAGACGCTGGCGAATATTCCGGCCATTATCCATAAAGGCGGCCGTTGGTTCGCCTCGATCGGCACAGAGAAGTCGAAAGGCACCAAGGTGTTCGCCCTGACGGGGAAAGTTAAAAATACCGGTTTGATTGAGGTCCCGATGGGCATGACGATCCGGGAGATTGTCTTTGATATCGGGGGAGGGATTTTGAATGATAAAAAAATCAAGGCGATGCAGACCGGAGGCCCGTCGGGCGGTGTGATCCCGGTGCAATTTCTGGATACACCCGTTGATTACGAGAATCTTCAGAAGCTCGGCTCGATTATGGGGTCCGGCGGGATGATCGTCATGGACGAAGATGACTGTATGATCGACATTGCCAAATTTTATCTGGGTTTTTGCGTGGACGAGTCGTGCGGGAAATGCGCTCCGTGCCGGATCGGAGGAATCCAGATGCTCGGAATTTTAGAGAAAATTTCTGAAGGGAAGGCCGAAGACGGGGACATCGTAAAACTGCGTCGGCTTGCTCAGGCCATGCAGAAGGCGTCTCTTTGCGGTCTCGGGCAGACGGCGCCTAATCCGGTTTTGTCCACCCTGAAGTATTTTAAAGAGGAGTATGACCGCCATGTGCACGATAAGGTCTGCCCGGCCGGGAAGTGCCGGAGGTTGTATCACTATGTCATTGTCAACGAGCGTTGCAAGCGTTGCGGCCTGTGTCTGCGTCATTGCCCTGAGGGGGCGATCACCGGCAGCCGGGATGAGCCGTATGTGATTCATCAGGAGAAATGCATTCATTGCGGGCAGTGTTATGAAGTGTGTAAATTTAAAGCGATTGACCGATAGGCCCGGGAAATCCGGGTAGAAGGAGAGAATATGGGTAAAGCTGTTATTAATAATATGCCGGTGGAATTTGAACCCGGGATGACAATCCTGGAAGCGGCTGAACGTATTCAGGTGAAGATCCCGACGTTGTGTTACCATCCCGACATTAAACCGACGGCCGCCTGCGGGATATGCGTCGTCAAAGCGAAAGGGTCCGCCAAGATGCTGCGGGCGTGCTGTACGCCGATTGAAGACGGGATGGATATTATCACCCACGATCCCGAGATCGTGGCGGTGCGGCGCACGGTCGTTGAAATGATTTTATCCACTCATCCCAATGACTGTTTGACCTGCGGCAGGAATAAGAATTGCGAGTTGCAGACTATCCTGGCGGATTTCGGGATCCGGGAGGAGACTTTTGAAAAAATTGTTCAGAAGATCCCCAAAGATGTCAGCACGGGGACCCTTGTCCTGGAACCGAGCAAATGTATCAAATGCGGCCGTTGCGTGAGCGTTTGCCAGGAAGCCCAGAACGTTTGGGCGTTATCGTTTCTGGAAAGGGGGGCGAGCACCCGTTTTGCCCCGACCGGGGACATCTCTTTGAGCGAATCGCCCTGTGTCCGCTGCGGTCAGTGTTCCGCCCATTGCCCGACCGGAGCTATTTTTGAGTATGACCAGACAGCCCGGGTTTGGGAAGCCCTGCAGGACCCCGATAAAATCTGTATTGTTCAGATTGCCCCGTCCGTGCGGGTCGCTCTGGGCGAGGGGTTCGGGTTTCCTCCGGGGACAAACCTGACCAGGAAAATTTACGCTTTGTTGAGACGGATGGGATTTAAAGCGGTTTTTGACACGAATTTCTCCGCGGATGTCACTATTATGGAGGAGGCGAGCGAGTTTGTGGATCGCTTCCTTTACAAAAAAGGGCCGCTTCCCCTGGTCACGACGTGTTGTCCGGCCTGGGTGGATTTTATGGAGAAATTTCAAGCGGACATGATAGAGCATTTTTCATCGGCCAAATCTCCTCAGGCCATGTTGAGTTCGTTGGCGAAGACGTATTACCCGCAGAAGGCAGGCCTTGATCCGGCCAAGATTTTTATGGTGTCGATCATGCCCTGCACCGCCAAAAAATATGAGATCACCCGCAGCCATGATATGTCGGCCTCCGGCTTCCAGGACACGGATGTCGTCTTGACCACGCGGGAGATGATCCGCATGATTAAACAGATGGGGATTGATTTTCGTGAGCTTCCGGACGAAGACCCGGACCATCTCCTGGGGGATTATTCCGGGGCCGGGGTCATTTTCGGCGCCACGGGGGGTGTCATGGAGGCCGCGTTGCGGACGGCGTATTATTTTATCACCAAGGAGAACCTGAAAGATGTCAATTTCCGTAATGTCCGCGGCTTGAAAGGGGTGAAGGAAACTTCGGTTTCCATTCACGGCACCGAGGTGAAGATCGCGGTGGCGCACGGGTTAGCAAATGTGGAATACGTGTTAAATAAAGTCCGGACGGCGCTCAAGAACGGTGAGCCGGTTCCATACCATTTTATTGAGGTCATGGCGTGCCCGGGCGGATGCATCGGAGGAGGCGGTCAGCCTTATGGCGTGAACGACGAAGTGCGGGCGGCCAGGGCTCAAGGATTGTATGAGGATGATGAACAGTGCACCGTGCGTTACAGCCATGAGAATCCTTATATTAAACAGCTTTACGCCGAGTTCCTGCAGGGGCCTTTGAGTGAAAAGGCGCATCACCTGCTGCATACAAAATATGTTCCGAGGCCGGAATATAAAAAATAATGAGTTTTGCTGTGTTAACGAAAGCCCTTCCAGAGCGGGCCCGGCTTGAAAAGCGTCCTGGGGAGCCGGAATTCCGCCCTTCCGGGTGTCCTGGCCGGGGTTGTATCCCTGCAGGGGAAATCCTCTTTCACCGGGGGGCGAACCGTTAATTATTATCCGCCTTCGCCGAAGACCGCGGACAGGCCCGTGGATGAGAAGGCGATAGATTCATAAGGTTTTCTGTTTTGGAGATGTTCGCGCGTAGGTTAAGATGTCAGCCCATTCCGCGAAGCGAAGTTTTCATAAGGACAACCGGGGGTTCCATGACGAGACAGGATATTTATAACGCTTTATTAGATGAGAATTCGGCGGAGGAGCTTTTTCCCCGCGCCGATGCTGAACGGAACAATCACTGCGGGGCCGCCATCGTGCTCCGGGGGTTGGCTGAGTTTTCCAGCTATTGTGTCCGGCGTTGTCACTACTGCGGACTCCGGTCCGATAACCTTCAGTTGGCCCGCTACCGGATGAGTTTAACGGAAATGATTGAAACCGCGCAGCGGATTCTGGACGCGGGGATACGGACGGTCATTTTTCAGTCGGGGGATGACCTCTCGTTTACCCGGGAGGATATCAGCCTGGTCCTGCGGGCGGTCAAGAAGCGGGTGCCGGAGGCTGCCGTGACCCTGTCTGTGGGGGAGCGCCCTATTGATGATTATCAGGCATTTTTTGATAACGGGGCTGATCGTTATTTGCTCAAATTCGAAACCGCGAATTCTTCATTATACAGAAAAATTCATCCCGGGCAGAATCTGAAAAAGCGCCTTGAGTTGCTCGAGGAACTTCGCCGGATCGGGTATCAGGTCGGCACCGGGAACATCGTCGGCCTGCCGGGACAGACCCTGGCTGACCTTGCGCATGATCTGGAGTACTTTCAGGACTTCCAGCCGGAGATGATCGGCCTGGGGCCTTTTATCCCCCAGGCGCAAACGCCTTGGGCCGATTCTCCGATGCCCAGCCCCGGGCTTGTGCTGAAAGTCCTGGCGCTGGCCCGAATTCTTGTGCCTACGGCCCACATCCCCGCGACCACCGCTTTGGCGACGCTGGGTGGCCATGACCTGCAGGCCCGGGCTTTGCAGTGCGGGGCCAATGTGTTGATGATCAATTTCTCGCCCAGCTCTTATAGAGGGCTGTACCGTCTTTATGATAATAAAGTATGGGTTGACTTTGATAAGGCGAAGGATATTTCGGCTCTGCTGAAACGGCCTTTATCTTTGGCCCGCCACGATGCCCCGACCGGCGTGACCTGCCGGCCTTCCTAAGAAAATATCCCCGACCATGTTTGGGACGCGCCTCTTTGTTCCTCCCGAAGCCTTAGCCTGTTGGGAAGGGGCGTTCTGTGGTTTTTGATGGACATTTTCTCTGACTGATAATACAATAGGGGCCGGTGATTTTAAATTAAGACAGGCTGTGTGAGGGAAACAGGGTATGGACACGGGTTCCTATAAAATACTGGAGAAGAAAATCATCATTCATCTGCATGACCGGACGTGTGAAACCGTCGATGAATTGATGGAAAGCGCTTTGTTTAAAGAAGTCCTTCGCCGGGGAATCCGTCAACTGGAAAAACGGAATTCGTTTTTAATGGGGGTCTTTGGCAAACCCGTCATCCAGGAAGAGGATTTGGCGGTCTTCGTTAAGACATTAAGTTTCCTGACCAAGATGTCTGCGAAGCTGGTTCCCAATGTCGTCCCGGGAGCCCAGGAGTTATTGAAGGATCCGGCGCTGTTTCACGAGTTAACGGAATATCTTTATAATTATTGGCGCAGTTTTGACCGCTTCCTCATTTCTGATTCGACCGGAAAAGATTTAGATCAAAGGCCGTACCGGACCTTCAACTCGACCATTGGACAGCTGACGAATCTTATCTTGGGGACATACCGGGACATTCAGGAGAATATCAGCGGGCAGCACCCCCGGATTTACCGCCAAGTCGCCGCCGGGGCGGCAATCGCCACCATTGCCTTGCAGAAGGAAATCCCTTTTCGGGATCCGTTGTATAAAAAGTTGAATAAAGTCTCGCAGATCCGGCAGATTTTGCTCGTTCCCCCGTTGATCCTTGACCCCCCGATGAACAAGAGGACCGGGAAGTTTGAAAAAATCGGCTCGAACCCTTTGGAATATATTGACGTTTCACGCGAGGACTGGTTGTGTTATCCGGCCAAAGTCGGCTCGCTGGTCATTTTGGTTTACTTTCACAATAAATTTTTGGAATTGGGCCACTCGTTATGTAACCTGTTTGAACTGGCGGACGACGCTGACCTTCAACGCTCCCCGGATGGGGTGTTTCTTTTCGGCGTTCCGGGGGATGTCCTGGATCAGTATGGGGTTTTCCCGACGGTGTTTTATGAGGACCTTAAAAATGATCCGTTCGTGGCCGCGGTTCCCGGCCGGGATGAGTTTGGGTATTTTGGTTATGTAAAGAAAATGGTTTTGACCCTGCATAATATTATTATGATGAAACAGGGCCGTTTTCCTTTTCACGGCGCCCTGGTGCGTTTGATTCTTCAAGGGGGGAAGGACGTCACGCTTTTATTTATGGGGGATACCGGGGCCGGGAAATCCGAAACGCTGGAAGCCTTGCGCGAGGTCGGTGAGGCGGCGATTCAGGATATGATCATTATCGCCGATGACATGGGGTCGATTTGCATCGATAACGGCGGCGATCCTATCGGTTATGGCACGGAAACGGGGGCTTTCCTGCGGCTGGATGACCTTAAACCCGGCTATGCCCTGGGGCAGATTGACCGGGCCATTATTATGAACCCCAACATGGTCAACGCCAGAATTATTCTTCCTGTGACGACGTATGACTGCGTCATCCGGGGGGAAAAGGTTGATTATGTTTTTTATGCCAATAATTATGAAGAGATCGATGAAGACCACCCTTTGATCGAACGGATGCCGGCCGTTGACAAGGCTCTGGCGATATTTAAAGAAGGCACGGTTATGAGCAAAGGGACGACAAGTTCCTCCGGCATCGTTCATTCCTATTTTGCCAATATCTTTGGCCCGCCCCAGTACCGCCAGCTGCACGAGGCGATCGCGGAAAAAACGTTTCAGGCTTTTTTTGATAAGGGGATTTTTGTGGGGCAGATTCGGACACGGCTGGGATTGAGTGGATGGGAAAAGAAGGGGCCGGTTCTGGCGGCCCAAGCGCTGCTGGACCTTTTGGTTGCAGGCGATCAGGATAAGGAATAAATATGCTGGGCGGAACTTTTTTGGATTCTCCGGTTTTTACCTGGATTGTCACTCCCTTGTTGATTTTTGTGGCCCGGATTCTGGACGTTTCCCTCGGCACGATCCGTATTATGCTTTTATCTCGGGACAAGAAGTTTTTGCCTCCGGTTCTCGCTTTCTTTGAGGTGCTGATTTGGCTCTTGGCGATACGGCAGATTTTTAACCACCTGACGAATATTACCTGTTATTTTGCCTTTGCCGGCGGGTTTGCGATGGGGAATTTTGTGGGGATCCTGCTGGAAGAGAAATTGGCCATGGGGCAGGAGGTTGTGCAGGTCATCACAAAACAAGAGGCCTCGGAACTGGTCGACTTCCTTAAAGCCAAAGGGTACGGAGTGACCAGTGTTGACGCGAAAGGGACGACAGGCAAGGTCAATATTATTTACACAATTATCAACCGGAAGGACCACAGAACGGTTATTGATACCATTCACCGGTTTAACCCCCGGGCTTTTTATTCTGTGGAGGATGTCAAAGCCGTAAGCGAAGGGGTTTTCCCTCTGACGGGAAATCGTGCCAGGAAACTTTTTAACGGAAGACGTAAAGGGAAATAACGCCTGGGGGGGGCTGAAAAGGCTTTCTGCCGGAAGGAAACTACAACAACAAGGAGAAGAGGCTATGAGAGCAGCAAGTTTTTTACCCGGATTTTCGAAGCGAACGCAGGATAATACGCACGGTGTTCCCGCGAGGAAGGCCGTGCTCGGGGTGTGCCTGGCCGTTGTCTTGTCGGGAATGATGTTGCCGACGGTTGCCCAGGCGTATGTTTTTTACGAGAAGGAGGAAACCAGAACCCCGGCGGAAATCCGGCGGGACGAAATTCTGGACATGTATGAAGGATATAAAAAGCTTTTTTTCCGTAACGTGAAGGAACTGACGGTGGCCGAGGCCCTGCAGATGCTTCGCGGCAAAAAAACGGTGGTGGTCGATGTCCGAGAAAACAAAGAACGGGAGGTGTCCATGCTTCCCCTGTCGATGGGCAAGCAGGATTTTGAGCGCCAGAAAGCCAAGTATAAAGATTATGAGGTGATCGTTTATTCCACCATTGGCAAGCGCGGAGGGATTTATGCGAAACACCTTGAAAAAGAAGGATTTCAGGCGTACAACTTGGTTGGAGGCCTTTTAATGTGGGTCCAGGAAGGGCAGCTGATTGTTGATACAACCGGCCCGACGAAACGTGTTCATGTTTATGATAAGAAATGGGACATCCTTCCGGAAGATTTTGAACCTCTTTATTAAGAGTGGGCGCCGTATTTAACTCCTCAATGACTATGCCAGGAATTTATCTTATCGTCTGTTTTTTGTCTTTCTTCGCGATAAATCTCGAGTTGTTTCTCACCCGGATTCTTGGTCTCAAAACATGGAACCATGTCGTATATATTGTGATCCCTTTCGCTATCCTGGGGTATGGCATCGGGGCGAATATTGTTTTTCTTTTTAAACACGTTTTGCAGAAAATCCGTCCGGAAAAGGTGTTGGCGTACGGCCTGATCAAGATCGCTTTATACGCGATGATCTGCACAATGGGCATTATTTATCTGCCGGTCTGCGTGGATGATGTGGCCCAGATTCTTGTTAATATGTCCTCGTTGTCCGTGTTGCTTTGGGCCTACACATTGTTCGCCATTCCTTTCACCCTGATCGGGTTCCTGGTTGTGTATGTGTTTACATTTCATCCTTCCCAATCTTCCCGAATCTATTTCTTTGACCTTATGGGCGCGGGATTGGGCGCCTTTTTGTTTTTCCCCCTGATTCATTCCTGGGAAGTCACCCGTTCGCTCGTTTTGCTGTGCGCCGCATGTTTTTGCCTGGGCCTGACGATCCTGACTCCCGGGAGAAGAGTCAAGCTTGCCCTTTGGGCGGCCTTGATTGCGTTTTTGCCGTTTGTTTTAATGAGGATCCCGGAGATCAAAAGCTACACTATTGACAAGAATAAAGGGTGGGAATGGATCCCCGGGGCTTATAAACCGCAGCAGTATCAGGAGAAATTTTCTCAATGGCATCCTTTGGGCCGCACCGATATTTTCCAGATCATCGACCCTAAGGCGCGCCAATTGTTGTCTTCGACTTCCATCGGGACGTTTGAAATCAATGTGGTCCCGGCTCCGGAATTTTCCTACATCACCACAAATTTTCTGGCGGGAGCCCCGATATACCGGCTGTCCAGCGCGGGGTTAGCCGAACAGCAGTCCCGGGTGCGCTTATTCAGCCGGGGGATGGAGGTGCCGTATGTGCTTTTTGATAAGCCGGATGTCATCATTATCGGTGCCGGGGGCGGGCGCGATATCTTTATGGCCAAAAGCCATGGGGCCGGAAAAGTTGTCGGCGCGGAAATTAATCCCGCGATTGTCCGGGCCCTGTCCCCGGGCGGAATCATGTACGGCTATTCCGGCGGTGTTTATGCTATGGATGGCGTCAAGGTTTTTAACCAGGACGGCCGTCATCTGGTGAAAAGGCTTGGGGCCGGTTCTTTTGATCTCATAATCCTCAACGGGGTTGACACGTTTTCCGGCCTCACTTCCGGGGCGTACGCCTATGCGGAGAGTTATCTGTATACCAAGAACGCGCTGATGGATTATCTGCGCGTCATCCGGGACAACGGGGTGATTAATTTTAACCGGTGGCTGTTTCCGGACAAGCCCCGGGAAACCCTGCGCCTTTATGCGATCGCACTTGAGGCGCTGAAAGCCAGCGGGGCGGCGCGCCCATGGGAGCATATTATCATCGGGGATCATGTCACATGGTCGCTGATGCTGATTAAAAAAACGCCTTTCAGCCCGGAAGAACGGGCTCTTGTCCTCGATTATTTTAAAAAACATCAGACGATCCCGGTTTATCCCGGCGATGAGTGGGCTAAAATCAATCATCA
>JAGOJP010000153.1 GCA_017995055.1 Candidatus Omnitrophota bacterium
CTCCACTCCCTTGGATCGCGTAAATTAAATGCCCATTGAATAAAAATTTATATTAATTTTATTTTAATCTGGAATTAAGGCTGTATTATGGCAGAAATGAAAAAATTCGATGCGACCGCGCAATCCTCTGCAAAGACATCAAAAACAACAATAATATTTCCGTTTGTTCTCTCTTCTTTAATGCTGTTTCACGGTCAGGCCCTTATAAGCAAAGGCCCGTATCATGTCGACTGCCTCGGGTTAGCCATAGCCGCTGAAAAATCGCTGGCAAGCCATCAGCTCCATTTTATGCATGGACACGGGTACCCGCTCATATCCATCCTCGGTATAATTTTCTTCGGTATAGCCAAATTGCTATCCGTAACAGATCCAGTTATTGCCGTTAATTTTATGAATGTATTTTTCAGCTCCATCAGTCTTATCCCGTTCTTTTTCTTCCTGAAAAACCTGTTTGACGATAAAACCGCGATCCTGTCCTCTCTCTTACTGTGTGTTAACCCGCTTTTTCTCTCCACCTCTATTTATGGCAACAGCCATTCCCCGTTTTTGTTTTTTCTATTCTCCGCCCTTTGGCTGCTCACGGTCTATTTCAAAGCCTGCTCGGCAAAACCCCTGTTCCTGGCCGCTTTCTTTTTCGGCCTGGCCGGCGCCGCCCGGATTCAGGATATGGCCGTCATGGTCCCTTCCATAGGCTTTCTCTCCTTTATCCTGGCCCGCCGTCCGCCCCCGGCAAGGGCCCAAGAACAGCGACTCGGTTTCTTAAAACCCTTTATGTCCGCCACCCTCATTGGCCTGGCCACCGTCACAGTTTTTTATCTCCTGGTTTTCACCCGCAAAGACATGAACTCTTTTGACAAAAGCTTTTTTCAGTACCGGCTGCTCGACCCTTTTTCCGGATTAATATCTGAATATTTAAAAATAAGTTTCGGCTACCTTATCGCTGATTTTTCCTCCTGGAGCCTTCTGCCCATCATCGGGGGGCTGGCCGTTCTGGCGTTTGAGCACCGGGGAAAATTCGGGTTTCTTCTGCTTTGGTTTCTTGTCCCCTTTCTGGCGTTCGGCAACTCATTCTTCATCACCCCCCGGTTCCTGCTGACAGGCTTTGTGGCCCTCATCATAAGCCAAGGGTATTTGTTTTCAAAACTCATCTGGAACAGGCCGAAAGCCCTGGACATCGCCGGGAAAATTATGTTCCTTTTACTCATCGTCTTGTCTTATCACCGGATTTACCCCACCCTGTCTTTCCGTCATCGCCATGATCTGATCCCTGAATACGGCCGTTGGATTGCCCGGGTCACAGAACCCAACGCGAAAATCATCGTGGGGGACGAAGGAGCGTTCATCCGGCGCTACGGACGCAGGGAAACGATCCACCAAATCGTTACCGACACGACCTATTATCAAAAACATGAAAGCTTAAAGGAAGAACTCCGGGAATACAAGAAAAACCTGGACGCCCTCCTGGACCAGGGGACGCCGGTGTACATCACGGAAATCGGCCTGTTAAGCAATAACGTCGGCCTTTTTTATTTCTTTCTAACAAAATACTACACCCTGACCTACAAGGGCACGGCCCCTTTTGAAGTCTGGCACCGCCGGTGTTTAAATCACTTGGTCATCAAAATAAAATTGTATCAAATCACCAAGAAACCGTCCTGACCACACCTGGGGCATATTCCCGTTGCGGCCGGCCCCCGCGCCGTGATATACTCGCTTATCTCCCGCGTGCAACCGGGAGCCTTAACAAATTCAGCCACACTGTGAGCCGCCATGTCAAAATTATTCGTGCAAAAAACCTTTATTGCTGTCTTCCTGGCCCTCCTCACCCTGTCCGCCTGGAATACCCGGCTGAACAATTTTCAACGCACCTATCCTGACATCACGATTGACGAAGACCTCTTCATGCATCTGGGGTTCTATATGACGGAAAATGTCTCGCATTACAACACGATTCCCTACGCCGCCAAGATGAGAAGCGAAGGGCGGGCCGTTCCCGGCTATGTCCTCAAACCGCTCTTTAAACATCCCCCCCTTTATCCCTTTTTAATTTCGGTGGCATATAAAATATTCGCGGGCCGCCCGCCCGCGGCCATTCATGTCTCCCTTTTGTTCGGGGTGCTCGCCATTCCCCTCGGCTATCTCCTGGGATCTCTGGTCTTCAACCGGAGCGTGGGGCTGTGTTCGGCGGTCTTCATGTATCTTGATCCGATCCACATCATCTGTTCTCAAAAAATATGGATGGAGACCACCTTGTCTTTTTTCACGGTTTTGTCCCTCTATCTTTTTATCTACGGGTTAAAAAACGGAAAGACTTTCTTTTTTATCTTCTCCGGCATGGCCGCCGGGCTGGCGGCCTTAACGAAATACCCCGGGATCCTGCCGGCTCTCAGCATCCTGATCTACGCGTGTTTTTTTAATAAAGCTTTATTCCGGGACAAGAACTTCCTGATCGGCCTCTTGGCTCCCGCGGCCATGCTTCTCCCGTGGGGGCTATGGAACCTTTGCGTATACGGGCCCGACTTCTTTTTCGGCCTCGTCCAAGACCACGGCCTCTCCACCAGGATCCCCCGTCTCTCCTTTCTATTCGTCAGCGTCGCCGCCCTGTTGACGCTGTCGGCCCGGAAAGATGTTGCGGGCTTTCTCAACAGCGTAAAACAACGGTTGAATTCAAAGGAGGCCCAGGGCGTTTCGTACAAATACACCGTTCTGGAATCCCTGGGATTCATCGGCGGGATAATTTTTTTATATTTTCTGGCAGGCGCCGTCTTTAAAAACCTGGACCTCGCCAGCTATCCCAAAGCCAGCTGGCACGCCGGGCTTTTCAAAGAAGAGGGCGTGTTATTTTATTTCAAGAAACTCACAGAATTTTCTCTGGTGTACGCGTTCGCCTTCCTGTCCTTTTTTATCCCCGGGGACAAGAATAAATATCTTCCGCTATTAAAAATTTCCGGCCTCAGCATTCTCCTCTTCTATTCTTTATGGAGGAACTACCAATCCCGGTATATCTTGGCCGGAACACCTTTCCTTATTATTTTAGGGGCCTACACCTGGACAACCGTGTTCCATTCCTTTTCAGGCCAAAAATTCCCCCTGAGGATGCTGGGCCGCCTTATTCTGCTCTCCCTGGCCGGGTTTATTTTGCTGAAAACCTATCTGATCAACACCGCGGTCAGCTACGGCAACAATATGTGTTACTTTTAACGATGCGGGATCGGCCCTTCAGTGGATCAGATTAAACAACCGCAGAATGCCGCGGACCCGGCCGTCCCCCGCGTATTGCATGTAAACGGCATATCCGTTTTCCAACTGAAGATGCATGCCTTCCAGGGCGACAAAATATTCGTTTAAAAACAGCGGGAACGTCAGGAAGCACGCCGCGAGGGCTAAGGCGCAGGGGGCCATCTGTCGGGCATGGACAATGGTTTGCACGGCGGCAGCGCAAAAAACCATAATCAGCGCCAAGGCCGGCAGGCTCCCCCGCATCACCAAATCATTCCAATTGCCGCCGTGAAAAGCCGAAATAACGAGGATAGAGACGAAACAAAAACCGATCACTGGCGGGAAAGTGCGGCGGAGCCTGTAATAAGCCACCGAAATCATAAACGCCGGGTAAAACTCGATGAAATGGAACAGAAAAAAATCCCGAAGATTCGCCCGCGTCAATAACCGGACAAACCCTTCGGCCTCAACCTTTGTGCTGTAAAACAAAAAGATGGTGATGGTGATAGGAATTCCGGACAAAAGGCTCACCAGGTTCTCCGAGAAAAATGCCTTTAACTGTCTGATGGATAACGACCGCCGGACCCCGATAAGCCGGGCCACGCC
>JAGOJP010000040.1 GCA_017995055.1 Candidatus Omnitrophota bacterium
GCCCAGTTTAGAGAGCTGATAGGCCGATTGCATCGCCAGGACAACCCCGGTGAAAAACATGACAAAAAAGACAATCAGGATGGACTGGATGCCCATAAAAACCATCTGCTCGAAGACCGCCTGATGTTTGAGCGGTTTGTCCCGGAATGGGCCGAAGATGATCCAAAAAAATGTCTGCAGGCTCAGGTGCATGAATTCCGTGAACACCCTGATGCCGTAAACAACCGGGCTTCCTATTTTTTCAAAAAACCTTATCATATCTTTAGTATTTTACTTCGGCTCAAAGTGCATTTCTCAAAGACGCCGGACCATAACCGCTATCCTACCATAGTTAAAAGTTCCCGGACCTTCTCAAGAAACAACTTTGTATCTATAGGTTTGGGTAAATAGGCGTTCGCACCGACTTCCTGCCCAATGACAAAATCTTCTTCCGAAGCCCGTGAAGTCAAAAGAATAACCGGAATTCTCATGGCAATCTCTTGCGATTTCAGGAGGCGGCATATATTAAAACCGTTAATGATCGGCATCATCACGTCTAAAACCACGAGATCCGGCGGGGTTTTGAGCGCCATCTCCAACCCCCGGGCCGCGTCATTCGTGGAAAAAACATGATACCCCTGGGCGCCCAACAGCGTTTCCACAAGCTTCAAAACACCCTGATCGTCATCGATAATCAGGATTCGCCCTTTTTTCGTTGCCGTATTCATCGCAAGACAATTTTACCCATTTCTATAAATGAAAACAAGGGAATTGATTGAAATATTGACCCGGGGTGATGCCAAACAAGGGACCCGGAGAAAGGCAGGACTCTATGGACACAACAGTCGTGCCGGGGCCTGGTCTTCCCCAAGAACGGCTTCCCAACAATTCGGCATCATCCGGCCGCCTCATAACCCAGGACCGGGCTCAACCACTTTTCCAGATCAGGAACCGGCATCCCTTTTCTTCGGGCAAGGTCTTGTACCTGATCAAGGGCTATTTTCCCCAACCAAAAATATTTTGCCGCCGGATGGGAAAAATAAAATCCGCAAACGGAGGACGCGGGGATCATGGCGAAATTTTCCGTGAGACGGATCCCGGTGGTTTGTTCCACGTTCAACAGGCCGAACAACAACGGCTTCTCGGTATGGTCCGGGCAAGCAGGATAACCGGGAGCCGGGCGGATGCCCTGATAACGGCACTGAAACAACTCCTCGTTCGTCAGGTTCTCATCGGGAGCATACCCCCAATACTTTGTCCTGACCCGTTGATGCATATGCTCGGCAAAGGCTTCCGCCAGACGGTCGGATAAGGCCTTCACCAGAATACCACGGTAGGAATCATGGTCCTTTTCATACTTTTCCGCGAGTTCGGCCGTGCCAAAGCCCGCGCTGACCGCGAAGCCGCCGAGATAATCGGGACGGCCCGT
Source organism: Candidatus Omnitrophota bacterium (assembly GCA_017995055.1). GTDB lineage: Bacteria > Omnitrophota > Gorgyraeia > Zapsychrales > JANLHA01 > JAGOJP01. The sequence goes on from JAGOJP010000040.1 coordinate 1,409, forward strand.
TGACCGGGGAGCGATAAAATCCGAAAGCGCGTAATACGGACGCCCGTCATACTTCACGGCCTGTTGCCGCAAAGAATGGAAAACAGTTACAACATCCTTACGGCTTTCATCCGCATAAACTTCGATATCATCCCCAACGCTGTTTGCGGGAAAAAAGCCCACCACCGCCCGGGCCTTCAGCAACTTCTGTCGCACGATCTCATCCAGCAACTGCTGCGCGTCCGCATAAAGTTTACGGGCTTCCCCCCCCTGCTGGGGGTCATCCAAAATTTTTGGAAAATGCCCCTTGAATTCCCAGGCCATAAAAAAAGGCGACCAGTCAATCTTCTCCCGGATTTCAGAAAGGTCAAAGGGGTCAAAAACGCGGGTGCCCAGAAATGCCGGCGGCGTAAGCGGCGCCTGGGACCAATCCGTCTTAAGCCCCTTGCCCCGGGCTTCCGCCAGAGTCAAAAATTTCGTCTCGCTCCGGCGCCTGTTGAACTCTTCCCGGGCCGCCTGCTGTTCCGCCTGAATCTGTCCCGTCACCACTGTTTTCTGTTCCGCATCCAAGAGCTGACGGCTCAACTGCGCGCACCGGGACGCGTCTTTAATATGAACCACAAGCCCTTTATAGCAGGGGGCGATCTTTACGGCCGTGTGCTGCAAAGAGGTCGTCGCCCCGCCGATTAAAATCGGAATCGTTAACCCGGCCTTGTCCATGTCCCGGGCGACATGAGCCATTTCCTCCAGCGACGGCGTGATCAACCCGCTCAATCCCACCATGTCGGCTTTTTCCCGTATCGCCGCCTCGACGATTTTTTCGGAAGGGACCATAACCCCTAAATCCAGAACCTCAAAATGGTTGCAGGCCAGGACCACGCTCACGATGTTCTTCCCGATATCGTGCACGTCGCCTTTCACGGTCGCCAGCAGAATTTTTCCTGCCTGGCGAGAAGCCTCCCCGCTCTTTTCTTTTTCAATAAACGGCCTCAAATACGCCACGGCTTTCTTCATCACCCGGGCGCTTTTAACGACCTGCGGCAAAAACATTTTCCCGGCACCGAATAAATCCCCCACGGTATTCATTCCTTTCATAAGCGGGCCTTCAATGACATCCAGAGGTCGCGGCGCTCTCTGGCGCGCCTCCTCGGCGTCTTCCTCAATGTGTTCCACGAACCCCTTCACCAAGGCATGCGCGAGCCGATCTTCGGCCGGAAGGCGCCGCCATTCCTGGTCGGCCGGTCCTGCCCCCCGCCGCCCTTGAGTCTTGATCTGTTCGGCAAACGCGACAAGACGTTCCGTCGCGTCCGGCCTTTTGTTCAAAAGAACGTCCTCAACGTGCCTCAAGAGATCTTGGGGGATTTCATCGTAAACAGCGATCATCCCCGCGTTGACAATCCCCATGTCCATGCCCGCCTGAATCGCGTGATATAAAAACGCCGCGTGCATCGCCTCCCGGACCACGTTATTCCCCCGGAAAGAAAACGAAACATTGCTCACTCCCCCGGAGACCCGGCAATGCGGCAAAGTGCTTTTAATCACACGCGTCGCTTCGATAAAATCCACGGCATAATTATTATGTTCTTCAATCCCCGTCGCCACGGCAAAAACATTGGGGTCAAAAATAATGTCCTGGGGCCGAAACCCGACCTCCTCGGTCAATATGCGGTAAGCCCTTGTGCAGACATCCACTTTCCGGGCCTTCGAATCCGCCTGTCCTCGTTCGTCAAAAGCCATCACAACCACGGCCGCGCCCAACGTCTTCAACTCCGCGGCCTGTCGCTTAAAAACCTCTTCTCCTTCTTTCAGGGATATGGAGTTGACAATGGCCTTGCCCTGCACGCATTTCAGACCCGCCTCGATCACCGGCCAGCGGGACGAATCGATCATAACAGGAACCCGGGCGATATCCGGTTCGCCGGCGAGAAGATTCAAAAATTTCACCATGGCTTTCTGCGAATCCAGCATCGGGTCATCCATATTCACGTCGACAATCTGGGCGCCGGCCTCCACCTGCTGACGGGCTACGGACAGGGCTTCTTCATACTGCTCGTTCTTAATCAAACCCGCAAACTTGCTGGAACCCGCGACATTGGTCCGTTCCCCGATATTAATAAAATTGGAATCGGGCCGGATGACCAAAGCCTCCAATCCGCTCAAACAGGTCTGCGCCGGGATATCAGGAAGGGCGCGCGGTTTAAACCCGGACACGGCGCGGCGGATCTCCCGGATATATTCCGGCGTGGTCCCGCAGCAGCCGCCGACGATATTAACATACCCTTCCCGAGCGAAATCCGCGATCAGCCGAGCCATGTCCGACGGACTCTGGTCAAACCCGCCAAACCCGTCCGGCAGGCCCGCGTTAGGGTAACAACTGATATAACATGGCGCCAAACGGGACAGCTCCGCAATATACGGCCGCAGCTTGTCCGCGCCCAGAGAGCAATTGAGCCCCACGGACAACGGGCCGGCATGCATCACAGAAATCCAAAACGCCTCCAGGGTCTGCCCGGAAAACATCCGTCCGCTCGCGTCGGCAATCGTTCCGGAAATCATAACCGGAATCCGGCGCCCGGCCTTTTCAAAGGCCCCTTCAATCGCGTAAAGGGCCGCTTTACAATTTAACGTGTCAAAAATCGTTTCTATCAAAAGGAAGTCCACGCCGCCATCCATAAGTCCGCGAACCTGCTCGGCGTACGCCGCGGCCAGTTGGTCAAACGTGACCGCCCGGGAGCCGGGGTCATTCACATCCGTGGACATGGAAGCGGTCCGGTTCGTCGGGCCGATCGCCCCGGCCACAAAACGGGGCTGGCCGGGATTTTGCCACATCACAGCCTCAGCGGCCCGGCGGGCAATCCTGGCGGACGCGATGTTAAATTCATACGCCTTCCCCTGCAGCCGATAATCGGTCAGGCTGATCGCATTGGCGCCGAAAGTATTCGTCTCAATGATATCCGCTCCGGCGTCAAGATACGCACGGTGAATTTCTTCAATAATCTGCGGCTGGGTCAGAGAAAGGACATCCCCATTTCGTTTTAAATCCACAGGATGATCCGCAAAGATCTCACCCCGCACCGCCTTCTCATCCAGATTATATTCCTGCACCATGGTGCCCATGGCCCCGTCCAGGATAAGAATCCTTTCCGCGAGGAGCTTCATGATCGGATGAGATAAATCACCGGGCTGCATAGAATCCCTTTCGTGAACTTTATTTTAAAGTTAATCATAAAAAAAAAACACTTGCCTGAAAGAAGACGGCCTCTCTCATATCTTTCCTACCCTAGATCTATTGCAATTGGGAAAATTATAGTAAATATTTCCGGAAAATACCACTGCTTTCTGTGTTAAGCCGCCAGAACGCCTTGGGGAGCAAAATCATTTTCTCCCGGCTGAAAAGAATGACAACAAGTTTAGGTTATCCCTCCGGGGATCAAGTTCATCTGATAGAATTTAGTGACGGGCAGAAAAAATGAAAAGCCTACTCCTAGGCAAGAAATAGGCTTTTCATCATTTATTCGGCAGCCGGGCTTTCCTGTGAGGATCCTTGGCTTTGCGTCCCCGTTTTACAACGAGTTTGCTTTTTCGCTAAATGAACGTTTGGTAGACCGCTTTATGCGATCAACCCTTTCTTAGTTAAATATAATATATAATGTTATTATTTGCAAACAAAATGCCATCAAATTAACTATTTAACAACAAACGGGTTACGTGCGAATCCGCCAAACGAAGAACCAAAAAGTCCAAAATCTCCCAAAACGACCTTGTCAAAAATTGTTTCATCCCGTATAATAATCTTCATGTTATTAGAAGAGAAAGCCGCTCTCCAGTTATTATCCCGGGGGAAAAAACTGGCAGTCGCCGAATCATGCTCCGGCGGGTTACTGGGGCACCGCCTGACCAACATCCCGGGGAGTTCCCAATTCCTGATCGCCGACCTTGTTTGCTACAGCAATGACGCCAAAAGGGTTCTTTTAAAAATTCCAGAGGAAACGCTGGTGTCCTGCGGAGCCGTTTCTGAAACCGTGGCAGAGTTAATGGCCAGAAACGTGCGCACCCTCTTTAAGTCTGACTATGGCATCGGCATAACCGGCATTGCCGGCCCATCGGGCGGCACCAGGACAAAACCCGTCGGCTTAACATTTATCGCCATTGCCACCGAAGCCGAAGCCCTGTGCCTTAAATGCCATTTCCCGGGAACCCGGGCTCAAATCAAAAAAGCCGCCACAACAACGGCTTTAAATATGTTACTGGAATTTATAGGTTGAACACTCGTTTACCGCTCTTGCCACCACCGCCCCATGCCTGAACCTGATACAATCCGGTCTTTTATCGCCGTGGAACTCCAGAAACCCGTCCAGGACGCGTTGCAAAAAATCCAGGAACAGTTGAAGACCTGTCACCCGGATGTCAAATGGGTGAAACCTGCCAACATTCATCTGACTCTAAAATTCCTTGGTGAAGCTCCTGGCGCTAGAATTCAAACGGTCAAAGATCAGTTGCCCTCCTGGGTGGCCGGGGTCAGCCCGTTTAGCATAACCCTCAATACACTGGGAGCTTTCCCCCATATCAGGCAGCCCCGTGTGATCTGGGCCGGGCTTCAGGAGGGGCCTTCCAGCCCCCTGTTTCTCCTCGCCGGGACGATTGAAAAAGAGACTCACCGCCTCGGATTTGCACAAGAGAAAAAAGCCTTCACCGCCCATGTCACGATAGGACGGATCCGGTCAGCCCACAATATCAAACCGCTGGCCGAAATCCTGGCTCAATGTAAAGTCCCGGCTAACCTCACCCAGACGGTTCAATCCGTTTCTCTGTTAAAAAGCACCCTCACCCCCCAGGGCCCGATATACGACATCGTATCCACCGTCAGCCTATAAACTCGATTCACGATTTTTTTCCCTCTTCGGGGGCAAAAAATCACAACCATAGCCCGATGACAAAACATCGTCCTCTTTAAAATTTCCTTGCGTTATTCTTTAAAACTGAATTCCCGTCAGGCGGATCGCAACATGCATAACGAGATTCGTGTAGACTCCCGCGACAATATCATCCAGCATGATTCCTGTCCCGCCGTGGCGGCTTTCGAATTTATTGGCCGGATAAATCTTAAACATGTCAAACGCCCGAAAGAGGAAAAAAGCGGTCCACATGACCTTGGGGACCGGGGGAAGGAGAAAAAAAGAAATCAGGACTCCCGACACCTCATCAATGACAACACACCCGGGATCTTTTCGCCCGGTTATCTTCTCCATGACTCCTCCGGAGAAAAACCCCCAGGCCGTAACAGCCCCCAGGCCGGCCAGATACAGGGGCACATGCCCCTGCAGAAGCCAATAAAGGAAAACAGCCACGGCACTGGTGAACGTGCCCGGGGCGCCCGGGAAATACCCGCAATAAAAAAAAGTAGCGCCTAGCTTATGAAACCATTCTATTTGTTTATTCATGGGGCAAAAAATCCAGGGGATATTAAGTATTGGCGAGGCAGACCCGGTTATTGAAAAGATAAATGATCCCGGAATAAAGCGTAGCAATCACCGTCATGATCAAAAGCACGTCAATACTGATCTGCCAAAACTGAAAAAAGAACTGTCCCCCGAACATTTCCCGGGCCCGAAAGATGTGGAGGTCTTGCAGCACCAAAGACAAAAGGATGACCCAAATTGAAGACATTTGTAAAACAGTTTTGATTTTCCCGGCCCGCTCGGCTGCCAGGATTTTCCCTAAAAGCATGGCCGTGAGCCGGAAGCCCGTCAACAGGATTTCCCTTAACGCGATCAGATAGAAAATCCAGCTGGCGACAATATGCATCCGCATGAAGATGTAAAACGCCGACAGGATTAAAAATTTGTCCGCGATAGGATCCATGATCTTGCCGAAATTGCTGACCTGGTTGTGTTTCTTGGCAAAATAGCCGTCATAATAGTCCGTCACAGAGGCTAAAACAAAAAAGAATCCGGCCAGGCAGACCGAAAACACATCTCCCTGTTTAATAAAAAAAATAAATCCCAGGGTTAAAAAAATACGGGATAATGTTAATAAATTAGGCACGTTCATACAAGCTCTCCCACCAGGTCGTATTCCAAAGCATCGGTGATTTTAACCTGGACAAAAGTTCCGATAGGGATATCCTTGTCGGCATGCACGAAAACGGCCCCATCCACTTCCGGGGCGTCATATTCCGTACGCGCAATATATACATTTTCCCCCGGTTTTTGTTTTTCGTCAACCAAAACCCTAAAAATTCCTCCCACGGTATCCTGTAAGGCCTGGTGAGAAATTTTCTGCTGGCATCGCATCAGGGCATCATAACGCCGGCGTTTGACAGAATCCGGGACAGGGTCTGGGAAGTGACACGCCGGGGTCCCTTCTTCCGGAGAAAACGGGAACGCCCCGGCCCGGTCAAAACGCACTTCTTGAAGGAAATCCAGCAACTCCTGGAATTCCGCTTCTGTTTCCCCGGGGAATCCAACAATAAAACTCGAACGCAAACGCACCCCCGGGATACGATTTCGTATTCCAGCCAGCAAATCTCTCGTCTGGGCGGAAGAAAGGCCCCTATTCATTGTATCCAGAATACGGTCATTAATGTGTTGCAGTGGGATATCGATATATTTGCATATTTTCCCTTCCTCTGCCACCACGCTAATCAACTCATTCGTTACATGCGCCGGATATGTGTACAACAGCCTGATCCACTCGATATTCCGGCTTGCCCGGCAAATCTCCCGTAATAAATCCGGAAGCTCTTGGCTCGCAGAAAGATCCATCCCATAAGCCGTAATGTCCTGCCCGATGATATTCAGCTCCTTCACGCCCCGCCGGTCAAGACGGGCCACCTCTTCTAAAATCGCCCCCCTTGTCCTAGACTGTATCCGTCCTTTAATCAAGGGAATCGCGCAGAAACTACACTGGTTATAACAGCCCTCACAAATTTTAAGATAAGCGAAATGGGCCGGCGTTAAATAAACTTGCTGCGGGACGGCTCGCGTTTCAAACGGATGAACGCCGGCCAGGCCGTCAATCTCCGTAAACTCAGCCGACAACTCCTTGCTGTAGCGTTGCGACAAACATCCTATGACAAACAGCTTTTCGATTTTACCCCGACGTTTTAAGTCCACAAGGTCCACGATCATATCCACGGATTCCTGTTTAGCATCCTCAATAAACCCGCAGGTGTTCAGGATAACGGTCGTCGCCTGGGCGGGCTCCACAATACGGCATTCCGCCCGTTTTAACCGCCCCAAAATTTCCTGGGCATCGACTAAATTACGCACACACCCCAAGTTAATAAGGCAGACTTTCTCCCCGGGCTTAAAATGCCGCAACAGGGAACCCCAAGCCTGCGCCGAAATCGATTTTTTATTTTTCTCTAATGTCATTCTCTCGGCTCCGGAGATCCCTTATGCCGGAGTTATACCAATGTTTCCAAAAATTCATAACGGAGATAACTATCTGGTTGGAATCTCGAAGGGTTACTGTTTGACCGAAAATCCGTCCTTGGTAATAACCACCCGCCGGGCAGAGCGATCATTGCGGCCCAGTTCTCCCAGGACTTTCCCATTGACTTCGTATTCAAGAGAATGGATATTTTTTCCAGAAAGCTCGATAGATTGCTCGGCCTCCCACGTTTCAGTCGCTCCGCTGTTTAAGATAGACTGAAAAACCAGGCTCCCGTCGACTTTAACCTGTAACCAGCCGCTTTTCTTCGCCTTAACCGTCAAGCGTACTTCTTTGGCCTGTTTCGCCTGGGAAGGCGGAGAGGGGGCCTCTTCCTTCGGAGGAGCTTCGTCCGGGGGGATGGCTGCCGGCGCAAGGGATACCGTGTTCTTTTCCTCGGTTTTCTTGTCCTCCTCAGCTGGACCCTTTTTATCCGCTGCCTCGGAGACAACAGCAGGCACAGCGGCCGGGCTCCCGGCCATTTTATTCTGCCGATGATCCCGAATACAGCCGGCTATCCTCAAGATCAAAAAGACGGAGAACACAACAGCCAGGCCTTTCAGCAAAAACTGCTGATTCTCCTTGGTCAGGTACTTCTGAAAATCAAAACGGGTTAAAACATCCGCAGGGGAAGGCCCCGGGGGTTCTTCTTTAACTCGCTCAAACGGCTTTCCCGTCCCGGGCGCCGGCTCCAAAACCTGATTGGCGTCCACCCCGAGATATTGGGCATACATCTTAACAAACCCTTTAATATAAAAGGGAGAGAGCGTGCGAACCGTATACCCTTCTTCAATGGCCTTAAGGACATCCATAGGGATTTTCGTTGATTCATGAACCGTCGATAACGACAGCCCCTGAGCTTCTCTGGCTTCCTTGAGAACTTCTCCTCGAGGGCGTTGATGTTGCCTGACGTCAGCCATTAAGCCTCACTCCCGTTTTTATTCATGTGTTCCATGAGCCATTCTTCGCGGTCCACCAAAATATCCCGGGGCTTGCTGCCGCAATAGGGCCCGACAAGCCCGTTCTGTTCCATCATGTCAATAAGGCGGGCCGCGCGGGTGTATCCCAGCCTCATCCGCCGTTGCAATATTGAAACCGAAGCCTGATTGGTTTCGATCACCAGCCGGACTGCTTCCTCATAAAGCTCATCTTTGTTTTCCCCGTCCGCGTCTCCTCCGGATTTCTGTGACGTCAGGATCGTGTCGTCATAAGTCGGGCTTTGCTGATTTTTAATAAAGTTGATTACGTTATGCACTTCTTCATCCGTCACAAAACTGCATTGACCGCGCGTCGGCTTGGCATCTCCCGGCTTCATGAAAAGCATATCGCCTTTTCCCAGCAGGGTCTCCGCCCCATTCATATCCAGCACCGTGCGGGAATCGACCTTAGAAGCGACCTTAAAAGAAATCCTGGCCGGGAAATTCGCCTTAATCACCCCGGTAATAACATCAACCGAGGGCCGCTGGGTCGCCAGGATCAGATGGATGCCGACGGCCCGCGACAACTGGGCCAAACGGGTGATGGCGCTCTCTACGGTCTTGGCCGACACCTGCATCAAGTCCGCCAGCTCGTCGATGATAATGATAATATACGGGAGATTCAATCCCCGCGCGTGGTAAGCCTTGATATTCCTCACCCCTGCCTTGGACAACAGCTGATAACGGTTTTCCATTTCCCCGACCACCCAATTTAACGCAGGAGACACTTTTTTATGGTCCGTCACCGCCGGACACAACATATGCGGGATATCATTATACTGCGTCAACTCAACCATTTTCGGGTCAACCATGAGGAACTTCACCTCATCGGGCGTGGCGTTAAATAATACGGACATGATCAGGCTGTTGACACAAACGGTTTTCCCGGCTCCGGTGGTCCCTGCAATCAAAAGATGCGGCATATCCCCCAGATCCGCTACAATAGGGTGGCCTGAAATGTCCTTGCCGATCGCGAGCATTAATTTCGATTTTGATTTTTGGAAATTGCTCCCTTGTAAAACTTCTTTAAGAAAAACGGCCGCTGTCGAGCTGTTCGGGACCTCAATGCCCACTCTGTTCTTGCCGGGGATGGGGGCCACGATGCGGACAGCCGCCGCCCGCATAGCTAAGGCGATATCGTCCGATAACGTAGTGATCCTCTGTATTTTCACCCCGGGAGCGGGCTCCAGCTCATACCGGGTGATCACCGGGCCCCGTTCAATATCCGCCACCCGGGCGCTGACATTAAAATCATTCAAGGTGTTTTCCAGGGTTCTGGCCCCCTCTTCCAAATCGCTCTGCAGCCGGGTTGTCGAAATCTGCGGGGGGGAAGATAACAAATCAAGGCTCGGGACAGTATACTCGCCCACAACGTTAGGACGGGATGAGGCGCCCGTGTCCTCGGGTTCCTTGCTCTTGGTAATGTGTATCCGGGGCTTGCTCGGGGCGGTTGACGCTGTTAAAGATTCCGGAGAGTCTTCCCCATCTTCTTCATACTCTTCTTCTCCCGGATCTTTTTCAGCCGGGGACTTTAGGGAAGGACCTTTCCTGGACTTCTCGTTATAAGCAGGGATGGCTTTGAACCGTGGTTGAGGTTTGGTGAGTTTTTTGGCTTTTCTTCTTTCCACCCATTCAAGCATTCCGTCCCGGGAACACAATAAAACAGACCGCAAGCTATCCATCAATTTAAAAAGCAACGGCGAAACAAGGAATTCTCCTGTCAGGACAAGCGTCATCGCTCCCAAAGTGAGTAAAATAATGTACGCGCCGGTCGGGCTTAAATACCGGACCAAATAGTCCGACGTCACAAAACCGATGATCCCTCCCCGTTCAAACCGCGAAACGCTCATCCCGTCCCCGGTTATAGACAAAAGGGCACTGATAACGCAAAAAAGGATAAAGGCGATAAACACCTTCGAGAAAGTAAAATCCAGATCCTGCTGGGAAAATTTATTCCAACTCCAGAAAAAGAGGAAAAGAATCAGGCAATAAGCGCTGTAACCAAAAGCGAAAAGAAGCGCTCCGGCCGCATAGGCCCCCACCACGCCAACTAAATTTTTTACAGGAACATACGGCTGAGAATTATACCAAGGCAAATCGTCCGGGATAAAGGAAATGAGGCTGGCCAGAAGAATTAATCCTATGGCAAGAACAATGATCCCCTGGATTTCATTGAAAAGTTCCTTTTTCATAAGGAATTAATCATTATTGAAACTGGGTTTTCATTAAAAATTAAGGTATGGGTTCGGTCCGGAAGCGGCACCCTGACGGCCCCCTAAGGGATACAACGATGAAACCTCTCGAAAAAAAACAATGATAATGAAGAAACCAAGACCAACTTACATCAAAATAATCAAACGGGAGATCATATCGCTGAAGGACCCCCCACAGATCTCATTCTTTCTTTATTTTCTACCGAATCATAAAAATTGCAAACTATTTCTAATATTTATGACAGGATTATTCTTCGGCTTCCGCCTGCTTCTTGCTCAAATTGATCCGCTTCAGTTTGTCAATTTCAATCAGCTTCACTTTAAAACGGTCCCCTTCGTGCACAACGCTGGTGCAGTCCTTCACATAACTGCTGGACAACTCTGACACATGCACCAACCCTTCTTTCCCGGGCAGAAATTCCACGAAGGCCCCGAAATTCATCACACGTTTTACCGTCCCCATATAAATTTTCCCGATTTCGGGTTCTTCGACCAGCCCCTTGACGATGGCCATCGCCTTTTCCGCGGCAGCACGGTCTGTGGAAGCGATGAGCACTTTGCCGTCATCTTCAATGTCAATCGAAGTCACGCCAGAATCTTCCATGATCTTCTTTATAACTTTCCCTCCCGGCCCAATCACTTCTCCGATTTTATCCGTCGGAATCTGACAGGACAGGATTCTGGGGGCATATTCTGAAAGCTCTTCCCTCGGAGAAGCGATAACGGCATGCATTTTATCAAGAATAAACAACCGCGCTTCCCGGGCTTGCTCTAGGGCCTTGGAAAGGAGATCCAAGCTGACATTCTTAATTTTTAAATCCAGCTGAATAGCCGTCACCCCTTTCCGGGTTCCCGCCACTTTAAAATCCATGTCCCCAAAATGATCTTCCAGTCCCATAATATCGGTTAAAAGGATGGCCTTATCCTCATGGGTAATCAACCCAATGGATATCCCGGCCACCGTATCTTTGATCGGCACACCGGCATCCATCAAGGACAAACAGCCGGAACAGACCGAGGCCATGCTAGATGACCCGTTGGACTCCAGAATTTCAGACACAACCCGTATCGTGTAAGGGAACTCCTCTTTAGAGGGCAAGACAGGGACCAGCGCTCTGGCAGACAGGGCCCCATGCCCGATCTCCCTTCGCCCCGGCCCTCGCATCGGCTTGGTTTCCCCAACGCTAAAAGACGGAAAATTATAATGAAGCATAAAATTTTTATACGTGGTTTCTTCCAAAGATTCAATAAGCTGTTCATCCCGTTTCGTCCCCAAGGTGACAATGGCCAGACTCTGCGTCTGCCCGCGGGTAAAGAGGCTGGCCCCGTGCGTGCGCGGCAAGACATTCACCTCACAGGATATGGGGCGGATTTCCTTCAACCCCCGGCCGTCGGCACGGCGGCCTTCTTCAATGATCAGGCGACGCACTTCCTCATATTCAATCTGGTCAAAAATGCGGCGGAGCAGGGCCTCCGAGATAACATCATCCTCGTTCTGTTTAAACGCTTCAAAGACCGACATATCCCGCCCCAATCCTTCAAACAGCTCATGCAGGGCTTCTTCCCGTTCACTTTTTTCGCCGATCTTATAAATCTCCGCCAAACGGTTTTTACATAGTCCTCTGATTTTTTCGACCAAGGCCGGGTTGGGCAACCGGACCTCAACATTTATTTTGGGTTTGCCGATTTGTCGCCTCAATTCACCTTGTATCGCCGCAATGGGGAGCAAGGCCTCATAACCGAACCTAAGGGCGCTCAGGATTTTCTCTTCCGGGACAGCTTTCGCATCCCCCTCAATCATGGTGAGCCCTTTCTCGTGACCGACTAAAATAAAGTCCAGTTCGCTTTCGTCTCTCTGTTGATAGGTCGGATTTAAAACAAACTCTCCACCAACACAGCCAACCCGTACCGCACCCAAAGGAAACTCAAAAGGGATATCCGAGACTAAAAGGGCCGCGGACGCTCCAACCAAAGCCAAAATATCCGGGTCATATTCCCCATCACTACTCAAAACAGAGGCGACAATCTGGACGTCATTATATAATCCATCCGGAAATAACGGCCGTATAGGCCGATCAATCACCCTGGCGGTCAGAATCTCTTTTTCCGTTGGGCGGCCTTCTCTTTTAAAAAAGCCTCCGGGAATACGGCCTGCGGAATACGTTTTTTCCTGATATTCCACCATAAGCGGGAAAAAATCAACCCCTTCTTTAGGATTTCTTGCCATACAAGCAGTCACTAAAACAACATTACCCCCATAGGTGACTGTAACCGCCCCGTTCGCTTGCTTAGCGAGCCGGCCACTTTCAATAATTAGATTCTGGGCACCGAAAGGGATTTCAATTCGTCCTAACGTCATGAATTAACCTCATTTACGTAAATCAAGTTTTTTAATGGTTTCTTCGTATCTCTGGGGATTCTTACTTTTCAGGTAGGATAAAAGACGCCGCCTTTTACCAATCATCATAAGTAACCCGCGCCGGGAATGGAAGTCCTTGCGATGGACCTTTAAATGTTCCGAGAGATAATTAATTTTTTCAGTCAACAAAGCCACCTGGACCTCTGCTGATCCTGTATCTTTGGCGTGAATTCTGAAATTATCGATCACTTCACTTTTTCTTTCCTTAAGTAACACCAATTTTCCTTCTCCTCCTTAAACAGTTAATATTTTTAATATTTAGAAACGTGGGGTATTATACACTCTGCCTTCTCAATAGTCAAGCTTCATAAATCCACACCCCAAGAAGCACTCGCGATCAATTTTGAGCCGGCGCCTCGCCAGGCGGAAGCGCCTTAGGCCGTGCGGGCTTGCGGGCGGGACGCTTTCTGGGGGTTTTTAAGTTCTGCTGCAACTGCCCCAAATCTTTTTCCAGCTTATGATATTCCACAATTAATTTTTTCATTTTCGGGGAATGAGGGCCGGGGAATTTAGCCTTCATATATTCCTTCCCCAACAGATGAAACAGGTGTTCCTGTTTTAACTTCAGCGCCGCTGAATCTATATGGATCTTCCCCACGCGGGAAAACTTGACAACCTCCTCCTCCCCGCGTTTGGCGATCTTTAACGCCTCTTCACTGACCCGCTTCAATTCCTTTTTAATCTTAGGCCATTCTTTTTTAAAATCATATCGATCTTCCATCTCCCTCCCCTCCTTTTATGCAAATCTGATATTGACTTCATGTTACATAATCTGGAGAATTAACGTATTCAATGTGCCATATTTTACATTAAATATCAAGAACTATTATCTTCCTATTGAAGATTTTAATTTTTTTAGTTATACTAAAACCATGAAAGGTATTATTTTTGCATTAATCGGACTGGCCTGGATGTTAGTCCTCTATTTCGGATGGATGACTTTTGTCGGGCGGACTTATTCCGGCACCCCGGAGACCAACTCCACCGAAACACTAAAACAAAAAAGATACACCACGCGGCAGGCGGAAGACATCAAAAAAAAGCAACGCCTCCTGTTGCAGGAACGAGAACAACGCATGCGAGACATGCAACGACGATAACCTCAGGCTAACATTCATGAAAAGCAAAAAGATGAACCCGCGTAATGTCTGCTGGATTCTTTTTTCCCTCCTTTGGCTGGGCGGCTTAGCCGGGTGCGAAAAGCCTTCCCCGTCTTCAGAAGAAACCCCGGCCTCCGGCGGCGCTCTTGAAAATCTTTTTGCCGGATCAGGGGAAATGGAAAAAACGCAAGAAGCCAGGAAATTGCAGCAGGAAAAAATGCTCCAGCAGCAAAAAGAGCTGCAAAAAAAACGGCTCGATTCTTACGATCCCCACCGTTAAACACTTCCGCCTCTGCCTTCAGGACTTTCGCCAGAAGATATTTTTAAAAAATCATGAACCGCAAAGATGACACATGGGGAAGCTTTTTCTAAAACCGTAAAAGGCCGGGATAAAGCAGCGAATGGGCATGGTCCCACGTTGCAGCCTCACCGGATATCCTGCGCGCTTGCCCCAACGCCCGGAGAAAACGCAGCTCATTGAGCACGCGTAACGGAACAAGGCCGTCTTTTTGCAGAAACGGAACATCCGTATCAGGGACACGCCTGGCTTTAGACATAAAAAGAAAACCCTGTTTAATACTGGCGGGGAAAGAAGCGACAATCGTCTGGGCTTGTTTTAATTTTTCCGCGTCCGGCAAACAGCTGGTCTCGGACGGATTACAGACAGGATCGGCAAAGTACTGCCGGCCGAATAAAACAGCGCCCACCGCTTCAATGGCCTTCGGGTTATCCGGCTCCAAATCAATGGCATAAGGCACTAAGGTTTGAAAACCCGAAGCCAAAAGCGTGTGGCGCAACACAGGCCAGGAAATTCTTGATAAAGGCCCGCTCTTCTCCGACGACAAAAAGGCCGAGGAAGCCATAACCGCGTACCCCTCCGGCGTTATATGGTCGGCGACCAGCCGAAAAAACTCCCGGGTATAATACTGCCCTGTAGCGAAATCAACGGCGTTGGGATAGTGGACATACACAGCGTCAAATTTATCTTTGTTGTTTTTCAGGAAGCTGAAGGCCTCCTGAAAGACGAGTTGAATCCTGGGATCCTGTAACGCCCCGGCCACGGTGCTGTAACGCATCACCGGCTCCCCCTCCAGCAACGCTATCACGGATTCATCAATTCCCGCCACGGTGATTTTTTCTATTCCGGTATATTTCACGATATCTTTCAATAAAAAAAGCCCTGTGTCCCCCAACACTAAAACCCGCCGGGGCACATTCCCCGTGAGGGAAACCGGGACATGAACAAAATATTCCTGAAAAAATTCATCCCACTGGGAATTCATGATTAACTGCTGATTCCAAAAAAACAGATACCCCCAGGGATAGGCAGGATCTTCCAAATATTTCTTACTATAAGATGTCAGCAACCAAATATCCAGGGGATTAGGAGAAAAGGGGACAATATCGACATACCCATTATGCACCGCATGACGGATGACATCGGGCCAGGATTCCTTAACCCGTAAAATATCGGATAATCGATGGACAGGTTCAACGAAATATGTCTTTTTCAAAAAATACTGTCCCACCAAGGGCGCCCGGATCATCACAATAACAATAAAAACCATCAATGCGCTCGCGACGGTAATGTGCCTTTTCTGGTTTACAGCTTGATTTCCCAACAGCAGAATCAACCCCCACATGACAGCCAGCAGGGATAACCCCAACCCCAGCCCCAACAGCACCACGTCTCTATGGACCCAAGGCAACAACGTGGCCAATAAGCCCGCCGCGCCATATCCTAAAAACTGAAATCTCATCGGCCAGGCCACGGAATCCTGGTGATATTCTGTTTCCCGGGACCAACCCACAAGCTCAGCAAGCAGTCTTCCCGACAACCAGCTGATCATAAAAATCAGGCCGGCTAATCCAACGAAAAAAACACCCCGGCCTCCCAGGCCGCCATACTGATCTGAAAAATACAAGCTTACAAAATAGAAAATATAAAGCACTGGGATAGCGGCAGCCACAACAGCGCTGAAAAAAAGCCCGGGCATAATGACAGCAGACCGACCCACGGACGGTCGCCGAAGCCCTTTTCCAAACCCGACGGCATGTATGCCAAGATAGGCCCCGACAACCAGGCTAAACCAGAACACCTCGTCGTAAAAAAATAAACTCAAAATTTGAGCCATGAATAATACGACACAAAAACTGCAGGCAGAAAGGATAAAAATAATTACAGGCATCATAAATAATCAGCCTCCCGAAAAATGGCTAAAATTGCCGGCATCCTGATGTCTCTTCCAATGAATATCTAGGGCCTCTTATAAATAAAAAAATGTCCCGGACCCGGTAGTATTTTAATCTATTCCCTGGGTTTTGCAAGAAAAGATACGGCAGAAATTCATCCCAAAAAAGACCGGCAGACATAACGGCAGGATGGTTCCACGTTAAGGGGTCGGCGTCGGGGTTGGCGTGTTGGTCGGCGTCGGGGTTGGCGTGTTAGTCGGCGTCGGGGTCACCGTCGGCGTCGGGGTCACCGTCGGGGTGGGCGTATTGGTTGGCGTCGGCGTCGGGGTCGGCGTGTTGGTCGGCGTTGGCGTTGGCGTCGGCGTCGGGGTCGGCGTCGGGGTCGGCGTACAGCTAGGAACTGTACAGGGAATTGTCCCAGGCGGC
>JAGOJP010000154.1 GCA_017995055.1 Candidatus Omnitrophota bacterium
GGTATATGTGGAGCAGTTGGAGGAGAAGGAAGCGCTTCTTAAAAAGAACGTGGAGAAGCAAAGGGCTATATACGAATTATTTTCAGAAGACAAAATAAATATGGGGCTCTATAAGGACAGAGCCGAGCTTTTAAGTAATGAGGAGAAAAAGCTAAAGCAGGATATCAAAGCCATTCATCTTAAAATTCTGGACAAGCGCAATTCCGTCAATTTGGTGAAAGCGACGCAGGATTTTCTTTTGAGGTTGCGCAGTACGCCCGAAAGCGACAATCACCAATTGGACTACCTTATAAAGACGTTCATGCGGATTGTCTTTAAGTCGATTACTATCCAGAATCAGGAAATCGTGAAATTTGAGTTGAATGAGCCTTGGAAGACTTGCTATGAAGAGGGGATAAAATGGTTGAAAACGAACGAAAAGACGACAATACAGGCGATTCCAGAGGCAAAAGCCCGAAGAAGTTACGTGTGCTTTTGCGCACCTTCGGATGCCAGATGAACGAATACGATTCGGAGGTTATCCGGGCCATACTCGGGCAGGAGGGATACACGTTTTGCGATTCCCCGCAAGACGCGGATATCGTGATCCTGAACACCTGCGCGGTCCGGGAAACTGCCCACCGGAAAGTGATCGGGCACATCCACGCGTTGCACCATCTTCGTAAGGACAAGCCGGTCGTCCTGGGCATCCTGGGGTGCATGGCCACGAACATGCACGAAGAGCTCCTTTCCAACACCGCGCTTAAAATTAATTTTATCGCCGGACCAGACAGTTACCGCCGGCTGCCCGAACTCCTGACACAGGCTTTGAACACGGGCACACCGATAGCCGACATTGAATTTGATGAACGGGAGAACTACTCTGGAATAAATCCCGACCGCGTCAGCCGGGTGAACGCCTGGGTCGCGGTCACGCGCGGGTGTGATAATTTCTGCGCGTTCTGTGTCGTGCCTTACACGCGGGGCCGGGAACGGAGCCGGGCTCTGGCAGACATTATCGCTGAAACGGAAACGCTCGCCGCAGACGGGTACAAACAAGTGACCCTACTCGGACAAAATGTCAACTCTTACCGCGATAACGGCACCGGTTTTGCCGGACTGCTACAGGCCGTCAGCCGGGTCCGGAAGATAGAGCGAGTCCGTTTTATGTCGCCGCACCCTAAGGATTTTCCGGACGATCTCATCGATGTCGTCGCGCGGGAGCCGAAAGTCTGCAAGCATGTGCACCTGCCTTTACAGGCCGGGAACTCACGAGTCCTGAAACTGATGAACCGCACCTACACCCAAGAAGATTTTCTGGCCCTTGTCCGGAAAATCCGCGGCCGCATCCCTGACATTTCTCTCAGCACAGACATCATTGTCGGGTTCCCCACGGAAACTGCCGCAGAATTTGAAGACACGGTGCGCGTCATGGAAACCGTTGAGTTCGACTCCGCGTTTATTTTCAAATATTCCCCACGCCAGGGCACGATCGCGCAGAAAAGATACCCGGACGACGTTCCGGAAGAAGAAAAGACAGAGCGGATCGTGCGGCTGAACGCCATCCAGAAAGAAATTTCCCTTCAAAGGAACCGCCGCCACATAGGGAAAATCCTTCCGGTCTTGATTGAAGGCCGGGCCTCCCGGACGCCGTCCTGTGACTGGCAGGCCCGGACCGACGGTAATACGATTGTCATCATCCCGGCGCAGCCCGGCCTTGTTCCCGGAGATATTATTCCGGCGCGCATCACCGGGGCCACCCCGCACGCCCTGAAGGGAGACATGGCCCCCCCGTAAAAAATCTTCCCGCGCCCGCCTGTTTTCCTGCCTTGATTTTCAAAACGATTTGAGTTATAGTGTTCACTTAAATAAGGCAGGGAAAGCCCGTTATCACATATCAAAGAAAAAAAGAAACCATGGCGCCCGTATCCACCTCAAAAGTGATCACCGCAGAAGAACTGCACACACGCCTCAAAAACGTCAAGCTGGGCGGGCAGGTCTGCCATTATTCTCTTAAAAAATGCGCAGAGCTGGCGCCGCTGGTCAATGAAGTCAACACCCTGAAAGCCGAGCTGAACGCGGTCATCCTGGCGCACACGTATGTGGTCCCGGAGATCCTTTACGGCGTGGCGGACTTTGTGGGGGATTCATACGGGCTCAGCAAAAACGCCATGAGCACCCCCGCGAAAAAAATCGTCTTTGCCGCGGTGAAATTTATGGGCGAAACCGCCCAGATCCTCAACCCGGACAAAGAAGTCCTCATGCCGGCCAAAGACGGGGGGTGCACGCTCGCCGACGCGATTAACGCGGAGGACGTGCGGCGGCTTCGCCGGGAATTCCCTGACCGCACCTTTGTCTGCTACATCAATACGACCGCGGAGGTCAAAGCGGAATGCGATGTCTGTGTGACATCGGCTAACGTGGTCCATGTCGTGGCCAGCCTGCCTAATGATAAAATTTATTTCCTGCCGGATAAATTCATGGGCCAAAACCTGATCCACGATCTCAGCAAACGCGGGGTTAAAAAGGACATCCGCTATTTTCACGGCACCTGCGATGTTCACAAGGAATACACGCTGGAGCAGGTCCATAAGGTCAACCTTGAATACCCCGAGGCCAAAGTCGTCAGCCATCCGGAATGCAAACCCGAGGTCTGCGAAGCCTCGGATTACGTGGGCAGCACCTCCCAGATGCTGCAATACATGCGCCAAACCGAGGCCCGCCAGTTCCTGATGCTGACCGAATGCGGGTTGTCGGCCCGGCTGCAGGTCGAATTCCCCGGCAAAGAGCTGGTCGGGACCTGCACGCTGTGCGACTACATGAAATCCAACGACCTCAATGATATCATCCGGGTCCTGAAGAATCCCACGGATAAAGACCGGATATCAGTCCCTCCCGCCATCCAGAAAAAGGCGAAAAAATGCATCGAGGCCATGTTTTTTTACGCTGAAAAATAATCCCTGCCGGCCAGGTTCCTTCGGACAAAACACACCGAATAAATTGACATGACTTTCCGCCTATGTTAAGATTTCGATACTTATGTAAACAAAAGAAAAAAATATGGACACAAAACAGTTAGGCATAGTCGCCACACAATATTATCGTTGCGCCGAGCCGCCGGATGAACTTGTTCTCAAAAGCGGGGAACGGCTGGGGCCGATAACGATCGCCTATGAAACTTACGGGACGCTCAACCCGGAGAAGTCCAACGCGATCCTCATCTGCCACGCTCTCACCGGAAACGCGCATGCCGCCGGCTTTCATAAAGACGATACCAAACCCGGGTGGTGGGACACGATGATCGGGCCGGGCAAGCCCTTCGACACGGAGAAGTATTTTATTATCTGCCCCAACGTGATCGGCTCCTGCAAAGGCAGCACCGGGCCCAGCAGCATCAACCCCAAAACCGGCAAGCCCTACAGCCTCAATTTCCCGGTGATCACCATCCAGGACATGGTCAACGCGCAAAAACTTCTGATCGACCATTTGGGGATCCCCAAACTGCTCTGCGTCACCGGAGGGTCCATGGGCGGCATGCAGTCTCTGACCTGGGCTGTGCTGTATCCGGACATGGTCCATTCCGTGATCGCCATCGCCACGAATTACCGGCACAACGCCCTGCAGATCGCGTTCCATGAGGTCGGGCGCCAGGCCATCATGTCCGACCCGGACTGGCAAAACGGGGATTATTACGGCAAAAGCATCCCGTCCCGGGGCCTGGCCCTCTCCCGGATGATCGGCCACATCACCTATATGAGCGAGAAATCCATGGAGGAAAAATTCGGGCGCAAGCTTTTCAGCAAAGAACGCGTGGGCTAT
>JAGOJP010000155.1 GCA_017995055.1 Candidatus Omnitrophota bacterium
CACGGTTTTGGCCAGAGCCCGCGCCAGGGTGGTCTTGCCCACGCCAGGGATGTCCTCGATCAGGACATGCCCGCCGGCCACCAGCGCCAGGACCACCAGCTCAATTCTATCCTCTTTACCGCGGATAACCTGCGCAAGGTTTTCGCAAACGGATTTCATCCGCTGACTCGCCTCACTTGCCGATAAAATCATAATCAACCCTTTCCTTTTTAAAAGACGGCCCAATTTAAAAAATTTTCATTATTTTATATGCCCTATTTCCCTAACATGATTCAACTGCATAAAAATGCCCGGTCCCTAAATGGGGACCGGCCCCTTCACACGTCCTTCACTCCCTCACTTGTTCATTTTCGATCTCACGCGCCATATGGGCCACTTGAGTCAGTGCCTGCAGATGGACACTAGGCTGGGCCTCGGGGCTGATCAGGATAAAAAAAGCACGCGTTTTCTCCTTCAGAAAAGGACAAGCCAGCCCCTCCCTCCCCCGGCCTAGCAGGATAACAGGTTCCGTAATATAGGCCGAATGCGTGTGAAAAAGAAGAATCCCGGACGACAACGCCACCGGGGCAAGCGGGGATAGTTTATTCATAACTTCCGACAAGATTAAAGAGCCCGGCGGGAACTTCGATTCCAAAAGCCGCCGGATCCCTTCTTCAAGGTTTATACTGTCAATGGCAACAGTGGAACGGCTCAATAACGCGCGGGCCAGGGCCTCTTCGTTTTTCAAATCTTCCTCTTTATGATTATCTAAGCTGGCGTCCGCCGGATAAACCCGGATGACATTGTTCGCCGGGAATTCCAGGCTCAAAACATGCGCAAGCCGCTTCATGGACGGCTGCCAGGCCAGCCGTCCTTTTCTTGCCGCCATTAATAAGATGGAATCAGAGTCCTGCAATCCTGCTTTTCTGACACAAGCTGGAAGCTCGTTCCATTGATCCAGGGCATGGAAGGTGACCTCACAGCCGCTGGTGAAGGTCTGCGATAAATTTTGTTTCAGAAACTGGACCGTGTCCGCCACCCCGATCAGGCGAAGCCCCAGCTTATTGCCGGCGGCCAAATTCTTTACGGCTTCCAGGGCGCGGCCGAACCCGTCCTGGCCCTCCAGAACCGGCGGGATAAGGACAAAAAGGTTCTTCCCGATATTTAAAGCGCAGGCCATATGGCATATGAACAAAAGCAGGTGGCTCTCATCACACACCTTATCCGAAACATCAAACAGCCGGGCCATGAAATCCATGTCCTTAGCCGGAGTCACCCCCAGCACCAGCGCGTCCGCGCGGCATTCCTTGACCGCCCGCAGAATACCGCCCGGAATATTGACATCAATCCTGGTGACCGGCGAAACAGGCACATCGGCAGCCACAACCCTGGCGACAACCCCGCTTAACACCTTGTCTCCCTGGCTGACACGGCGGTCAACGTCAAGGCCATCCTGAATCACATACAGGGGAAAAACCGTTTCTTTCGCCCCCGGCATCCGCAGACTTAAAGCCACATCCGTCAAGAATTCTGCTGACTCATCATGGCTGACGGCAACCATGACCCGGGCCCCGCCCCCCGGCTTGTGTTCGGCGGCCTTGAAATGCGCCGAGCGGGCGACCTCCTGCCCGAACTTTTCCGTGAACCAGGGGCCGAGCAAGCAGGTAATAAAGATCATAAAAATCGTCCCGTTCAAAATGGCCTCATTAAAGATCCCAAGGCGGAAGCCGACAATCACCGCCGCCAGGGTTGCCGCCGCCTGGTTGACGCTAAGCCCGAAGATCAGGTTCATCTCATCATCCGTAAATCGGACCGTTTTCGCGAAAATAAACGCCGCCGCATATTTGAACACAATCACGGAAACAACCATAAACAACGCCATGCCCCAGACTTCCCAGCCCGACAACATGACCCGCAGATTAACGAGCATGCCCACCGATATGAGAAAAAACGGGATAAAAAACGTGTTGCCCACGAATTCCAGCCGGTTCTTCAGGGGGCTGGAGTCTGATATCAGCCGGCTTAAGGAGAGCCCGGCGAAAAAAGCCCCGATGATGGCCTCTACCCCGGCCAGATGCGCGAAATAAGATGTGAGGAAGACCAAGCCCAGCGTGAGCAAAAATTCGCTTTCCCCGTCGGGAGCGAATATCTTAAAAAGCGTGTACGCGATCCTGGGCACGAGCCATAACGCGAACCAGATAAGCGCCAAAAGAAAAATAATTTGCTGAACCCAGAAGACCGCCGTCAACCTTGTTACTGCGCTTTCCGCAATGACGGCCAAAAGCAGCATTGCCGCGGTGTCGGTGATGATTGTGCCGCCCACCGTGGCCACCACAGACCTTTCCTTGTTGATCCCCAGGCGCGCGGCGATGGGAAACGGGATCAAAGTGTGCGACGCGAACATGCTGGCCAAAAGCAGGGCCGCGGGCCAGGACAGAGGGAAAAAATATCTCGCGCCCAGGGTCCCGGCCAGCATAGGAATGGTAAACGTTAAAACCCCGAAAAGAACGCTGTTTTTTCTCTGCCGGGCAAATTCGTTCAGGTTGATGTCCAGCCCGGCAAGAAACATAATGTAAATCAGGCCTACGGAAGAAAACAACTGCAAAGACTGTGTTGATTTCAGAATCCCCAAGGCATGGGGCCCCACCATGATCCCGGCCACAATCAACCCGACGATACCTGGCAACCGGACCCGCTTGAAAATAGCCGGCGAAAACAAGACCAGAAACATCATAAAAGCGAACATTAAAACGGGATGGGTGATTTCCCAGGACGGCAGGATCATTAAAAGTAGACCTTGAATTTATTGATCGTTTAAACCGGGTTTCCGGCCAACACGGCCTTCATCGTGTTGACCCGCCTTTCAAGATAACAGTAAAATGAATAGAACAATACGCGAGCTTTTTATAATAATTCAACCGGCCTTCCGGAATGTCTAAAGAAGGGGCCCGCCCCGCCCTCCTTGATAATAATCAAAATCTTCGCAATCGCCAGCTCACAGGATTCTCTCATCCCATCCGGGGACAAAGTTAAAGTATCCTCATCCCAAGAAAACAACATCACGGCTTTTTTTATATTACATTAAAATTATGAAATTATGAACAGAATCTCTTAAATTAAAAAAATCACATAAGAGAAAGATGGGAACCCCACGCACCTGGACGCGGCCCCTCCTAGTCCCTTCTCGTCGTACGATTTTCACACAGCCCTAATTGGGCAACCGATACGATCAGAATTAAGACGGTAACACATCATAATCGAAATGCGCTAGACTGACAGAGTTCTGCTCAATGTCCGTGAGACGGTTGATAGCGTCATAAGTATAATCGAGGATTTTACCAGAGGGGTAAATGACCTGTGAACGGTTGCCGAAGGCGTCATAACCGTACTGCACGGTCTTGGGGTGCCAGGCCGCTGATGGTCTGGGTGGCGGGTGTAAGGCGGGTTTATTCTCTTTCCTCAAGTGGCATTATTAATTGGACACCTCTAGGCAACAAATAGAAAAAAATTTCTGGAATTTTGGATTTTCAACTCAAATTCTTTAAGGAATTTATTGGACATACAGGATTAAGTATTGTGTCCCCCAAACTCTTCCCCGAACTCTCTCCCCGAACTCTTCTGGCAATTTTTTTAAAGGCTGATTCTTAACCCCAACACTGCGAAAGCGAGATTAAGTTCAGTAGAACCGCTCACTACCATCGTCGCAAACGGGCCGTTAATAGTCCCTC
>JAGOJP010000041.1 GCA_017995055.1 Candidatus Omnitrophota bacterium
GGTCAAAGCCGAAAGCTTCAGCCCGGAACGCATCTCCTTAACATATTTCATCCTTCATCCTTTCCATCCGTCCCATGATTTTGTGCCTGTGATATAATGATACATTCTAACATATTTCGTTAAAAATCAAAATCGCCGGGTCAAAAAACCATGTTCAAACAGATCTTCGGAGAGGACCAAGACGCCATTAAACCTTTTTGCCTTCTGGCGCCATTTTATAATGCCGGTCTTCTGCAGGCCTTTAAAATACCCAGGCTAAAACAAGGCTGGCTCTACGCCTGCGGGCATAACACGGAATTGACGTTCATTCATACCCGCATGGGCCCGGCCTATCTGGGGGATGCGGTTCTGCACCTTGAGAAAACCCCCGTCCGGAATCTTGTTCTGCTCGGCGCTTGCGGAGCCGTTTCCATAAAACCGGGCATGGAATTAGGGGCGATCATAATCCCGTCCGGCAGTTACGCCATGGATTCTTTTTCCTCCCTTCTGGCCCAAGACATGTCCCGCGTTTCTGTTCACAAAAGTGACGAAGGGCTGTCCGAAACTCTCTGGGATCAAAACAGCGGTCCGGGACAGCGGGTTGCGGCCGCCGCCAGTTTCGCTTCTTTTTATCTAGAAACACACTACCAGGATTATCTGCTCCAGCAAGGAATCGACATTGTCGATATGGAAACAGCCGCATTATTCCAGGCCGCGGCGCTGACCCGGAAAAAAGCGGCGGCTATTCTTTATGTCTCGGATATCCTACCGGTGTCCCACCCCTTCCGTCCGTGGTCCAGGGAAGAAGCGCAGGTTATAAATACAGCCTCCCTGAAGGCGGCGGAAACCGTCATGCGGGCGGCCCGCCAGATAAACGTATCCAAAAGTTAAACAGCAAAACATTTTCCCTGAAAACGCTTCCTTTAAAAATGTCCTTCCCGGCCGGTGGGCAAACCAGCCGGGTATATGTTATACTTAAGTTGACAATTAGAAAGGTAAACTATTCGAAAGAATAGGGCGCAAAGCCGTGAGCCTAAAGCTTCCTTCTGATAAAGGGGGAATGATATGGTTGTCTGGCTACCGTAACCATCCGGTTCCGTGAAAACATGAGCCCTTCGAATCTTTCGAAGGGCTTTTTTATTAAAAGGAGCGTGGCATGAAAAATGTCTTCTGGGTACTCCTGGCGGTAATGATCGTGGCCGCTTGCGGCCTAAAAGCTTTCGCCGCAACGCCAACGTCTTCACAGGAATTCAAAATTGCGGTTTATATCCCGGCCATCCCTGGGGTCAACGCCCCTCTGAATCAAATGACGGATGAAACGAGCAACGATATGAAAACCGGGGTATCCTTTTACACCATCACGGAAAAACTCCAGGAGAACGGGCAAACGGTGATCCGGGAAACGATCGTGGCCCGATAGCCGGGGCCAGCCCGTGGCCTCTGTTATTTTTCTTTAAGCGGGATATTGAACACGTACGTGATCCCTTCCCCGACTTTAATTTCATTCTTGATTTTAACAAGCGGAATATATTTTATCGGGAGCGAATTAACGTCCAGCTCCAAAACATGTACGCCCGGCGCGATATTGTCAAAGCTGTACGTCCCCTCAAAATCACTGTAAGTGACGTCTTTCCCGTCCAGGACAATCCTGGCTTTGGGAATAAATTCATCGTCTCTGTCTAAAATATTATTTTGATTGACGTCAACGAACACAACGCCATAAACACCGGACTGGCTGGTTAAGCCGAAATTATTCACGTGCACTTTTTGATGATCCACCAGGACATCTTTCATATACCCGTCGGAATTGATATACCCGGACGGCAAGGTTGAAATGTCCAGGGCGACCCTCACTTTTTGAGCCTTGACGACCGCGTAATAACGGCCCTGGTCATTGGTTTTCACAATCTTATCGCCGACTTTAATCCCAATACCGGGAAGCCCTGCTTCGCCCGGATCAGGCACCGTGTTGCCGTTAGCATCATTGAAAACCCGGCCCGTAAACCTCCCCGTGGGATTCCAGCGGAAAAATGTGTCCCAATTCGTCCGCACCCCTAACCGGACATCGGCGTCATTATAAGCCGCATTATCCGGAGCTTCCCTCCAGACGCTGCGGACGTTCCCATCCATATAGACTTCAAAATCAGCGTTGGGACGATAAACAAACCCCAGAGAGCCGCGGATGGAATCTTCTCCGGACAGGAAGCTGAACTGGCCCGTTGTGTTCTCTTCGTCCCGGTAGCGCAAGCTCATTCTGCCGGACAGAGGGTCGGTCATCCTCCAGGAATAATCAACTCCTGTGCTCAAGACATGCGGATAGCTCCACTGGTCTTCCAGAAGATTCCGGACAAACGAATATTCATAATTCACATAAAACCCTATATTAAAAAACAGCGGCATCCGCAGGCCCGCAGATAAAGAATTGCGGTCAAATTCGGAAGCCGGAGATTTATCATAACGGTTCTGCTGATAGGTCTGCCCGAGCGATAAAGTCATCGCCCGGCCCCCAAAAAACGGAAAACGCTGGTTAAACATGTTCGAAAGGGTTTTGCTTTCGTGCGGAGAAATAAGCTGGGGGGTATAAGACACAAACGTCCCGGTGGTCCAGCTCGAAGAGGAGGACAAAGGATAATTCAAGGAGCCGTTCCAATCAAAGTTCAAAGCGTCTTCTTTCTCAGGGTTGGATAAAAACCGGTCGCGATAAAAGTCAAAATTCGAATTGATCCGGGCTTTCTCTCCCCGAAATGCGTAGCGGATATTTCCTCCGACTTCTCCCCGATCTGAAGGGCGCCCGACCAAAGTCACGTAATCTTTATGGATATCGCGGAAATTTATATTTAAACTGTAGGCCTTTTTCTTAATCTCCGTCCTCACGATGTCGCTGTAGACATCCTCATCCGACGCTAATTCCCCGTATATTTTAAAATCCCGGAATTTATGTTCGGTCTCCGCGGAAAACACCTTGTCTTTTAAAAAATTATCCCTCGAGTCGCCATACCCTCTCCCGGCGTTGACCGTGTACGTGTGATCTCCTTGCGGGAACAACGTCAGGCTCGCCCCTTCAATATGGGTTTTTTTGACACTCAGGATCCCCGGGCTCAAAAAGAGAAATTGAGCGCGGTCCTGCCCCTGAAAGACCGTGTAATGAAGGTTATGATTAAACGCGTAACTTTCCAATTTGACGCCCCGGAAACTCCGGCCCGGGATGGATAAATCGGACAAAAAGACTTCCGTATCAAACCCCCGGATAATGAAATCCCGGAATGGGCCGATATGCCCGTCGGCCAGTCCCATCCGTTCGCCAATCCTCTCCGTGGATTCGGCATACTTATAGAAATTCATAGAAGCGTCAAAATCGCCATACGGCGTCTTCCCGTACGTCCCGACCCACTGGGAAAAATTCATGGTGGTCCGGGTCATATCCGGGATACGGTTCCCCCAATAAATTCCGCTCCAATTATTTGAATATGCGATATTAAAGGGCGGGGCGTCTGCCTTCCCTGTCAATTCAAATTTTTCGAGCGCTAAATTCTGCTGAATAACCGGGAGCTGGCCCTTCACGTTAAAAGTCCATCGGCCCCGGTCATCCCAAATATGAAAAAAGGTGGCCCCCCGGACTTTAGTCATAAAACTGATGCGGTCTTTGTCCAGCCGGTCCACCTCCAGGACGCCTTCATTGACGGCTAAAAACTGTTTAATATTCCGGCCCTCCAGGACATACGTCTTATTGGTTTCTATTTCCAACTCCGTATTGGGCTGTATGGCCCAAAGGGCATCATCCAGCTTGAGGATGGCCGCATCTTTAGGTTTAAGCGCCGTTTCTCTGGCCTGCATTATGGCTGACGAAGGGGAAAACTGCTGCGCGATGGTTGTCCGGTCGTCCGGCTCCGGCTCCCGTGCGGCCACCGCTTTGGGGGGAGGGACCGCGGTCTGGACCACGGCCGTGCGGCCCTCTTTAAAACGTTTAATGAGATTAATATACTTAAGGGGAGTGTCTCGAGCCGGGTTTATAGACTGGGCTTGCTCGAAATACGAAATGGCTTTCTCATAGTACCCCTTATCAAAAGCCCGCACGCCCAAACTCATGTAATAGTGGTAATCAGCGTCCGTCCCTGCCCAGGCGTCGCCTTGGGGGAAAGAGAAAAGAAATAACGCGGCAATAAGAATTCCAAGGAAAAATTTTATCATACCTCGCAACATTTCTGCGGTTCCACGGCGTCTTCTAAAAATTGAACTTACGAAAACCAGCCCTTATCCGACATTTCCCTATGGTATCCTTGCACCAAAGTCAGCATGAAACCGAAACACAGAAAAAAATTCACCACCTTGCTTAAATATTATTTACCGCCCGGCATACAGCCTTAATTCCGTGTTGCCACCAGGTTCAATGCCCCGTCCGGGTTCTTATGAAAATCAGCTTCAACGACAACATTATCCCCCCCGTCCAAATCAAAGGTCAGGACAACCGTATGCTTCCCCGGCGGGAGTTTTTCAGGAATGCCCAATTTAAAATCCGCTTCCGTCTGAGGGGGGATATAAAGCTTATTCACTTCTCCCCGGTCCTCCACCAGGCCGTCATCGCTGAGGATAAAAAAGACCCCTTGGGGAAAAAGCACGACATTGCCCTGATTGTGAAAGACGCCCTGCAAGGTCCCCTCTTGCAAAAGTAAATCCTTAACCGACGCGGTTTTATCTTTCTCAGTGGACTCTAGGAAAAACAAGGTGCCGATCCGGGTTACAAAATTCATCCCAATTCTGGCCTGCTCCACATTCGTGTTCATCTCAAAAAAAAGCACGCCATCGCATCCGGACTTAAATGACTCCGGGACTTTGATCGAATATTTAACTTCTTGTTCACCGAACGGCGGAAGAGTCAGGGCATTGGGAGCAAAGGTAACCATATCCGAACAGGAATAATCCGAGGTCCCGGACGGCATAAATTCTTTGTTCCCCTTATCAAAAGGGGGACGATAAATAAAATCCTGCCAATATAATTTTACTCCCAGGGGCTTGTTGGTACTATTGATCACCTCTAGAGAATCAACCACTCCGGATCCCGGGGCAATTTCATGTGTGATGACACTCTTCTGGATAATCAGCTGCGCAGAAACTCTGCCCGGCATACCGAGTAAAACGACAAAGAAAAAAAGGATTATATGGATAAATCGATGCATAAGTTTAATAATTTTTGCGGGCAGGAGTACCTGCCCGCAAAAATTTCAAGATTTAAAAAAACAAATTACGGTCCCGGAGCGGCAACCGTCATGGTTAACGTGCCGGTGTAATTACCAGGAATGTCTCCCGGATTAAACGGGATTGCTCCGGCTGGTTCATTTTCCGCCGGATTACCCGTTGCCAACCCAACATAAAAACGTAAATACTGCCCATTAGCCAGGATATCCGAAGCAAAAATAGTCTGGGCAATATTACCCAATACGGCCTTGGTCCCAATCGCTGTTTCAGTATCATCAAGGTAATTTGTCGGGGTCCCGTTATTATCATTGGAAACCGGGGAGCCGATAGCGTGGACACCCAAACCCGTTCCGTCATTAATAGCGCCGTTCGGATTATTGTCATCCGTATAAGAAACACCAACGTTCAGAGCTCCCGCCCCATACGGAAAAACATCAATCGCGTAATAAACATCGCCCAGGTAAGCATACATAGGCGGATCAGCGGGATCCGAAACCAGGGTGAGAATCGGATTAAAACCTAAAGTTCCGGTCCAAGGCGAAAAAACACCGCCGTCAACCTGGTAGATCACGAAGGTCGCTGTGCTGGCGTTGGTAATAGCGACACTGATCGGGAACGTAGCTGAACTGCTTTGGGCAAAAGCACCCGATGTGCAGCACAACAGCACCCCTGCCACCAACATTGTTAATAAGGTTAATCTTTTCATTTTCTCCCTTTCCTCCTTTCAAGGAATCAACTAAATTGCGCCTAACGAATACATGACTTGCACTTTATAATGACCAGCTCGCATATTCGGGTAAGGCTTCATACGGTAACTCACCTTTAAAACCACTGACGACCCCAGGCCGTCTGAAACGTATAAAGGGACCTCTCCCTTGCTTACTGGAGAAAAATCACTGTGCTGAACGCTTCCCTCTCCACTCACCAGTTCCTCTCGAACGGTGAAAAAATCTCTGGAAAACTCCTCCCCCTTTTCATTCGTCAGCGGGGTCTGGAGGATTTGATTGACAACATACGGTTTGCCCAAATTTGTCTTAACCGTCACCGTTACGTCTTTAACTTGCGGGGGATCGGTTTCCAACGTGCCTTCAAAATTCATGCCTTCGGGCGGGAACTCCACCTTCAGTTCAAAGACCGGGGAAAGGATGAGTTCCAGGTCAACATCAAAGACCTGCCCCCCTTGGCTGCTTTCAACAAGATATCTGGCCCTCCCCTCATAACGCCCCGCCTTGTAATTGTGCACCAAATCCTGATTCACGCCAAAATAAATCCCGAGGGTGTCGTGGCTGACTGTCCCGTCATAAAGAAGAATCTGCTCCGGGGTCAGGTCCCCAGACGCCTTCTGAAAGACATCTCCTCCCCCTTCTCCTCCAAAAACTGAATATTGAATTAATCCCGCTTCAACCGGCTGCATCAATTCATCCCGGGGGAAGATGTCGATAGACTGATAAATTTTTATGGATTTGCCTTCCACATTATTTGTAAAAGAGATAGAAAAAACCTCGTCGGCAACAGGGGGCTGATCTGTTGATATTCTGACCCGGGTCGCCCCGGCATTCCCGGCAGTTTCAACTTTTAAATCACCGCCCACTTCCAAAGTAACGGTCAGGACAGTTTCATCAATGTTTCCTTCGCCTATAGGGCGGACCGTAAAAAACATCTGCCCCTGAAAAGATCCGGAAACGTTCAGGGCTTCAGGATCAACTCTATAAAAAACCACAAAAGAGTCTGACATCCCGGAGGGATCAGAAGAATAAATCTGTTGCTCAGAAAAACCCAAGGGCTCTGTATCCTGAATATAAAGCGTTCCCTGGGCATTGGATCCGATTAACCCGCCGGTTAATAAAGCCGTATGCTCTAACCTTTCCCCTTTTTCATTAACGAGGGGGCCCATTCTTTGAAAAACCTGGTATTGCTGTCCTGAGTCGGAAGTAACCCGGATACGGACTTCTTTATCTTCTGAGGAAAGGGTCCCGACCCGGCCAAACCGAAGACTGTTGCCTCCCTCAGCCGGGGTCACAGAAAGCGTCACAGCGGCGAAACTCTGGGGAGGAATTAAACCGAGAAAAAAAGAAACATAAATTATGAGTAAAATTTTGTTTATTAAAAACATTTTCACATTCCTATTATACTAAAAAGGCAGGAAAATGTATATAATAATATTCTTTGTAAATATTTATATTTCAAGATGTTATAATTCTAAATACTTATTTTCTAATAATATCTCTTTTTAAAAAAAACTTTTAACCTTATTCCTGCCCCATATTTTTCAACCATCCCTCCACATCCTTAGAATATGGAGCGGGGATGTTATTCCGTTCAATGACCTTCCTTGTAATTTGATTTATTCCCTTGTTTTTTAAAATGAAATGATATTGCATCTGAGTTTCTATGACCGTAAAAGGGGGCGTAGACTTCGCTAACAATATTACAAATTCCTGGAATGATTCAAATTCCTGGCCGTTCACCTTATGGATCACTTCATTATTAGCGTCATGATACCCAATATTCACATCATCAGGCAAGACCTGAAGTAAAACCACCAACTCTTTTTTCCGGGCCAGGTTTAAACGCCCCTCCCCCGTTAAATAAGCCATAAACTCCAGCGGGGCCTTTTCCCACCACTGCGGCCCCCAGGACTGCAACAAGTCCGCGCTGAGAACAGTAAAAACCAGGCCGCCGTAAATATAATAAGGCGGTTTCTCAAAAAAATTAGGTTGTGGGATTAAATCGGCAGGGGGTTTAAACAGGACATCCTTTTCCTCCACGTTCCCATCCCGGACAACCTTTAAAGAAATTGATTGCCCGATCTGCTGATTATGAATGAGATACGAGAATCCCAAACGTTCATTGTCCCGGAATTCAAACGTGCCATCCATCCCGAGAGGGACTCCGTTCACCTCAAGGATGATATCCCCCTCGCGTAATATCCCGTCGGAAGCGGAGAACGGCAAAACCCGCGTGATATAAACACCGCCGTCATGGCCGCTGACTTTATAATATTCCCGCAAGGCCGGGCTCTCCGTATTATGATATTCCACCCCTAACCCAGGGAACCCATCATACCGCCCGTTATCTTCCAAATCCTGTATAAAATGGTTAATGATAGGAACGGGGATCATATAGCCGATATTCTGGCTGTGCCTCATGGCCTGCATAGCGACACCGACGATCTTCCCGTCCTGAAAAACCGGGCCGCCGCTGTTTCCCGGATTAATCGCGGCGTCAATCTGCACCGCCAGCAGCCGTTTGGACGTCTGCACATACGGGACAATTTCTATACGGGAAACCACCCCTTCGGTAATCGACAATTTATCTCCCCCCTCGGGAAACCCAAGGACGACAACCGTGTCCTGCAACTGCGGGAGCTCCCCGAAATCCAAAGGGGCAATCCCCTCAAAAAACCGGGGATCATCCACCGTGAGGATCGCCAGGTCGCAGTCATTCCCGATAGATTCGACTTTAGCGGTATACTTCGTAGGGTCGGACTCTTTCCTGACCTGGATGAACGTGCTGTCGACGACGACATGGGCATTCGTCAGGATCTTCTGCCCTTTTAATATGCAGCCTGATCCGGTCGCTGAAAAACTCCCCCGGGACTGCCAGGGCCGGTAGAAATCCATCTGGTTGGACGTGACAAAAATTTTAACAACCGAATCCCTCAAATTGTCGCAACGGCCGTCGACAGGACACAGCCCCACAGACACGGCCGCCAGGAGAAAACAAAGCCAGGCTCTCTTCATAAATAACTCCGTCCTTCATAACTGGTTATCATACTTGATTTAATACTGAATTATTTCGCTGCTTAGAGGTTTTGCATTCATCAAATTCTCAATACGGTATTTCGTACTTTCAAGAATCGGAAGGGCTGCTTTGCTGTCAATCATGCCTGGGGGAGTGATGGCATCCCGGGTGGCTGGAGGCGGGAGGGTTTCTTCAGATACCCCTTGTTCTTCCGCGACAGAATCACTGGAGAAATCAAGCGAATTTTGATCAAAAAGGTTTTCCAAGCCGCGCAGTTGCTGTTCAATTTCGGAAATATACATATCCCTTTGCTTCAACAACTCACATGTGTCGTCCAAACGGCCTTTATAAATTTCCAGGATCCCTTTCACCTGGACCAATTCCTGCTCCTTCTTGGAATGGCTCTGCCGGTAAGAAATAACCTTGCGGTCCAGCAGGCCGACCAGTTGATTCAATTCAGCGATATGAGATTCTTTTTCTTTCAAGACATCTTCCAACGTTTGATATTTCACTTTCAAATCATCAAGGTCCTCTTCAGCCGCCACAACAGACCCTCCGGTTCCCAGAGGAAAAAGAAGCGGCCTGCCCTGATCGCTGGCCGGCTGTTGTATTTCAATGTCTTCCTCAGCCAAACGGGCGGCTTCTGTGGCTTTCAACCGTTCTTCCATCTGGCTCAACTGTGCCTGGAACTCTGCGATTCGGTCGTCTTTTTCTCCAATAATCCCCTGTACAAGCTGCAACTGGGCCTGCGACTCTCTTACCTGATCGCTTAACTGCCGGATCACCGCTTCTTTATCATCGAGCATCTGCTGCTTACCGAACCCATCCAAAGACATCCCCGCAAGCTCTTTTGTTAATTCAGCCAGTTTCCGGTCCGTGTCAGCCATTTTACCCTGCAAAGAGCTGAACTCCAGCCGGACCTCCTGCAGTTCCCCACGCAAAGACAGAATCTGTTGGTCCTGGGCTTGGATCCGGGATTCTTTTTCCGACAGCTGTTGGAGCAAATGATCTAAATTCATATCGGGTTCTTTCATGGAAACGGACCGCTGTCTGGACATTTCCTTATCAAGAAGCGCCTGCTTGAGGGATCGTAGCTGGCTGTTAATCTGCTGCTTAGCTTCAAGCATTTGCATGGACTGTTCCTTTTGGTCCCGCATCAACTTGACCGCGAGGCCCAAGGTTTCCACATCATGGGCGTCACGGATCTGCTCCAGTTTTGTCGTTAATGCCGCGATATCCCGTTTGGGCTTGACCATCGTAGATAGAGTCTCAAAATTCTTCCGGTTTTTATCCGTGATGAGATTATTTTTTTCTATAAATTCAAAAAGCCGCTCATTCGATTCATCGAGATAGGCAATACGGGAATTCACAAAATCGGTCTGATCTGCTAAATCCAAAAATTTTTTCAATTTATACTGGTCATACTTATCCTTTAAAAAAGCATTTATATCGGGCTGTAATAAATATTTCCTGGCTTTTTGATGGGCCGGGTCCAAAAGAGTCACAATGAGAAACTGGTTCATCGCCACGAGATAATCTTCTTTCTCAAGGAACCGCTCCCCTTTTAAGAGGTAAAAATCAACCAGAGAATATTTTTCATTTGCAAAAACTCTTACAGGAGAAATCAGGCCCGCTCCGATTAAAGATACGGATAAGATAATGATAAAAAATGTGCGCATAGTTCGCTTGTATCCTAAGATTATAAAATTAAAGTGTGGGGAGATTATAGCACTAAAAAGACAGGTATTCAAGCGCCAGAATTTTTGTTCAAGTAGGAAAACCCTTTACCTTCTTCGAGATAAAGGGCACAGGGAAGGACGGTCGTCAGACTTATGTTCGATCACATTTAACGACAATAGTTTAGATGCGGTCACCTCCTGATGATCCATATTCCAGACTCCGATAATGAGAACTTCATACGGCCCAGGGCTGGCATCAGGCTCAATGCGCAGGGAATATTGACAGGCAAGCTCCCTGTCTTCCAGCGAATACAGAGGCGAGAGGATTAACAATTTATCAGGTTTTTTGACATATTCCGCAAATTGAATTTTCAACGGCACAGTCTGCCCCGGGAGAACATGAACATTATTTTTAGGAAATACAATCTCAATATCCGAATCCTGCGGAGGCCTGTTTTGATCGCTGCCAGGCACAAAACAAATTTGCTCAAAAGGGATTAAAAGCTCAAAGGGGGAATTCATATCCGGATACGCGGCGTCAACGGTGAGAACCAGGTTATCGTAAAATTCATCCCAGGACTGGAAATAAAGCCTCACGCCGTCTGGCCCGGCGATAAAAGGCCGGAGGTCCTCCGGCGACCCAGGGGACGGTTCATCCCCGCTTCCCCGTTCTTCATTCAGGAAATTCATAACCCGGCCCTGAGTATCCCTCAATTCATACTGAACGCCCGTTTCATCATCAAACCGCCAAGGCTCTCCATTTTTTAAAACAACCATATCCAGCGAAACAATATAAACCGTGTCAGAAGGCGGCAACATGTTTTGCGGAAACGGTAAGGTGTCGGTGGCCATCACGGATTGAATTGGCATCTTGATCACTTCCGCCCGGCGGATAAAAAACTCCCATTCCTTCTCCGTGTGACGGGTATCGGGCGACTCTGCGGCAATTTGCCCCCGCCCCAACCCGAACCCGAAAAAGACGCAAATAAAAAAAAGCTGGATTATTTTCGATATGATTTTCACCGGCCTTATTATAACAAAAATATATGGCAACTAAATATTTTAAACAAATTTTTGCTCAACAACTCTTTGCCGAGATCAGTCCCCGTTATCTAAATGCTGTTCGATGGCCGCAATTAATTCCTCCACGGAGGAAGGTTTGGCGACAAAAATATATCCCCCCACCAGCCCCCCCCCCCGGAGGCGGCTTCTTCTTTTGTGATTGTGGCCGTCAGGAAAATAACCGGGACATCCCGGGATAAAGGATGGTTTCGCAACTGGAAAACGACGTCCGGGCCTTCCCGGCACGGCATAATAACATCAAGGAGGATAATATCCGGTTGCGTCCGGATAACCGTATCCAAGGCGAGCGCAGAATCATTTTCAATAAAAACACGGTATCGTCCGGTCACTTCCAAGTTGAGTTTGACCATTTCCGTAAATCCGCGTTCATCATCAATAATCAGGACCTTGGCTTTCCTCATATCCTCTGCACCCTTATATTTTAAAAATCAGGCGCGCCCGAACGCCCCCTTCCTCTCTATTCGTGATACGGATTAATCCCTGGTGATTATGCATAATCGTGCGGGCGATGGACAGCCCCAGCCCGACGCCTCCCGCAGCGCGTTTGGTTGTAAAAAATGGGTCGAATATTTTCGTCATGTATTCCTGACTGATCCCCTCCCCGGAATCCTGGATATCAACGATCACCACGGGATCGCCGAGGTTAATCAGGCATGACGGCGGGCCAGGACAGCCGTCGTCATCCCCAGCCAAAGGCTTAACCCGAGTCGTGATCTGCAGGGTCCCTCCCCGGGGCATAGCCTGAATCGCATTTAATGTTAAATCCAGGACCACTTGTTCGATCCGGTTCCGGTCAATAGAGATTTCAGGAATGTCTGCGGAATATTTTTTCTGAACAGTGATGGAAAACTTTTCGCAGTGGTGATGGATCAATGTTAAAGCGTGGTCGATAACCGCATTGATATCCTCGCGTTGTCTTTGTAATGATGAGAGGCTGGAAAAATCCAAGAGATCCTTAATGATCCTGTTCGCTTTAACCGCCGCCTCATAAATGGCCTTGAGCGTAACCTGGATCTGCTCGTCATCCGTGTCTTCTAATTTTCTATAAAGAAATTCTATCCCGTATAAAATCGTGGCCAGGGGATTTTTGACTTCGTGCGCGACGCCGCTGGCCAAACCGCCGACGACATGAATCTTTTCGGCTTGAATCAGCTGGGCCTGCGTCTCCCGGAGGTGGTTGTAGGCCGCCTTCAGGTCCTGCTCCGCCTTTTTGCGTTCCACCGCGTAATAGAGGGCTTTACTCAGGCCATAGGGCAAATATTTCCCCTTAATGAGATAATCCTGCGCGCCGCTGGTGATCGCCTTAAGCCCCAGGCTATCTTCATAGGCGCCGGTATTGATAACGATGGGAAGATGCGGGAATTTACAATGAATCCGTTCCAGGGTATCGAGGCCCCAGCTGTCTTGCAGATTCAAATCAAGGAGGATCACATCATAAGAATTATTTTCCAAATGCCGGTAAGCGTCCGCCAGGCAGCCGCAACAATCAAGCTCAAACGACCCGTAAGCCGTCTTTTCCAGCATCCCCTTGAGCATCCGGCTGTCCACCTGGTTGTTTTCAACAATCAGGACGGAAAGCGTCCTTTTCATCTCAGGGTTTATCGGCATGCGTCCCCCTTGTTTTAAAAAGGATATCGGCGGCCCGCCTCGGACATGCTGTGAAACAATTTACCGCGACCCGAGCTGATTGTGGGAAAAGAGCGCGGGCACATGCTGTTTAATCCAGTCGACTTTCTGGTCCTCGGTCGCAAGCATCAAATATTTAGAGAAATAAGTGACGGCCGAATCATAATCCCCCAAAGACTGGATGGAGCGGCCGGCGAAAAAATACGCGTTCGCCTTGTCCGGCTGTAAATCAATGACTCTCCGAAAATGATCATACGCCCTGCGGTAATCAGCCATGTTGAAATACAAATTCCCCAGCTTGTAATGCACCTCAATATCCCGGCCGCGGGATACCAGGGCCTTCTCAAAAAAATCCGCAGCCAATGAAACATTGCCCTCCAACTCGGCCTGATGTCCTTTTGCAAGACAGAGGTAAAACTGCGCCTGGCCGCCTTTGTCCCTCAACTGCAAAGCCCTGGACAAAGACACGACGGACGCGTGATAATCTCCCATCCTCAGGTAAGCCAACCCCAAGTATTCATTCAACTCATAAGAATTGCCTTCCAGTTCCAGAGCCTGCCGGCAATAACTGACCGCTTTCTCATACTGTTGATACTTATTAAGATGTATCCAGGCCAGACGTTTCAAAATTTTCTGACGAAGCCCCTGTTCCGGGTTCATATCCAAGGCTATCGAGAGATATTCCACCGCTTTCTGCGGTTCATCCTGATCCAGGACAAATGACCCGGCGTAATAGAACGTCTTAGGGTCGTCCGGATATAATGTTAAATAAATCTGGGCTTCCTTCTTGTTCAAGTAATAATTTTCGAAGATCTTTTCGATCTCTGAATAATGGTCATGGACCGCGCGAATCGTCGGGCCTAATTCCAGGGCCTTCACCGCA
The DNA here is from genome assembly GCA_017995055.1 of Candidatus Omnitrophota bacterium. Lineage (GTDB taxonomy): Bacteria > Omnitrophota > Gorgyraeia > Zapsychrales > JANLHA01 > JAGOJP01. The sequence continues at coordinate 14,188 of JAGOJP010000041.1, forward strand.
TTCGGCAAAGCTTGTTCATGGACCAACTTCATATTGTAATGATCATCAAACAGGACCGCGTCCATCAGCAGAGCCCGGCTCATACCAAGGTAACCGAGAGCGGATTCCGGATACCGGTCGATCAACTGCTGAAAAATTTCTTCGGCTTCAATAATATCCTGACGGTCCCCGCGAAAAGAGGACAGGAATTCCGAGCCCCTCTCATAATAATCCAAAGGATGCGGGGTGCCGAGAGCAACGGCCTGGCCTACCCACAGGGTCAGCCAAAAAAGCAAACTTATGCCGAGTTTAATGCCCCTCATTTTATATAAAATGACCTTAATATTTTTCATGCCATCCAGAAGCCCGGTTTCATAACATATTGTTAAAAAATACGTTACCTACATGAAAACGTTTCCCGACCCTGTCTTTTATACCACAGGGAAAGTGTAACATATTCCAAAGCCAAAACAAGAGCCGCTATCGGTTTCATCATTATAATATAATAAGGAATTCAAAAATGCCTGCAAGATACACCCCTCCAGGGCTGGGCAACCGTAACGGGAAAAGGTTAACGTTGCAGGGCTATTAGGGGAAATTTCCAGGATCGGAGGAGGGGACTTCGGAAGAAAAGTAAACTTTGACATGCGGTTTTAAAAAATAACTGACGAGCAGCGCCCAACCCAACATATACTGCAAAAACGACTGAAAGAAATAACCGGGCCACTCGCGCAAAATATCCAAGACCCCCGGATTTAAAAGCATGGATTGCCCCAGAATCGAACGATATTTCCAATTGAAAAACCAAAAAAAGCCTGCCAAGGGGATAATGGTCACGGTGGCTCTCCGGGCCCAAGGCCGCGCCATGTACAGGCTGACGCCGGCCGAATAAAACAAGACCGGCATAATCCCGTAAAGAATAAATCCGGCCAAAGACATCGGGCCGGTGATCATGAGGGAACTCACGCCATAAATACGGAGGGAATCCAGGATGTAGACAAAGATGATGACCGTTGAAAATCCGCCGACCACGATCATGAAACTGCTGACAAAGGTAACTCCCCAAGGACGTTTTTGCATGACAAGGACCACTCAATTCAAATTCACATGAAGGCTTCCGAACACCCTGCCTTCCAGGCCCGGCTTCCGATCATTTAAAATGATAGCCTAGTCCGACGATGGCCGTCCAAAGCCCCGACTCATCCACCAACGGGCTCTTTTCGATCCTGCTCCCGAGTCCCTCAAACTGGACATCGGTGACAAGCACCCAGGAACCCTTAACAGGAACAGCCATCTGAATTCCGGCGATAAAATTAAGGGCGGAGCCGCCTTCATAAGCCGGACGACCGGGTTTCGCCTCCTCCCCTTTCACTCCATAATAATAATCCACCATATCCTCACTGAGCCAGTTCACCCCCACCCGGGGTTTCAGAAACCCTCTGTAGAACTGCCGGGAGACGAGCAGCTTGAGCTCCTGCCCCTGATGATTATTAAGAAGGTCTGAAACGCCGGCGACCTCCAGGTTCAAAAAACGGTGTTCCCAAAGCCAGCGGATCCCCCCTTCAATACTGCCCTTACGGTCATCCATCCCTTCTAAAAACGGGCTGTCGTCATGGCTATAACCGTTGAAACGGGGAACGCCGATTAAGGAGATATCCGCCTGCGGGAAACGCTTGAGCTGATACCTGAGTTTACGCCCGTCCAGGAACAAATTCTTGTACCGGGCCACGATAATCGGAACAGGGAACCCATCGACATCTTTATCAATATACGGAGATTCCGAAAGCCGCACCCCCAGGCCGGCCACCGTAATATCAAGGTCTTCTTCATGGGTTTCCATAAAATCCTTCATGCGGGTAAAAACGGAAGACCCGGCCCAGAGAGAACCGGGCAAAGACAAAAGCAAGCAAAGCATGAAATAGCTAATAACAAAAATTTTCATTTTGATCATGGGAAGACCATCACGACTCAACCCGCAGGACAATTTTACCGGAAGCGCCGGACTGCATGATAGCATCATGCGCCAAAGGGGCCTCCTGAAGCGTAAATTCCCGGCCGATAACCGGGCTTAAACTGCCGTTCTGAAAATACGGGTCCAGGGCCTGGAACACTTTCAAACGCTCTTCAGCAGAAAGATTCAGCAGCGACATCCCGCAAATCGTGGCATCCCGGGACATGGCCTCCCGGGGATTAATCGTGACTTCCCCCCGGCACCCCACGATCACGACACGGCTGTTCGGGGCCAGCATCTGAAGATCAGCGGACAGATTTTTATTCGCCAGCATTTCAATGATAATTTGCACCCCGCGGCCCCGGGTAAAATCAAGGACTTCCTGACGATAATGTTCGGAAGTATGATCGAGAACCAAGTCTGCGCCAAGACTCTGGATCAGAGAGCGCCCCTTGTCGCTGCCAGCGGTCGCGATGACTGTCAGTCCGAGGCATTTCGCTATTTGAATCACCGCAGTCCCAACGCCGCCGCTGCCCCCGTGGACCATAACCGTTTCTTTGTCAACCGCCTGGGCTTTGGTGAATAACGCGCGGTAAGCCGTGGCGAAAGGGATCCCGATGGCAGCGCCTTGAGCGAAAGAAAAGGCTTCCGGAAGAAAAACCGCCTCGTGAATCGAGCATACCGTTTCCTCCGCATACGTTCCCAGGTGTGTCCCGCTCACGTACACTTTATCCCCGGGGGCAAAACGGGTCACGCCCTCCCCCACTTCCTCAACCACACCGGCGCCGTCCATCCCGGGAGTAAAAGGAAGACTTATATCGAGAGGATAGAGTCCCTGACGGATATATGTGTCGACAGGATTGACTCCCGCGACTTTAATCCGAACCCGGATCTGTCCGGCCTGAGGCCGCCTGGGTTCAACGGTTTGCAAACACATAACATCACTCCCGCCGAAACTTTGAATACAAATGGCTTTCATAACATCCTTTCATACAGAATCCGCGCCCACCGCCGCGGCAGGGTTTATCCGAAAAGATATCGCCCCTTTCCCCGGGTGTCCAGCGGCCAACTTTTCCCCTTCTCGGCTGGGAGTGATAACAAAGGATCCCCCCGTTTATAAAAAATGCCGCTGTCTTCGAATATTACAAAATAAACATACCCTTGTCAAACACTAGCTAAAAAACTTACCGGCTCTCATGAAACGAAAAACAAAGCCAGGGCCGACAAAAAAAGAGGCCTGTCTTTTCAGGCCTCTTTTTTAAATGGAATCATATATTTTTTACAACTTTACGACATTCTTGGCATGTTCTCCTTTAGGACCGCTCTCAAGTTCA
>JAGOJP010000156.1 GCA_017995055.1 Candidatus Omnitrophota bacterium
TTCCACGAGGGCCTTATCCCGGGCGTCGCCCCGCACAACCGAGAGCCGGGGGTCGCAACAGCAATCCAACAACGGCGTCTGGTTATACATAAAATTGTCCAGGACCACCACCTCATGCCCTTCAGACAACAAACGCGGCACCAGGACTGAGCCGATATACCCGGCCCCGCCGGTCACCAATATTTTCATAATTCTCTCCTCTGTCTGTGTATGGTTAATCCGTTCGCCGCCCGCCGGAAAGTCCAAAACGCATTTATGCCATCAGGCGTTCCGCCGCGGCAACAATATCAGCCACCCCGGGATAAAAGGCTTCCTCCAGGACATAACTGGCCGGAGTCGGGATATCGGGAAGACACACCCGCACCGGTGGTTTTTTCAAAAAGCTAAAGCCTTTTTCCGCGGCCAGCGCCACGACTTCCGCCGCAAATCCGCTGGTTTTCCAGTCGACATCCGCGACCATCAATTTCCCGGTTTTCTCCAGCGACTTGAGAAGAAGCCCTTCATCAAAAGGACACAAAGTCCTGGGATCAATAACCTCCAGGCTGATCCCTTTCTTCTCCAGTTGTTCCGCCGCCCGGAGAGACTCGATCACCATATGCGATATCGCGATGACGGTGATGTCCCGTCCCGGGCGTTTAACCGTGCCCTGGCCGAACGGAACCGCGTAAACATCCTGCGGGACATATCCCTTGTGCTGATAAAGCCAGCGGTGTTCTATAAACAACACCGGATTCGGGTCTGCCACGCTGGCGATAAAAAGCCCCTTGGCGTCATACGCCGTGCTGGGCATCACAATTTTCAAGCCCGGCACATGCGTAAAAAGCCCGTGCAAAGACTGGGAATGCTGGGCGGCCGAGCCCCAACCCCGGCCGATGCAGGCCCGGATCACGAGAGGAATCGGCACCTGCCCCGAAAACATATAACACCATTTCGAGGCGGCGTTAACAATCTGGTCCATGGCCATCATCAGGAAATCCGGACGGTTATGAATAGACACCGGCCGTAATCCTGCCATAGCCGACCCGATGGCCATACCGATCGTCGCTTCTTCGGCTAAAGGGGTGTCAAAAATCCGCCGCGGCCCGTATTTTTCCCGTAACCCGAGCGTTGTCCCAAAAATCCCTCCGGGGTCATCAATCCCCTGCCCCATGGCATACACGCGGGGATCCCGGGCCAGGGCCTGATCCAACGCTTCCCGCAGGGCTTCCCCAAAGCTCAACTTACGGACATCCTGCCCGGCATTTTCGTCAAAAGCGGGCTCTTCCCGTTCAATTTGTAATTTCGTCCAAGGCATGGCTTATGCAAATAAATATTTCTTTAAATCCTCTTTCCGGGGAAGAGGCCCGTTTTGAGCATAATGAAACGCTTCTTCAATTTCCCCGTTCAACATCCCGGTTATTTCCTGAAACACCGTTTCCTTGACCGCCCGCTGGGAACGCAGGACCTGTTCCAGGTCAGCCAAAGGATCCCGCATCCATTCCGGTTTTAAATCCTGCGGGGCGCGGTATTTCTCCCGTAACGGGTCTCCGGCCCCCGCATGCGCCCGCCAGCGCTGCACGCAACATTCCAACACATAAGGCCCGCTTCCCTGCCGGGCCTGATGAATGGCATCCCCGGCTTTCATAAAAACCTGTCCCGCATCCATTCCGTCAACTTTTACGGCGGGGATATCAAAGGCCCGGGCGCGCATGGCGATATCCGGGTTCGGCTGCCGGGCGGAAATATGCGAGCATACGGAATAAAAATTATTTTCGCAGACAAACACAACCGGCAGGCGTTTCAAAGCCGCCAGGCTCATGCTCTCGAAAAAGACCCCCTCCTCGCTGGCCGCGTCCCCCAGAAAAGAGACCGCGACGGATTTCTTGTCCTGCATCATAAATGCCAGTGCCGCGCCCACCGCATGCGGGATGCTCCCCCCCACGATGGCGGAGGACCCCAAATGTCCGACGGAGACATCAATCAAATGCATGGACCCTCCCCGGCCTTTGGCGCACCCGGTTTCTTTGCAATACAACTCGGCGATCATCGCCTTAAGATCGCCGCCCTTGGCCAGATAATGGGCGTGACTGCGGTGGCTGCTGAAAATCAAATCCTCCGGATGCAAGTGCGCGCACACACCCGCCGCGACAGCTTCCTCTCCCAGAGAAAGATGAATAGGCGTTTTCATTTCATCCAGATGATACAAAGATTCAATTTTTAATTCAACCAGCCGGATCCGGGCCATGACCCGGTAAAGACTTAAAAGCTGTTCTGTGCCGATCTGGCTGCCATCCCCGTATGACTGATATTCATTCATGATGCCCGTCAAATTTTTTGTTGTTTAAACCATTCTATCGTTTCGGTGAGCCCCGTTTCCAGAGAAACCCGCGGGCCCCATTTCAGCAGGCGTCTGGCCAGAGAAATATCCGGCCGCCGCTGTTGAGGATCATCTTTAGGAAGCACTTTTTTAATGATCCTGGATTTTGACCGTGATAATGTTAACACCAGTTGCGCAGCCTGCAAAATAGTAAACTCTTCAGGATTCCCGATATTAACCGGACCGGTATAGTCTGAATGAAGGAGACGGACAATGCCATCCAAAAGGTCAGTATAAAAGCAAAACGATCGGGTTTGCCTCCCGGTGCCGTAAACCGTCAGAGGTTTATTATGAAGCGCCTGAAAAATAAAGTTGGGAACGACACGGCCGTCCTTAACCCTCATCCTCGGCCCGTAAGTATTAAAAATCCGCACAATCCGCGTATCCAGTTTGTGGTAGCGGTGATACGCCAGGGTCATGGCTTCCGCAAAGCGCTTGGCCTCGTCATAAACACCGCGCGGCCCGATCGGGTTGACATGCCCCCAGTATGTTTCCTTTTGCGGGTGTTCTTGAGGGTCCCCGTAAACCTCCGATGTCGAGGCCAGCAGGTACCGGGATTTTTTCAGTTTCGCCAATCCCAGCGTATTGTATGTCCCCAGGGACCCCACTTTCAGCGTAGGGATCGGGAACAGCAGGTAATCGATCGGGCTCGCCGGAGAGGCAAAATGCAGGATATAATCAACGGGCCCCGGCAGCCGGATGTCCCTGGAGATATCGTGGCGGATCATCCGAAAATATTTATTGTTCAGCAGATGCCGGATATTTTGTTCGCTGCCGGTAATAAAATTATCCACGCAAAAAACACGGCAGCCTTCCTCAAGCAAACGGTCACAGAGATGGCTTCCCAGGAACCCTGCGCCTCCCGTAACAACAGCGACTTTTTTCCTCGACCCCATGGTTGACGCTCCTTCGCTATAAATTTACAGTTTTATCACCTTTGCGCCCGGACTGTTTTTATAAACATTCCGGATATCAAAAATCAGTTTCGCATGACGCCGGATCAAAGCATAATCAACGCTCGTATGGTCCGTCGTAATTACGGCACAATCACAGGCTTTGACCGCTTGGGGCGTTAACGGCACAGCGGTCAGATGGATGCCCGGGAAATCCAGATAAGGGATAAGCGGATCATGATAATCGACCTGGCATCCGGCCTCCTGCAGAAGCTGAATCAATTTCAGCGGCGGTGACTTCCGGAGATCCTTAACG
>JAGOJP010000042.1 GCA_017995055.1 Candidatus Omnitrophota bacterium
CCGGGACGGAGCGCGCAACGGTTCATACCGGAAAACTGTCTTTGCTGGGTAAGGCGAAGAAGAGGCCGGACCTTGTTAAGCAAGTGATGGACAATATCCGCAAGGAAGGGCTGTTGTCGACTATTCATAAAGTGAAGAATAAACTGGACTGGCCCAAGGCGCTGGGGTACAGCAGCTGCGGGGTTGTCCTGGAGGCCGCAGAAGGGGAACGGTTCCGTCCCGGCGACCTGGTGGCTTGCGCCGGGCAGGATTACGCCTCGCACGCCGAGGTCGTTTGCGTGCCCCGGAACCTTGCCGTTCCAGTGCCGGCGGGGGTTTCCGCCCGGGAGGCCTGCTTTACCACCGTCGGGGCGATCGCCCTGCAGGGGGTGCGGCAGGCGGACGTTAACATAGGAGATAATGTCTGTGTGGTCGGGCTGGGGTTGATCGGGCAGCTCGCCGCCCAGATTTTAAAAGCCAACGGCTGTTTCGTGTTCGGTATCGATGTTGCCGATTATACGGTGGCCAAGGCGAGGGAGATGGGGATTCACGCGGCGGAGAACCGGATGTCTTCCGGGCTTTCGCGCGCGCTTGATTCGTTTGCCGGGCCGCACGGGTTTGATAAGGTCATTATCACCGCGTCCTCTGCGGATAATGACCCTGTCCTTCTGGCGACGGAAATCCTGCGCAAGAAAGGCCGTATTGTTATCGTCGGGGATGTCCCGGTTGTGGTGCCCCGGGAGCCCCATTTTTACCGGAAGGAACTTGAGATTAAGATGGCGACCTCCTACGGCCCGGGACGTTATGATCCGCTTTATGAGGAGCGCGGGCAGGATTATCCCTATCCGTATGTGCGGTTCACCGAGAACCGGAACATGGATGTGTTTGTGCAAATGATCGCCCGCGGCATGGTGAAGGTTGAGCCCCTGATCACCCAGGTGTTTGATTTTAAAGACGCTTTAGGCGCGTATGACCTGATGATAACCCGAAGAGAGCCCTATATCGGGATTCTTCTGACCTATGAGCGCGCGCCCGGGCCTTTGACCCGGCGTTCGGTCCCCGTCGGATCGGCGCCGCTCAAGGCGGTGAATGTCGGATTTATCGGGGCGGGCAGTTTTGCCCAGGGGTATTTGCTCCCGGCCTTGAAAGATTTGAACGTGTCGCTCGATACCGTCGTCACCACGAAAGGCATGTCCGCCCGGAACGTGGCGGAGAAATTCGGGTTTAACACCGCGTCCACTGATCCGGACGCCATTATCGCATCGGAAGCCCTGAATACCGTTTTTATCGCGACCCGCCACAATACGCACGGGTTGTATACCAACGCCTGCCTTAAGGCGGGGAAGCGGGTTTTTGTGGAAAAACCGTTGTGCCTGACGATGGAGGAATTGAAAATGACGGCCGCCCTGGGGCGTGAAAACCCGGGATTGATGGTCGGGTATAACCGGCGGTTCGCGCCGCTGAGCACCTGGGTGAAAAGTCATCTTGACCCGCAGGCCTGCCCCGTCATGATGGACATCCGGGTTAACGCCGGGTACATCCCGGCGGATTCCTGGATTCAGCTCCCGGACATCGGAGGCGGGCGGGTGCTGGGGGAGCTGTGCCATTTCGTGGACTTGATGCTTTATTGGGCCGGGGCAGAACCGGTCCGGGTCATGGCGACGGGAGTCGTCTCCAGGAGCGGGAAATGGCAACCGGAAGACAATCTGCTTGTTCAACTGGCCTTTAAAAACGGTTCGGCAGGCCATATTTTATATACAGCAATGGGCTCCGGACGGATGCCCAAAGAGCGCTGCGAAATATTTACCGCCGGCAACAGTTTTGTGATTCAGGATTTCCGCCAGGGAACGGGATATATCCAGGGGCGGGAAGAAACAGCCCGTTTCCCGGGAAAGGGGCACCGGGAAGAGGTGCGGGCGTTTATCGATGCGGTTCATAAAGGGGACGGGAGCCCGATTCCCTTTGAAGATATCCTGCTTGTTTCTTTGACGACATTAAAAATTTTAAAAAGTCTGGAAACCCGGGCGCCTCAAGATATTGATCTCCATGAATTATATCCTTGATTCTTTGACCCGTTTGAGGGGGGCCTGCGAGGCGGAAAATTTTCAGGGGTGGGACCCTTTTGACGGTCTGCGTTCCCGGATTTTTCAGCGCAGCTTTTTAAAAGAACACGCCTGGGCTAGAATCGCCTGGCTGCAGTTTTTCAAGCGGTGCCCGGTCAACCTGCGTTTGCTTTTGCAGGTGCCCAAAGATTACAATCCGAAGGGCGTGGCGTTATTCTTGAGCGGGTATACGTATCTGTATCGTGCGTTTGCCGAGGGCTCGGCGTATCAATATATAAAGACCCTGAGCCGGATACTCCAGGACCGGCAATCGGCGGGGTATGCGGGGGCCTGCTGGGGATACCCCTTTGACTGGCAGTCGCGCGCATTTTTTGTCCCCCAAGGGGTGCCCAACGTCATCGTTTCGACTTTTTCCGGGCACGCGCTGCTGGATGCTTACGAACTGACCGGGGAGGACGACCTGTGCCGGACCGCCCTGTCGGTCGCGGATTTTATCCAAAACGACCTGAATCGCAGTGAGGACGACGCCGGAAACGCCTGTTTTTCCTATACGCCCGTGGACCGCTCGCGGATTCTTAACGCGTCTTTGCTGGCGTCCGCGTTCCTGGCGCGGGTTTCTTGCCATAAAAAAGATCCGGCGCTTCTTAAAGCGGCGCAGAGCTCGGTGGCCTTTTGCTGCCGGCTTCAAAATCCCGATGGGAGCTGGTTTTACGGGACACAGCCGAATCAGCAGTGGATAGACAGCTTCCATACGGCCTATAACCTGGAAGCGCTCTACCGGTATCAGCTCTGGAGTCAAGACACCCGGTTTCAAAAACATTTTTCGGCAGGGTTGGATTATTATTTTAAACATTTTTTTACTCCGGAAGGCATTCCGAAGTATTATAATAACCGAGTTTATCCGGTGGATGTGCATGCCGCCGCCAGTTTGCTTTCGCTGGCGGTCACGGCTGGTTTGGTGGAAGAACACGCCGCTTTGATTGAAAAGGTCATCGGCTGGACGGTCTGCCGCATGCAAACGGCCAGCGGATTTTTTTGCTATCAGCGGAAACGGTTTTATCGGATAACGATCCCTTATATGCGCTGGTCGCAGGCGTGGATGTTTTTCGCGTTGAGCTATTATTTTTATTATTGGCAGAGATCCGGGCTGGCCTCCCAGAAGGACGAAGGACACTAGGCTATGAAAAGGAAACAAAAGATTATTTTTGTCGCCGGGGCCAGGCCGAATTTTATGAAAATTGCCTGTCTGCTCAAAGAATGCCGCCGCCAGCCGGCGGTCCGCCCTGTCCTGGTGCATTCCGGCCAGCATTATGACGCGGCGATGTCGGACAGGTTTTTTAAGGACTTGGACATCCCGGCCCCGCAGTATTGTCTGGGGGCGGGTTCCGGCTCTCACGCCGAACAGACGGCCAAGGTCCTGACCGCTTTTGAACGGGTTTGTCTTAAAGAAAAACCTGCGGTGGTGGTGGTGGTCGGGGACGTTAACTCCACCGTGGCCGCGTGCCTGGCGGCGAAAAAGCTGAATATCCCGGTCGCGCATGTCGAGGCCGGCTTGAGAAGCTTTGACCGGACGATGCCGGAAGAAGTGAACCGTATCGTTACGGATAGCATCTCGGATTTCCTGTTTGTGACAGAAGCAAGCGGGGTGGACAATCTCCGGAGAGAAGGGCACGCGGCGGATACGATTCACTTCGTCGGCAACACGATGATCGACAGCCTTATCGTGGGGCTTAAAAAAATCCGTGAGGCGGACAAACGGTCCTGGGCGACCGCCCCTTTAACGGAATCTTTGAAAACATACGGTGTGCTCACCCTGCACCGCCCCGTGAATGTTGATGATAAACGGCAGTTAAAACGGCTGATCTCGATGATCGCCGACGTGACCCAACAGATTCCTGTTATTTTCCCCGCGCATCCGCGGACCCGGAAAAATATGGAAACTTTCCGCATCCGGATCCCGGCGCGGATGCACTGCCTTGAACCGTTGGGATATCTTGAGTTTTTGTCTCTCTGCCGGGACGCGAAATTTGTGTTAACGGACAGCGGCGGCATTCAGGAGGAAACGACGTTTCTGCATGTCCCCTGTTTGACCCTGCGGTCCAGCACGGAGCGGCCGGTCACCCTGGGGGAGGGGACCAATATTCTTGTCGGGGACAAAATCGCGCGCGTGCCGGGGCTTGTCCGGCGGATTCTCCGGGGACAGTCCCGGCAGGGACGTGTTCCTGCTTTATGGGATGGGAAAGCTTCCAAACGGATTATCCGAATCCTGGTGAGGGCGTTTTCATGACCCCTTCGGAACGTATTTATCTTTTCGGTTGCCCGATCGACAATTTGAGCCGGGCTGAAACCGTTGACCGTATTGACCGGTGGATCAAAGAGCGCCGGCCCTGTCAGCATGTCGTGGTCAATGTGGATAAGCTTTTGAAAGTCCGCAAGGATCCGGCACTTTATGATATCATTTCGGCCTGTGATATTATTAATGCGGACGGCATGCCTTTGGTCTGGGTGTCCCGTTGGTTTGGCCTTCCGCTGAAAGAGCGCGTGACGGGGATTGATTTAATGGAAGACTTGGTCGCGCTTGCGGCCCGGCGGGAATACTCGGTTTTTTTCCTGGGGGCCCGCCAGCCGGTTGTGGAAGCGGTCGCCGAGATCTATCGGACCCGGTTCCCGGGGTTAAAGATCGCCGGATACCGCAACGGCTACTGGACCCCGGAGGAAGAAGCCGGGCTCGTTCGGCAGATCAGCCGTTCTTCGGCGGACATCCTTTTCGTGGCCATGGGGTCCCCGCAGAAAGAGATTTTTTTAAGCCGCTACCGGTCGCAGATGGACGTGCCTTTTGTCATGGGTGTCGGCGGAAGTTTTGACGTCGTGGCAGGAAAAACTCGCCGGGCACCACGGTGGATGCAGCGTTGGGGGCTGGAGTGGCTGTTCCGTTTTTTTCAGGAACCGAAACGGATGTGGAAGAGGTACCTGATCGGGAACACCACTTTTATCAGCCTGGTGATCCGGGAATGTGTGGGGGCCAGGATCAGGAAATCACGGACCCCTTAAAAATTCCCCTCCATGGGGATTGTTAAATCCCAGCGGGAATTCCCCGCCTTTATTTAAGGCGGGGATGAGAGCCAGGTCCGGGAAGGGCGTTCCTGGATAACGATGAGCTCCCACCGGGCTGGAGACAGGAATTTCCGCGCCTGTATTTGATATTGCGCAATATTTTATCCACGGGTAGAATTAAAGAAAAAAATTGGGATCAGGCACCGCAAGAGGGCCGCTGGTTTTAAAATATGATTACGTCCATCAGGAAAGTCTATCCGCTGTATCTTTTTATCGATTTCATTCTTATCTGGATCGGTTTTTTGGTCCCTTATTATTTGAAGTACAACGCTCTGGCGGATATTTTTCAGAGCGTGACCCTGCCTAATTCAGATCAATATATTTTTATTTTTGTGCTGTGGGCGGTCTTTATCATGGGGTTTCTTCACCGCAAAGGCCTGTATGCCACGGACCGGAGCCTCCCGATCCCGAAAGAAATCGCCCGGGTCGTTCTGAACCTTTTTTACGTCAGTGTCCTTATGGCTGCGATTATCTTCTTCGCGCAGTACAAATTTTTTTCCCGTGAAGTTTTCGGAGAGAACTTCCTGCTGTTGTGCCTGTTTTTGAGCGGCTGGAGGGTGATTAAACGGCTGATTGTCCGCAAGCTCATCGCCGGGGGTTTCCATAATATTAATGTCCTGATTGTAGGGGCGGGGAAGGTCGGAGGGGTTGTCTTGGAAGAAGTCTGCCAGAACCCGCAATGGGGGTTTCATGTCGTCGGTTTCCTCGATGATCATAAGGAGGAGATCGACGGGTTCCCGGTGCTGGGCAAGGTGAGGGATTTCCCCTCTGTGGCCCGGAGACATTTTGTAGATGAGATTGTCGTTACGATTCCGTCGGAGCGCGAATTGATCGGTGATATTATCAAAAAAGCCCAAACCATGCATTTAGGAGTGAGGATTGTCCCTGAAAATTTTGAGGGCCCGCTGTCTTTCATCGAGATCAGTTATATGGGGATCATCCCGCTTTTAACTTATAAACAGCGTAAGCATCATCCCACAGAATTCGCCCTGAAGCGGTTTTTCGATATCCTTTTATCCTCGACCCTCCTGACCCTTCTTTCTCCGGGTTTCCTTTTGATCGCCATCCTGATCCGGCTCGATTCCCCGGGGCCGGTTTTTTATGTCCAGGAACGGGTGGGATTAAAGGGGAAGCGCTTCCGGTTGTTTAAGTTCCGTTCCATGATGAACAACGCCGAGCGGCTGAAATCCAGCCTGCTCAACAACAATGAAGTTAAGGACGGGGTGATTTTTAAAATGAAGAAAGATCCCCGCGTGACGAGGGTGGGCCGGGTGCTGCGCCGTTTCAGTCTGGATGAACTCCCGCAGTTTTATAATGTTTTTAAGGGCGACATGAGCCTGGTGGGGCCACGTCCGCCGACACCGGATGAAGTGGAGCAGTATAATCAGCAGGACCTTCAGCGTTTATCGATCCGCCCCGGCGTGACCTGCCTCTCCCAGGTGCGCGGACGCAGTGACCTTTCCTTCAAGCGGTGGGTCAAATGGGATCTGTGGTATATCAATAATTGGTCTTTTGGATTGGATTTGCGGATTATGCTTTGGACCGTCCCGGCTGTTATTAAAGGAAAAGGGGCGTATTGATGATTTGGCAAAATATATTCCGCCGGCCGGAGGGAACAACGTGACGGCTGCGGCGCGGGTTTTCCTGTTAATTCTTGTCTTTTTTTTGCCCTACAGTAAAGCGGTTATTGAAATTTGTGTTATCGGGGCGCTTGTGCTGTGGACTTTTCCCTTGATCCGGATTCCTTCCTGTCCTTCCCGGAGGCAGACGGCGTTTTTCCCGGCCCCCCGGTTATCGGGGCGGAATCTTATCCCGCGGACTCCTGTTGACAAAGCGGTTTTGTTTTTTTTGACTGTTTGCTTACTCTCGGTTGTCTTTAGCGTGGACCCGGTCAAATCTCTGCGGGGTTTTGTCACCAAGACATTAGAATGGTTTGTTGTCTTTTATCTGGTGACAGGGCTTTATTCGGACCGCAAGCATATTAACAGGATGGTTAAAGTTTATGCGTTCACCACGCTGGTGACGGCCATGGATGCTTTCCTGCAATTTTTTTGGCTGGGGCACGATATTTTCAGAAACCGCGCCATGCTGAGGGACGGGGTTACGGCGGCTTTCCCGCATCCCAATAGTTTGGCGGGGTATTGTGTGATTGCTGTCCCGTTCTTTTTCGCCGTATGTTTCCTCCCTTTGAGAAAATCGTGTCACCGTTTTGTTTTGATCCTTTTATGGAGCCTTGTTGCCGGGACCCTGATTTTGACCTTTTCCCGGGCCGGCTGGCTGGCGGCGTTGGCGGGGATATTGGTTTTTTTGTCTTTCCGGAACAGAAAGGTCCTGACGGGGCTTGTCCTCACGGTTCTGGTGTGTTCGTGGTGTTTTGTAAAATTTTCGCCTTTAGAAGTGCGCAAGCGCACCCGGACCCGCCCGGAAATTGTGCTGGATGATATCCGATGGCGAACGAATGTATGGAAAGAGAGTTTTTCCCTGGTTAAGGAAAAGCCCTGGTTCGGGTACGGGTTGAATACGTATATGGATGTGATTCAGCGCACGCCGGCGGGGCAAGACCCGATTTACGCGCATAACTGTTTTGTCCAGGTTTTGGTGGAAACGGGGCTGGCCGGCCTGGCCGGATTTGTGTGGGTTTTGGGGGTGCTGGCAGCGGCGGCGTTTAAAACCGCCTGGCGATTTTGTCCTGTCCCGGAGGAGCGGGCGCTTGTGGTTGTTTTGCTGGGGGCCCTGTCCGGGGTGACGGCCTTTCTTGTGCACAGTTTTTTTGACGTGCATTTTTATTCTTTGCAACTATCGGTTTACTTTTGGCTTATTGCCGGTATACTAATGTCTATAATTCGGGTCCTTCATAGCGGGGCTAACGATCCCGGGAGAAAGAATGCCTGAACCAGGAGGAAACTTATGGCAAGGAAGAAAGTCGCACTTATTACAGGAATTACGGGGCAGGATGGGGCTTATTTATCGGAATTTTTATTAAAAAAGAAATATTTGGTTTACGGGCTGATCCGCCGTTCCAGTACCTTTAATACGTCCAGAATAGATCACCTTTATCAGGATCCCCATGAAAAAAACGTACAGCTGCGATTGTTATATGGCGATTTGAATGACGCTAGTTCTTTGAACCGCATCATGCGCACGGTCCGGCCGGATGAAGTGTATAATCTGGGAGCGCAGAGCCACGTGAAGGTGAGTTTCGAGGTCCCGGAATATACTGGGGAAATCGTGGGCCTGGGAACGACCCGGCTTTTGGAAGCGATCCGGGATTCCGGGATTAAAACCCGTTTTTACCAGGCCTCCAGCAGTGAGATGTTCGGGAAAGTTCATGAGGTTCCCCAGACGGAAAAAACCCCTTTTTATCCGCGTAGCCCTTATGCGGCCGCAAAAGTCTATGCGTACTGGATGACGGTAAACTACCGGGAAGCATATAACATTTTTGCCTGTAATGGCATCCTGTTCAATCATGAATCCCCTCGCCGGGGAGAAACCTTCGTAACCCGGAAAATTACCATGGCCCTGGCCCGGATTAAGCACGGCGTGCAGGATCAACTGTACCTGGGGAACCTGGATGCCAAGCGGGATTGGGGGTTTGCCGGGGACTATGTGGAAGCGATGTGGCTCATGTTGCAGCAGGATAAGCCGGATGATTACGTGATCGCCACAGGGGAAACCCGTTCGGTCCGGGAATTCCTGGAAGAAGCGTTTTCTTATCAGGCGCTGGACTGGAAAAAATATGTGGTGATCGATAAGAAATATTTCCGTCCGACGGAAGTGGACCTTCTCTCCGGCGACAGTTCCAAAGCCCGCCGTCAGCTTAAATGGAAGCCCCGCGTTAATTTTAAACAATTGGTCCGCATGATGGTGGAGGCGGATCTTAAATTGGTGGAACGGCAGCTTTACGGGCAAAAGAGTTTCCATAAAAAGCAAGGATAATTTGTATGCCTAAATTCCCGGGATGGTGCGAACAGGGGATCCGTTATTCTTTTTATGCGCTGGCGTATTTCCTCCCGATATCGATCAGTTTAGTGGAGATTTTTGCGACTTTAATTATATGGGGCTATTTGTTCCTGGCGGGGAGAGAGTATGTCCGGGTATTAAGATCCCGGAAGGGAAACAGTTCAGGGCTTCCCCCGGGGATGTATCTCCCGGGAGTCGTTCCGTTCCCTGGAAGGGCTTTTATGTATGCCTGCGGAATTTTTCTGGCGGCGAATGTTATCTCGACCGTAACAAGCCAGTATCCTCTGAAAAGTTTTGAGGCATTGTTTTTTAAATTGAGTGAGGGGTTAATTCTTTTGTTTGCCTTTTGCGCGACGATGGCCACCCCGAAGCGTTTAAAAATGGTGGTGGCCGCTTTTCTTCTGTCCGCCACCCTGACCTCCCTTGACGCCTTGTACCAGTCCTGGTCCGGCCGCGGCTTCGTGCGCGGCTTCGAGATCGTGGAACAGGCCCGGGTGACATCCTCTTTTAAGCACCCCAACGATTTTGGCGGGTTTCTTGTTGTGGCCAGTAGCATTATATTATCTTTTATTCTTACCGGAATTTTTGACCTGCTTTTACGGCGCGGTCCCAAGGGCGCCTCTTCAGAACATTCTCTGCCCCAGTGTATTTTTGTGTGGGCCTGGTTGGGGTGTTTGTTCGTGACGGTGCTATGGAGCCTGGGATTGACGTTTTCCCGGGGCGCCTGGCTTGGATTTATCGTGGCGACGTTAGGTTTGTCTTTTTTCCGGCGCAAGGCTTTCTTCCTGTTGTTGTGTGTGTGCGTGCTTTTTATTGTTATTTTCCACCCGCAGTTGTATAAAGTCCGGGGAAAAAATTTGAGAGTATATAATACAAAAGGAATTGTCATGCAGCCGAAGGATGTGAAAACCATCATTTCGCCTGCGGATGAAAGCAGCTCTTCTCCTGCAGCTCTGTCTGTTCCTGCTCATGGAGAGGAACGGGAGACAACACAGTGTTGGCTTGTGTTTAATAAGGTTATGACAGCGTTTGAAGTTATCGCGGGCAAGAGCATGGGGCGGTATAATTTTTGGAAGGAAGCGCTTTTGATTATTAAAGATTACCCGCTGTTTGGGGCCGGGCTCAATACTTATTCCGAGGTTGCTCCCCGCTACCGGATTAATTGGGGAGGATACCCTCATAACTGTTATCTGCACATGGCCGCTGAAACCGGGCTTGCCGGATTGGCTAGCTTCCTGTGGCTGCTTTTTGTTTTCCTGTGGCGGAGTTGGTCCCGGATCCTGAAGGTTCAGGACCGGTTTTTATTGTCTTTGGCTATGGGGGGGCTGACCGGGCTTTCGGGGTTTCTCGTGCAGAGTTTTTTTGACACGAATCTATATTCGGTTCAGCTCAATACGCTGTTTTGGTTTGTCATGGGCATGGTTATCGTTTCCATCCGCGTGGGGGAGGCCGGCAGGGGCCCGGCCTGTTCATTGACAAATTAGCTTTGGTGAGTATAATATATAAGTTATTTTAGTCAAATAATCTAGAGTATTTTTAAAGAAAGAGGGTTGGGGATGAAAAAACAAACGGTCAAAGATGTTGCGCTTAAAGGGAAAAAAGTCATTGTCCGCGTGGATTTTAATGTCCCTTTGGATAAGGATCTTAAAATTACTGATGACCGCCGTATCAGAGCCGCTTTACCTACTTTGCAATATATTCTGCAACAAAAGCCTGCGAAAATGATTCTTATGAGTCATTTGGGCCGGCCTAAAGGGGAAGTGATTGAATCCATGCGGTTAACTTCGGTGGGGAAGCGATTGGCAGAACTTTTGGGCGAAAAGGTCTTGAAGTTGGATGATTGTGTCGGCCCGGAGGTCCAGGCGGCCGTGAATACAGGTGCGGAGAAGGTGATCCTGCTTGAAAATTTGCGTTTCCATAAGGAAGAAACGAAAAATGATCCTGGATTTTCCAAACAACTCGCCTCTCTGGCGGACGTGTATGTGAATGACGCCTTCGGTTCCGCGCACCGCGCCCATGCTTCGACCGCGGGGATAACGGCCTATCTCCCGTCCGTGGCCGGATTTTTGCTTGAGAAAGAGATCACGTATCTCGGGAAAGCCGTGCAGAACCAGGAGAAACCTTTTGTGATTATTCTCGGCGGAGCAAAGGTCTCCGATAAGATCGCCCTTATTGAAAACTTGTTGCCCAAGGCGGACGCTTTTATTATCGGCGGCGGCATGGTGTATACGTTCCTGAAGGCCCAGGGGAAGAATATCGGCCAGTCCCTTTTGGAAGAGGATAAGATTTCCACCGCCAAGGCGGTTTTGGACAAGGCCAAGGCGACGGGGGTGCAGATGATCCTGTCCTCTGATTTTGTTGTGGTGGAGGATTTTGATAAACCTGAAGGGCGAAAGACGGTTGCGGGGGAAATCCCGGACGGATGGCAGGGGGTCGATATCGGACCGGAAAGCCGCCAGAAGTTCAAAGACGTGCTGGCAAAAGCCAAGACGATCGTGTGGAACGGCCCGTTGGGGGTTTTTGAAATTGATGCTTACGCGGAAGGGACCCAATGTGTCGCGGAATATATCGCCGGGCTTAAAGGAGTCACGTCCATTATCGGGGGCGGGGACTCGGCGGCCGCCGTGGCCAAATTTAACGTTGAAGCCGGTATGACGCATATTTCGACAGGCGGCGGCGCTTCCCTGGAATTCCTGGAAGGGAAAGAACTCCCCGGGGTGGCGGTTTTAAACAATGCGTAAACATTTTATTCGACAGGGAACTAAAGGATAATCTTATGAGAAAAATTATTATTGCCGGAAACTGGAAAATGTATAAAACCTCCCTCGAGGCTATTGAGCTGGTTAATTTACTGAAAAGGGCGGTTGCCGATGTAACCGAGGTGGATATAGTTGTTTGTCCGCCTTTTACCGCTTTGGCGGACGTCCGCGATACCCTGGATGAGTCCAATATCAAGCTTGGGGCACAGAATCTCTATTGGGAAGACAGCGGTGCTTTTACCGGGGAAGTTTCGGCACCCATGCTGAAAGACTTGAGGGCAACGTATGTTATTATCGGCCATTCCGAGCGGCGGCAGTTTTTCGGGGAGACCGATGAAACGGTCAATAAGAAAATCCGGGCGGCGCTTAAACATGGCTTATTGCCTATTGTTTGCATCGGGGAGAGCCTCGCAGAGCGGGAGCAGAACCGGACGATGGACGTCATCCGGACTCAGTGTGAGGGGTCTTTGAAAGGGTTAACCAAAGACGAGATGGGGGAAATTATTATCGCTTACGAGCCGGTTTGGGCGATCGGGACGGGCAAAACAGCGACGCCTCAGCAGGCCCAGGAGGTGCACAAGTTTATTCGGGACCTGCTCGCCAAGATGTTCGGGGCGGAGTGTGCCGCGGGCATACGTATTCAATACGGCGGGAGCGTTAAGCCGGAAAACACCAAGGACTTAATGTCCCAACCGGATATTGACGGTGCGCTTGTGGGGGGAGCCAGCCTGAAAAGCGATTCTTTTTCCTTGATTGTAAAAAATAGTATCGATATAAAAAAATGAGGTGCTGATTATGGGTGTGTTACTAATTGTGATTCATGTTTTGACGGCGGTTCTTTTGATTACGGTTATTCTGATGCAGTCCGGGAGGGGAGGGGGATTGACCGAAAGTTTTGCTTCTGCCGAGTCCATGTTTGGTGCGCGGACCAACGAGTTTATGGTGCGCGTCACAACCATCCTGGCGGTTATTTTTCTTGTGACCAATTTAAGTCTGGCGTATGTGAACTCGAAGAAAGAGCGCTCCTTGATGCAGGACGTCGGCCGGATGAAGACGATGAATATCCCTATGGAGAAGAGCGAACCCCAGGCAGCGGTCCCGCAAAAACCGGAACCGGCGACGGCTCAATAATCGCCTTTTGGGCCCCGGATGTGTCCTGCGTGCCGCAGCTGAAACCGTTATTTTAAGCCCTTTGACAGGTTTTGAAAAAATACTCATTCACAACGTGTTTTTTTTCGACTGCTTTCCTGAAAAGGACAGGACGTTTCCTGTTTTGCTGTTTTTTCCTCTTGGCTTGCCCCGGCTTCCTCCCTGCGGCAGGCCCTCCTTTAACGGAAAAACACGGGGGGACGCTGGTTTTGTCCACCGTGTCTGATCCTAAATCTTTTAATGATATTGTCGCAAAAGAAACCTCCTCTTCTCTTGTCACCTCTCTTATTTTTGAGGGGCTCACCAAAACTAACGCGTTTACTCTTCAGGTGGAACCCTTCTTAGCCCGGGATTGGACAGTCAGCGAAGACGGTTTGACCTGGACGTTTTATCTGCGTGAAGATGTCCTTTGGAATGACGGTTACCCTTTCACCGCGGATGATGTGGTTTTTACCTTTAACGATCTGATATACAATGACACGGTGCCCAGCTCTTCGCGGGATATTTTTACGATTGATGATCAACCGTTTGACGTCCTGAAAATAGATGACTATACCGTGCAGTTCCGTCTCCCGGTTAAGTTCGCGCCTTTTTTGCGGGCCATGGGGCAGCCGATCCTGCCGAAGCACCGGCTTCTTCAGGCGGTTAGGGACGGCAAGTTTAATTTTACCTGGGGCATTGATACTCCTCCGGAAGATATTGTCGGAACCGGGCCCTTTAAGCTGGCACAATACCGCCCGGGGGAAAGGATTGTTTTGCAGCGGAACGAACGGTATTGGCAGCGGTCAGCGGAAGGGGATGCCTTGCCTTATTTAGATCGGATCATTTTTTTGATTGTTCAGAACCAGGATGTGGAAATCCTCAAATTTTTTGATGGTGAAATAGATTATTGTGTGATCAGCCGGGGCAATGATTATCCTTTGTTGAAGCCGCTGGAGGCCGAGAAGGATTTTACGATTTATGAGGCGGGGCCGAATTTCGGAACCAATTTTTTGGTTTTCAACCAGAACCAGGGCATGAACCCCGAAACAGGGGCCCCGTTTGTCGATCCTGTTAAGCTGTCCTGGTTCAGGAACCCGGATTTCAGGCGGGCGGTGGCTCATGCCATTGACAAGGCGCGGATGATTGATATTCTCAAAAACCAGCTCGGCTATCCGCAGGACGGGGCCTTGAGTCCCAGCGCGGGATTCTTTTATAATACCGAGGTCACCCGGTATGATTATAATCTTGACAGGGCGAGGGAGCTTCTGTCGAAAAACGGCTTTATCGACAGGGATGCTGACGGGGTTTTGGAAGATGCCTCCGGGAATCCCGTCCAGTTCAACCTTTTTACGAATTCGAATAACGCGGAACGGGTTCAAATTGCGGCGATCATCCGGCATGATTTGCAGTCGCTGGGGATGAAGGTGAATTTTTTGGCCCTTGAATTTAATTCCCTGGTCAGCAAGCTGAACGCCACGTATGACTGGGACGCCATCATCCTGGGGCTGACCGGCGGGGTGGAGCCGCATTTCGGGAAAAATGTCTGGGATTCCAGCGGGCAGTTGCACATGTGGTATCCGGGGCAGGAAACTCCCGCCACGGAGTGGGAAGAAAGGATTGATGAAATTTTCGCTGCGGGTGTGCAGGAATTGGATGAGTATAAACGTAAAATTCTTTATGACGAATGGCAAGAAATCGTGTCGGAGGAATTGCCGTTTATTTACACGATCCTGGGGAGCAATATCTTCGCCGTGCGCAATAAATTCGGGAATTTAAAGCCGTCGAGTTATGCGGGGGCTTTTCATAACATTGAAGAGATTTATCTTTTAAAGGAGGGCCGGCCATGATGCTTCGTTACGTCATCCGGCGCCTTATCGTGTCCCTGCCCTTGCTGCTGATGATGACCCTTTTGACGTTTGTTCTCATGCAGAAGACGACTGGGAGTTTTTATGACCTGCTTCGGCTTGATCCCCAGATTTCCGAGGAAACGATTAACCGTTATATTCAGATGTATCAGCTGGACAAACCGGTGCTGGTCCAATATAAACAGTGGGTGTGGAACCTGTTGCAGGGGGAATTCGGATATTCTTTTTATTACAATGTGCCCGTGGTCACCCTGATCACCGGCCGCCTCTGGAACACGTTTATCCTTTCGTTGAGCAGTATCGTCTTGACCTGGGCCATCGCGATCCCCCTGGGGATTGTCGCCGCGGTTCATCACAACCGCTGGCTCGACCGTGTCATTCAATTGTTGTCGTACATAGGACTGGCGACACCCAGTTTTTTCCTGGCGATGCTGTTGTTGTTTTGGGCCAGCCGGACCGGGTTTTTCCCTTTGGGAGGGATGCATAGCGCGCAGTATGATGACCTGGGTTTTGCCGGGAAGGTCTGGGATTTGTTGCGGCACCTGGCGATCCCGGCGGTCACTTTGTCCGTCGGGTCCATCGGGGCTTTGCAAAGGATCATGCGGGGGAATATGCTTGAGGTCCTGCGCCAGCAGTATATTCTCACGGCCCGGGCCAAAGGCTTGCCGGAAAGCCGGGTGATTTACCGGCACGCGCTGCGCAACGCGGTCAACCCGCTCATCACCCTGCTGGGGTATGAATTTGCCAATCTTTTAAGCGGGGCGGCTTTACTGGAGATTATCTGCAGCTGGCCCGGGCTGGGAGCGCTGATGCTGACGGCGGTCCGGTCTAAGGATATTTATCTGGTGATGGCCAGTTTTATGATGGGTAGTGTTTTGTTTTTACTGGGGAACCTGCTGGCGGACATTCTCCTGGCCCGCATGGACCCGAGGATCCGGTATGAATAAAGATAAACAATCCCTGGCTTTGCAGCCCGGCGGCCTGCGGAGTTTTCGAAAAAATCCCTGGGCGGCCTGCTGTTTGATTCTTTTAGGGGTGTTTTACGCCGGCGCTTTGCTGGCCGACCTGGTCAGCCCGTACTCGTATCAGAACGAAGATCGGAATTACTCTTACTGCCCCCCGATGACAATCCATGTTTTGGATGAGCAGGGGCGGCTGACCCGGCCGTTTGTGTATGGGGTGACGATCACGTTCGATGAATATCATAAGAGGACTTATGCCATAAACCCAGAGGAGAAATATCCTTTGAAATTTTGGGTTCAAGGGGACAGCTACCAATTCCTCGGCCTGATTCCGGCGTCCCGGCATTTGTTCGGGGTTGACGCGCCGGGCCGCCTGATGCTTTGGGGGGCGGATGCGCGGGGACGGGACTTGTTCTCCCGTATCGTTTACGGCGGGAGGGTTTCTCTTTCTATCGGCTTATTGGGGGTGGCGATTTCATTTTCGATCGGGTTGCTTGTGGGCGGCATTGCCGGTTATTATGGGGGCCGCATCGACGATATCCTGATGAGGATCTGTGAAATGTTTATGATGATCCCCGGGTTTTATTTGTTGCTGGCCCTGCGGGCCATGGTGCCGGCGGATTTTAATTCCGTTCAGGTTTATTTTTCCATCGTCGTGATCCTGTCTTTTATCGGCTGGGCGAGCCTGGCCAGGATTATCCGCGGGATGTGCCTTTCCATCCGGGAGCGGGAATTTGTCCTGGCCGCGAAGGTGATGGGCCTTTCGGATTTTCGCATCATTGTCAGGCATATCTTGCCGCACACGCTTTCTTATTCCATTATTGCGATTATGCTGTCCATCCCGGGGTATATTCTGGCTGAATCCGCGCTCAGCCTGATCGGGTTAGGCATTCAGCTCGCTCTTATACACATCT
>JAGOJP010000043.1 GCA_017995055.1 Candidatus Omnitrophota bacterium
CCCCAGCACACCCCCATATTAGGACAATGCGCACTTTCACAGACCGTATGAAGACGATGCCGCTGCAAAATTTCTTTAAGATAAGATATTTTCCCGGGTTCCGGGACAGGCTGCCGGAACCACGGCGGTAAACGGGCTGGCTGGGCAGAAACCGGGGATGAGTTCATTCTTCTTTTTCCGGTAATTTTTCCAGTTTCTTTTTCAAACGACCCCTTTCCCGCCAGGACGCGTAATCAACAATCAACTTCCCGTTCAAATGGTCGTTCTCGTGCAAAAAAACCCTGGCCATAAGATCCGCCAAATCCTGCTCCACCGTCTGATTATTTTCATCCCTATAACGGACCCGGATTTCCTTCGGCCTCTTCACTTTCACGGTGATCCCCGGGACAGAAAGGCACCCTTCTTCCTGCCACTCCGAGCCGGCACGATTAAGAATCTGCGGATTGACCACGACCAGCGGGCCCAGGCCGATATCCACGACAAAAATCTGCTGATTAATACCAACCTGCGGGGCCGCCAGGCCAACACCCTTTTCCTGATGCAGTTTTTCAATCATTGCCTCGATGAGCAGTCTCTCCGAAGGGCCGACCTCGCCTACCGGCTCTGCTTTCCGGCGCAGGCACGCATTACCGCCATAACGCATCTTCAGCAACGGCTTCACATCAAACACGTTCATCCTCCCGTTTATAAATTGCCCCCGTTAATTACGGATATGATTCTTCTCATCCAGATAGATGACTTTGGTCCTGTAATTCTTAGCGTCCTTGGCTTCCATCAACGCGTAGCTTAAAATAATCACTTTATCTCCAACATACCCTTTTCTCGCGGACGGGCCGTTGAGACAAATCTGCCCGGAACCGGCCTGCCCGGCAATCGCGTAGGTTTCCAGCCGCTCCCCATTATTCAGGTTCAAAACTTCCACTTTTTCTCCGGGGAGGATATCCACCGCTTTTAATAACTCCTCATCCACGGTAATGCTCCCCTCATAGTACAGTTCGGATTCAGTAATCCTGGCGTGCGCTATTTTTGATTTACAAAACGTAATAAGCATTCCAGCTCTCCTTCATGTCTCCCGCCCTCCCAACCTAACGGAACTCAAACGTTAAAGATCCGCTTCAATTTTATTCACAATCTGGGCCTTGCCCATCGCCCCGACCAACTGTTTAACAACTTTCCCATTTTTAAAAAGCAGCAAGGTGGGGATGGACATAATTCCAAACTGCCCGGCCAAATCCTGGGATTCATCCACGTTGACTTTGAGCACCTTCAGTCTCCCGGCCAGTTCTTCCGCCACGTCCTCCAGGACCGGGGCAATCATCTTACAGGGGCCGCACCACTCGGCCCAAAAATCCACGAGGACAGGGGTTGCCGATTTCAAAACCTCCGATTCAAAATCACCAGCGGTTACTTTTCCCACGGACATGGTCAGCCTCCCTTATATCGTTTATTATTTGTTTAAAAATAAATTATAACTTTAGAAAAGTATTATATGTATAGATATTATAAGGTTCAAGGACTATTTCAGCAGTCTGAAAAATACGCCTCAAAAAAACAACAGCCTTTTCCAATCCCCAGGAGAAAGCCGCCCGGGTTGAAAAAAGCCGTCATGATGAATCCTGCCTAAAAATGAGAAATTCTTTTTTCCTGCTTATAAGGGGTAAGCTGACCCCGCTGAACCGGCCAGACCATCCATCGTGAGTGTCGGGCTATTTTACTTTATGGCCGCGCCCCGGCAAAATCGTTCCGCTAAACTTTCTCCCCCACCGAAACCATAGCCGACGCCTCCTCTTCCTGGGGAACCTTGTTGGGCTTATGTTCGGCAGACAGGGGGCTTTTACGGCAACAGACAGCAGCGGGACGGGCTGTTTTAAAGAAACGGGTCAACAGGTATCCCCATTTGAAAACATGCCAGGCCACAATGGCGAGCACGGTCATAATCATGATTATGACCGTCGCGAGATACAGCACACATTGTTTGGCGAAACGTTTCATGGACTCAAGACCCGTTAATTAATAGTAAAATCGCTTTTATAAAAAAGTTCGTGGCGGAGATACCGGACCAGGGCCAGGTCCGGGGCAAAATGGTACATTTTATTCTGCAATTTTTGCGCGTAATAATAACTCACCGGCTTGGCCAGGGCCTGCGCCATCGCCCGGAGCCTCCGGTCACTTAAACTCCCCATCACGTTCAGCAAGGCATTCGACAAAATGCTCATATAAGAAATATTTCCCAGGTAAATACGCTCCCGTTTCGTCATCCAGGGGCTCCGCCGGCCCTCCCAATCATAATCATCAAATATCCAATCTGCCCAGGCTTCCAGGGAATCCGGGGGATGCAAGCCGTGTTCCAACGCCAAGCGATAATCCGGCGTCCCCGGCAAAGGCGTGTAAATCGCGATAGTCTCCATCTGGGCGGCCGGGTTTTCGGCTTTCAGGCGGAACCCCATGTCAATGGTCTGATGAATGTCTTCAAATGTTTCCGTGGGATAGCCCATCATCAAGCTAAAAGCCGGGATAATCCCGTGCTTCTTGCAGCGCTGGTTGGACTGGAGCACCTGTTCGGTCGTAATCCCCTTGTGCATAAGATCCAGGATACGCTGTGAGCCCGACTCGGCGCCGAATTTTAACGTGTAAGCGCCGGCGCGCTTCAAGACTTCAATATCATAATCCGACGCTTTCATAAAAACATCGGCGCGTGTTCCCGATGTGTAAAAACAAATATTCAGATCGCGCGCGATCATCCCTTCGCATATCGCCGTCGCCCGTTTCCGGTCTATATAAAACTCATCATCCCTCAACCAGATCCCATTAAGACGAAACCGGCGGACATTCTCGGTGATCATATCCAGACTTTTTTCGACGGACATGGCCCGCCATTTGCGCTGCCGGATCTCCGAGCTGCTGCAGAATCCGCAATTAAAAGGACACCCCCGGCTTGTCTGCCCGATATCCAGAACCCGCAGGCTGTTCTGCAAATACATATCCTTATGGATATATTTTTCCACATCCACAAGCTCCCAGGGGGTCGGGAGCAAGGTTTCCACGTCCAAAAGAGGCCGCGGAGGCGTCTTAATCGCGGCCCGCCCGTCTGAATAAAGCAGTCCGCGTACCTGCTTTAAACTCTGTTTATGCTCCAGGGCCTGGACTGTTTCCAGGAATGTTTGGTCGCCTTCCCCCACGATCACGATATCAACATTCTCGTTTTCCAGGGTTTGCTCCGGCATGACCGAAGGGTGGCATCCGCCCCAGATAATCGGGACCTTGCCGTCCGTCAACTGCCGCACCAGGCGGGCGAGGTGCAGCGCGTGGCGCACCTGGGTCCCGGTCATCGTCGAAATCCCGACACAAATCAAATCGGAGGAAATATAATGCCTGAGATCATCGATCGTCAGCGGCATGGTGCGCTGATCCAGAAGGGTCACGGCATAGCCGGCCTTTACAATCGGGGCCGCCACCGTCAAAAGGGCATGCGGAGGCGCGATGGTAGACCCGAAATCCATTCCTGTTTTCGGATACAGCAGCAATACCTGCGGTTTAAGAGCGTTTTTGATCATTCAAACCTTATGGTTCCCAATTAAAGATATAAATCCCAGAGCAGGCTCTGGACTCAATGAACCGCAGCAAGCTGCGGGATATGAAACCAGCATCCTTCGGCTCGTTCGCTTGGGCTCTCTCTCCTGAAGGATCAATTCGCATTTCTAATTTACACTCCCTTAAGGTCGTGTAAATTAAATGCTCATTGAATAAAAAAACTCTGACGGGACATCAGAGCAGGTTGTCTTTATCTCAAAATATAAGTATCGACGACTCAGAAAACATGCTGTAATTTGTCATTCCCCAATCAAGGCGTATTTTAAAATATTACCCAAAGGCAACGTTATTATATTAACCAATGCACCGAAGCGCAATAAAAAATAATCATATCTTTGCAAACGCCTGCCGGAAATTCGGGCCTCCAGCGGCCACGGCGCTTGGCGGCTTCTTCTCTTCCTTTATGTGGTCCTGAACCCACTCAAAGAAAAAAAGCCCGGAAAAAAGGACAAAACAAACGCTGTATATGACAAAAATCACGCTGGAACGGACCGTGTGGTCTTTGCTCAAACGAGAAGATTTATAAAAAACATACATCAACAACGGCAAATACGATAAGACCGCCGCGGAAAAAAACAGCAGCAGGCCGCCGGCGATGATGTCCTGCCCCTGAACCGAAATCGCCCGAACCTTAAGCCAGTGGTAGGCGAAAAAAATCGAAAACAATAATATCGCGGCCCCGTAAGAGACAAACATCCCGGTCAGACATACGCCTTCTTCTTTATACCGCCAAGGCTGCTTCAGCATGAGATAAATGCCGACCGGGCAATACGTGAGGACCGAAAACCAGAACAGGATCACCGAAAGCGTGGAAAGAATATCAAAAGGGTTCACCCCCGTCTGCTGAAATTGCAGCCAGTTAAACGTGTAGGCGATTCCCAGAATCAGCAGGCAAATTCCGTAAATGACCAAGACCACTTGAACCCGGGATTTCTTGCGCTCTTCCGACAGGGCTTCTTCGTGGATATTAAAAATGCCCTTCTGCCGGGCTTTTTCAAATTTGACGATAGGAGGATTCTTAACCAGCAGATAAAAGGTCGAGGGGACATAGGCCAAGACTCCCGCCCAAAAACTGATGATAAAAAGCCCGACACAAATTTGAAAGAATATAACCACCGTGCATGCCTGTTATCGTTTTAACCGCTTTTCAGCAGCTGAAGAGCGCGCTTGAACATCGCGTACCCCTCATCGTTAATAATAAAACCCAGCTCTTTCTGGCCGGACTCGTTCACCCGCTCGCCGGTGCGTCCGATCACCTTATAAATAATGATCGGGACGTCTTTTAACCGGGGTGTCTGTTTGAGGCTTTCCGCCAGGTCTTCCGCGTTGATCTCCCCGAACGAATGCTTCATAATCAGGACATCCGGCGTATAGCGCTCCAGTTCCTCCCGGCAATCACTGACCGTGACGACCACATCCGCTTCAAAACCGCATTTGGAAAAAAGCGACTGAAGTTCCCGGAAGACAAGCGGGTCATTTTCCAGGATCAGGATACTTTTCCGGTCTCCGGATTTTTTTTCTTTTTTTTCTTTCGCCACCGCGGCCTTCTTGATTATCGCCCCCGGGGAAGATTCTATTTCTATATCGGCGGCCCGCACGTTCACTATCTGGTCATCCACAATGGCCTCAGACGTGGCATCCAGGACCGACCGCCGCGATCGCTCCGGCGGAGCCTCTTCTCCTGTGCCGCTTCCCGCCCTCCGGGACAGGGTGAGTTCAATCCTTTCAAGCAGGTCGTGCATGGTGAACGGTTTTTCCATAAACGAATCCACCTGCAGAATCTCAAAATAATCCCGCATATTGGCCCGGGCGGTCAGGATGACAAAAGGGATATCCTTTCCGAAATCCGTTTTCTTAAGCTCCTTATAAAACTGGTTCCCGTCTTTTTTCGGCATAATCACATCGGAAAGGATCAGGTCAGGGCACACCTCCCGCGCCTTCATGAATCCCTCCTCCCCGTCAACAGCCTGAAAAACCTCATACCCCGCCATCTTCAACTGTTCGGCGATCAGCTTCCGGAGGTCAGCTTCATCCTCGACAACAAGAATTTTCTTAGACGGCATAACTTCCCTTCTAGGCTGAACGCATCGCTCGCGCGACCGTATCCACCAAAATTTTAAAATCAAACGGTTTGGTTAAAAACCCCTGCACTCCGAAAGCCCGGGTGATTTCTTCTATATTATATTCGGAAACAACGACTTTTTCATTATAATCCTGCGGCAAATCCGGATTAATATTCGAGGTCCATTTCGTCTGATCACGATCTTGAAACAATGTTAATTCCCCTAACCCGCTCATCAAAATAATCGGAATATTTTGCGTTGCGGGGTTACTGCGGATAGCCTTGATCAGCTGGTCTCCTTTAATCTGCGGCATCACCAGGTCGGAAATGACCAAATCCGGACGCAGGGAAAAAACCAGATCCCGCCCCTTAATCCCGTCGTACGCCAGATGGACCTCATATCCCTGAGACTGATGCAAGATATCCCCGATAAGCGCCGCTAAATCTTTTTCATCGTCAATAACGACAATCACTTTTTTATCCATCACCCCCTCCTTCTTCTTCCTCTTGCCCGGTCTTTAACGGGAGCCTCACCGTTACCGTTGTCCCTTTCCCCTCCTCACTGTCCACCTCAATACGGCCTTCATGCCGTTCAATAATTTTATATACCAGGCTTAACCCCAGCCCGGTTCCCTCCCCCTGGTCCTTAGTCGTATAAAAGGGTTCAAAAATTCTTTTTACGACCGACGGCGGCATACCACAGCCGGTATCAATCACTTTCATTTCCAAGGTCCGCTGCCCGGCTTTCCCGTCCGTCAGCACGTCGGATTCCAAGGTGATCCCCCCTTCATCCGCAATGGCGTCAATGGCATTGCTTAAAATGTTCAGGACAACCTGGGTGATCAGGACAGGGTCTCCCTCCATCATGACCGGGCCGTCCTCCTGGAAGCGGGTGACGTATTGAATGTTTTTCATAATGGATTTCTTTTTGGCAAAATCCAGAGCCTTGAGAAGCATGTCCTTAAAATCAAACCGTACAATTCTCATCTCGGACTGGCGGGAAAAAGACAGGAGGTCCCCCACGACCTTATTCGCCCGGTTCACGGCGTCTTTCACCATTTTAAGCCGTTCTTTCAATTCCGGCCGGAGGTCCGGCTGGATCATCTCAAACGATTCAATGCTCAGCGCTATAATCGCCAGGGGGTTCTTGATCTCATGCGCGACCCCTGCGGACAACTGCCCGACAGCCGACATCTTTTCTGACTGCAAAAGCTGTTCCTGCGTTTCGCGGAGCTCTTGGTTCACCTTGGCCAAATCTTGGAACAAGTGTTTTTTGAGCTCATCCTCCTTTTTCCGGTCGGAGATATCCGTTGAAATCCCCAGCACGCCGATGACCTCATCTTTATTGTTGATCAGCGGGACCTTGCTGGACAGCAGATAAACCGGCTGGCCGCCATGTATATGCTTGGTTTCTTCAAAATCAATAATCGCTTTCCTCTGCAGGACGACTTTCTGATCAGTTTCACGAGAATACTGGGCCTCCTCCGGTTCCCAGGGGAGGTCTGCGTCCGTCTTACCGATGATATTTTCCGGGGCGCTTAAGCCGGCTTTCTGCGCATAAGAGATATTACAGCCGAAGTATTTTCCGTTAACATCTTTCCAGTAAACATCGCAGGGAATCCGTGCGAGCAGATTCGCGAACAGGTCTTTCTGGCTCTTCAACTGGCCTTCCATCTGCCGCCGGGCCGTAACATCGATGGCGTATTCAATCACATGGGAAACATCCCCTTGGGCGTCAAGCATCGGGGTGCCCACCACCTCAAAAATTTTCATGGTTCCGTCTGCTGTGCAGTGCACCTGTTCGGCCGTAGAATCTTTTTTCGATGCCCGGACAATCTCCAACAGGCAAGAAGCCCCCTCTTCCGGGGAAACGGAATCCTGTTGCGTTAACAACGAAGAAAATTCGTCTTCCTTATACGCTTGAGCCGCCTTATTGGACAATACGAGCCTGCGGGTCTTCACATCAAACACATACAGAGGATAATGGAAAGAATTAATGATGGCGGTCAGAAATGCGTTTTGGGTCGTAATGGCCTCCTCGGTCTTAATCCATTCCGTCACATCATCATAAATAGCTACAATTTCTGTTTCAGACAATTTGTACACATTGTTCTGCCCCCACATGCGCAACCGCCTGTCATCATAAAGCGACAATAAAGTCTCCGGGACACCGGTTCGATAGACCCGTTGAAAAACCGCAAAAAGGCCGAAGGCTTCAACCCCGGGGAAAGCGTCCCTGACGCTTTTATGATAAAATTCCGCCTGCGTTCCGCCGGTAATGATTTCTGCCGCGTGGTTATATTCCTGAAAAAGGAAATCCTCCCCTCCCTGCACCACTTTATAAACGGCCATGGCGGACGGCATGTTGGTAAACAGCTGCTCGTATTTCCTTTTGCTTTGGTTGACCTCCCAGTTGAGAATAAACAGCTTCCCCATGGTCAGGATAACCACAACCAGAAGGACTCCCAGCGTAATCAGCCAGAGGCCATGCTGGTCAAATAAATTACGTAACGTCACCTTCCCGTACCCCGCATAGATCCCGACCCCGAATTTGCGCATCAGGGCGTGCACCGACTCATAGTTTAAGGGTGTGACCCAGCCGCTGTACTCACCCCGGACCACGGCATAATCATCTGTTTCCATGCCCAACAACACCATCACAACGTCTTTCGCGATTTTTTCATCCGTGTGCCGCACCTTGGCCAGCGGCCAGGACGGGTACAAACGAGTAAAGCGAGGCAGTTTGTGCCCGATATCTTGCGTTTTTTGATACTCTTTATGAATCTCCACGTGGGGAACAAACTGTTCGCCCTGCAGGACGGAAACAAGATCCAAATTAATCTTCCCTTCCTTCGCCATGTCTTCAAGCAAGTCCGTCTTGACCATCCCGACGTCAACCTTGCCCGCCAGGACCGCCATCACCACCTCATCCCCGAGGCCCGCGAAATCAACTTTAGAAAAATCCCGGAACGGATCAACGCCTCGGTTCATCAGTTCTTCATATCCGGCCAGCCACCCTCCTAAGGATAAAGGATGGACCGCCATCAGAGATTTGCCTTTTAAATCGGACAATGTCTTGATGTCCTTTCGGTCGGCCCGGATGAACAAGCTCCCCCCATAAGCGATATGAAATTCAGGAGACGACGATTGGCAAAGGGTCGCGATACGGCGGACTCCGTAAAGAATCTCCATATCCACATATAATAACGGATTGATCAAAACGAAATCGACCTGTTGCGTCCGCACAGCCGGAACAACTTCCCGGTAATCCAGGGGAACAATTTCAAACAATGCGTTGGGAATTTTCTGATTCAAGTAATCCGCAGTCGCGTTGAACTGCCGGTAACATTGCGCTTTGCCCCGCGTGGCCAACACCCCAATCTTATACCGCCGGAGGCCCTCCTGCGCCATGGCGCGCCCGCAAGAACATATCCCTCCAAGCACTAAAACCCCGGTCAAGACGCACGCTATTTTTTTATGACCGTGCCTCATTGTTTTATCCAATCTATGCCGGTTAATTGATCTTCCGGCAGGGACATCCCGCGGGCCCGTAACGCCGGCAAATTTAACATTTTATATATTTTAGGCATTCGTTGGACCGGCAGGTGCTCCAGGGGAACGCCGTTGATGAGTTTTAACGCCATAACACCGGCTTCCCGGCCGTGGTCATACCCAGATTCCCCGACGGCACCGAGCATTCCGTATTCAACCGAAAAATTAAAAAATCCCATCACCGGGATATCCGCATGATTCAACGTCCACTGAATAATTTCATGAGGCGGCAGGATTTCTTGTGTCCCCGGCCTTTTCACCGAGTGATAAAGATAAATAAAAAGCGCGTCGGCGTAAACATTATAATATTTGACCCTTTCCTGCCAGGTCGAGAAATCATGAATAATATGATACCCCAAAACCGTAACCCCCTCCGGGTGCTCACGCGTCAGAAAGGCATAGGCCCCCATGGAGTCCGGGCTGGCGTCGCTTAAAACCGCGACTTTTTTAATTTTAGAATCCATCGTTTTTAAGAAAGCCACGGCCTCTTCAAAATGCGGGCGCCCCAAAACCCCGGTTACGTTAACGGCTGGCAGCCCGTATTCTTCCAGGTCGCCGTTGACGCCGCAAAAAACAAAAAACGGGTTGTGCGGGCCGATGAATTGCTGGGTCACGTAAATCTGGGCGTGGTTCCCCACGGTAATCACCACGTCGGGTTTAAATTCGAGGATTTTTTCCCGGATCCGGCGGCCGGATTGTATTTTCCCTTCGACCGAAGGATTGCAAAACGCATCCATGAAGACAGTTTCCAGGGAAAGCGGGCGGTCTTTTAAAACGTCGAGAACACCGCGGGTGACATCTTGCGCCCAGTGGGACTCCTCCCTTCCGCTGTGTACTACTAAGATCCGTTTAACATCCTCCGCCTGACCGCGCGAAACAGGAAAAAACAAGAGAAGAGCGAAAATCAAGAAACTCCACGGAAGGGGAAAAACGGAATTTTTTGGAAAAGACGGAAAACTTTTCATAAAAAACATCCGTATTCTTACCGCGATCTTCTGCCGAACAGATGGCCGCCTTGAAGGATCGGCGACCCCGGCGGGCCGCGCTAAAACTTTTAAAAAACAAGCCGCCCAAAAGTTATTACTCTTTACTAGCTAACAATTTAAATTATTTTTAGTATAACTTCGAAAGAAATGAAGCACAATAAGAATAGTTTTTTTTTAGGCAGGTAATCTCTCTGGCCGACAGCCCTGCCCCCTGGGTCGAGGCCAACTTTGTCTTGAGCTGTTTCAACAAGCGGTGATCAGGTGTTGAATCAATATTTTGAACCCCATGAAGATAAGAACGGCCCCGCCGAATAATTCCAGCTTATTCTTAAACAAGCGGCCCATTTTATGGCCCAGTAAAAAACCCCCGTATGACAAGACAAACGTGACACAACCGATCACAATAACAGGAAAGATAATCGTCAACCGGAGCAACGCAAAACTAAAGCCGACCACCAAGGCGTCGATACTGGTCACCAAGGACAGGCAAATCAGCGTTTTAAAATTGATAATCAGGCATCGTTCTTCCCATTCCTTGATCTTCACCGCCTCATAAATCATTTTTCCCCCAATCCCACACAGCATCGCAAAGGCCAGCCAGTGGTCAACAGGCGCGACATACGGCTGCCAGCGCATCCCGGCCGCCCATCCGGCAACCGGCATCAACATCTGAAACAGGCTGAAGCTGGCGCCAAATTTAAACGCGTTTAAATGCCGTTCTTTCCGGTTCACAACGCCGCAGGCCACAGACACCGCCAGCGCGTCCATAGAAAGCCCGCAGGCAATAATAAATATTTCGCTGAATGTCATAAGGAATCTATGAAGACAACCCTTTCCCCAAGCCCCCAGGCCTCTGAAGAGCCAGTCAAACGCCGCTCAATAAAGACATGGGAAGAGAACTAAAAATATCCCGAAGGAACAACCCTCCGCAATGTTCTTTCTGCTGCCCGGTCAAAATATCCCGAAAACGGCGGGGGCCACCCGCCGGTATAATGACCTGCGTGTCCTGCCAGGCCGGTTCTCCCAAAGGCATCGCGTCCTCCCCGCAGACACGGGTTAAAAACCGCGGGGCCACGGTCACGATCCAAGCTCCGTCCAAAATTCTGGCAAAAGCGATAACGCTCTCCGCGTGCCGGCCGGCCGCCGAGAGCGGGACATACTCCCCCTGCTCAAACACGGCCTTGCGCCGGCACCGTTCCTGTAACACTTTCCGAATCATCCATAATTTAATTTTCCCCGTCTCCTTTTCCGCAAAAAGCTTCTGAAGCCCAGCCTCGGTCTCGCCTGCCCCGGGCGCCTGCTCCACCTCCCGAAGACAGGCTTCCCGGAGGTCAAAATCGACGTCCCGGCGGTTATCCGGATCCACCAGCCCAAGGTCCCACAATTCCGATCCCTGATAAAAATCCGGGACTCCGGGACAGGTCATCTTCAGCAAACATTGGGACAAAGAATTAAAAATGCCATAATGCGCGAGACGCCGCTGGAACGCCCGGAAATCCGGCCAGAACGCGTTCTCCTCCTTCTCATCAAGAAGCCGATCGACAAAATCCAGGCACGCGGACTCATAATCACTGTCCGGCTTGATCCAGGCGGTATGGACTTTCGCTTCCCGCACCGCTTTGATGATATAATTTTTAATCCGTTCTTTAAAAAAAGTCCTGTCCCACGGGTCAAAGGGCAAGGCCCCCAATAAGGTCTGATAAATAAAATATTCATCATTCATGTCCGGGATAGGCTGTCCGGTTTGCTTGTGTTTTTTAGACCGGTTCCATTTCCGCCACCGGTTCAGCGTTTCTTCCCAGGCCTCAGGAATTTCAGACAGGACGTTGATCCTGGCCCGGACATCCTCGCCCCTTTTGGTGTCGTGCGTGGCCGTCGCGTTCATCGCGTGAGGGAACATCCGCTGCCGTTTCCGGTTAAAAGCATGAAATTCGTCTAACGATATCCCGAACAGCCCCGGGTTTCCCCCGACTTCGTTTAAAGAAATCAATTTGTTGTAAGTATAAAACATCGTGTCCTCGAATCCTTTGGCCATGATCGGGGCCGTCAGCTGCTGGAACTTCATGATAAATTGCCAGAAATCATCCTGTTCTTCCGGGTTGAGTTGCGGGATCAGGTCCAGCATGAGAAAACGTTCGATAAAACAAATTTCATACCACAGGCCCGGCGCACTCTTCCCCGCCTTTTCAATGGCCTGGTCAATCACGGTTTTATCCTGTTTAGAAAAAACATCCTGACGGATATACGTCCTGTAAACGGGGAAGAAACTCATCACTTCCACGAGGGCCCGCCGCAGCCCGTAGAGGGTGATATCCCGGCCGTAGCGGTCCCGGCTCGCCACTTTTTTCATCAAATACGCGAGATTGTCAATGTCTCCGGCCATGTGTTTACCGATGATAAGCCGTTTTTTAGACACAACCAGTTGCTCATAAGTCATATCCGGCTTGGCAAACCGGAAGTATATTCTGTTAAACTCTTTTTCATGGGCACGGCAGCAAAACACCCCGTTGACAGCGTTCAAAAAATCATAGCCGGTTGTTCCTGCCACCGGCCAGTCGGCGGGCAAGGTTTCCCCCCGCGAGAGAATTTTCTCCACCGAAAGATAAACCGCGTCTCCGGCCTTCTGCCGGATTCTGCGTAAATACTCCAGCGGATCATAAAGGCCGTCGATATGATCAACGCGCAGGCCATGCACGCGGCCCGCCTCCATCAATTTCAGGATGAACGCGTGTGTGGCCTCGAAAACGTCCGGCTTTTCGACCCGGACGGAAATCAGGTCATTCACCGTGAAAAAGCGGCGGTAATTCAGCTCCTCCGAGGCGACTTTCCAGAAGGAAAAACGGAAACACTGCTCCAGAAGAAGCTCATCCAGGGCCTGGAAGCTGGCCACATCCCCCCGGCAGCCGTTCATCATCCGTATATTCTCGTCCATAAAATCTCTGATCACCGGAACCCCCGTGTAGAGGTCCCAGAGAGAATTCTTCGCGAAAGCCAGTCGGTCATATCCGTCGATTTCTTCCGAAGGCCTTGAGAAGAGGTCTGCTACTCCGCAATATTTGGTCATGGCCTCCGACCCCTTTCCTAAAGCCTCCTCCAGGCGGCCCAACCGGCGCATTAATACTTTTTTATAAGAGGAATAATATAAAGGAAAACTGTGGCCGTAATACCGCAGCTTGAATCCATCCTGCGCATAAGACAGTTGAATTTCCCCCGCTTCCAAGGCTTCAGAATAAAACCGCCCTAAAAACGGCGCCAGGATCCGGCCATGAAGATTCTCATAAATATGCGCCCAATTCACGTCAAAAAAATTGTAGTACAGAGAGTGTTCCCTCTTTTCAAAAACGTCCATCAACAAATGGTTTCCCGGGTCATAGGCCATATGATTGGGAACGATATCCTGAATCCAGGACAATCCATGCTTTTTCACCTGTTCGGAAAGCGCGGCGAAATCCGCTTCCGTTCCCAGTTCCGGATTCAGGCTGTTGGGATCAACGATATCATAGCCGTGGCGGCTCCCGTTTCTGGCTTTAAAAATCGGGGAGGCATAGAGGTCGGAAATGCCCAGCCCGGACAGATACGCCAGATGGGCCCGTGCGGCGGAAAAACCAAAGGAAGGCTTAAACTGAATTCTGTACGTCGCCACAGGAATATGCCGGGAAACGGGAACATCAGGCTTCATGAAGACACCTCCTGCATTTTTTCACCCTTCTTTCGTCTTTCATAAAGGACGAATTGCCAGGGCCGCAAGACCATGGGCTCATGCCCGGCCGCGAGGGTATCGGCGGCTAAAGACCCCGGCCCCTGCCAAACAGCCTCAGAAGAATCCAGCCGCTTATAAAAAAGCCCGCCGCCAACTTCTTTGGGAGAAACGCGTTCTTCCCGGGCGGAAAAATTCATAAAACAGACCACCCGACTTTCCCGGGAACTTCGCACAAGCTGAAAGACGCGCCCGGCGATGCAAAAAACAGACACCGCATTTTTGTCGCATGCACGCAAAGCCGGCACGGTTTTGCGCAGCTGAATCAGCCGCTGATAAAACCGAAACATGACGGCATGACCGCCTGTCGCAACCGTGTCCCATCGCAGCCGGGACCGCACAAACGTGTCTTCGCTTTGCGGATCGGGGACCTCGTCCTGCCATGGAAAGGCGGCGAACTCCTTTTGCCGCCCTTCCCGCACAGCCCGGATAAGGCCTTCGTCGGAATGGCTGACGAAATACTGAAACGGCGCTTCCTCCGCGTATTCCTCCCCCATAAAAAAAAGCGGGATATACGGGGCGGCGCACACCGCTCCCGCGGCGAGTTTGGACGCTTCAAAAGAAGCCATGTGGCATAACCGCTCTCCCTTCATCCGGTTGCCCACCTGGTCATGATTCTGCGTAAAAACGACAAATTTGTCCCCGGGGATATCCCGGGACGAACTCCCGAAATATTGCTTACGGAAAGCAGAATATTTCCAGGAATACACAAAGCCCTCCTGATACGCCTTCCTCAGGTCTTCCGGATGTCCGAAATCGCCGTAATAACCGGCTGCCTCCCCGGTCACCAGCGCATGCAGGGCGTGATGGAAATCATCGCACCACTGCGCGTGCATGCCGCAGCCGTGCGATCCCATGTCCGTGACAAGGCGGACGTCGTTCAAATCGCTCTCCGCGATCAGATAAAACGTCCGGCCGGCCCGGGCGGAGAAGGCGTCAACATGTTCGCGGATTTCCCGGAGAATCGGTTTAGCGCTGCGGTCATAAATCCCGTGAACCGCGTCCAGGCGCAGGGCGTCCACATGAAATTCCCGAAACCAGTAAAGGGCGTTACGGACAAAATAATTCCGCACTCCGTCGCTGTATTCCCCGTCAAAATTGACGGCCTCCCCCCAGGGCGTCTGATAGCGCCCGGTAAAATAAGGCCCGAACTGCCCCAGGTAATTCCCTTCGGGGCCGAGGTGATTATAGACCACATCGAGGATAACAGCCAGGCCCCGGGCGTGGCACGCGTCCACAAAACGCTTCAAACCATCGGGCCCGCCGTAACTGGACTGCACGGCAAACGGATAAACCCCGTCGTACCCCCAATTCCGTTCTCCCGGGAACGGCGCGACCGGCATAATCTCGACGGCATTAATCCCCAAATTGAGCAGATGCGGCAGATGGTAAAGGGCACCGTCAAACGTGCCTTCTTCGGAAAACGCTCCGATATGCAATTCATAAATAAGCATCTCCTGCAACGGAACAGGCCTCCAGCCCGCGTCATGCCAAGGGAACCCCGCGTGGTCCCATACCGCGGACGGGCCGTGGACGCCCTGAGGCTGGTAAAAAGAAGCCGGATCCGGCCAGGCCTGATCCTGATTCAGAAGATATTTGTAACACGCACCCGGGGACACCCCGTCGACGGTCACGGCCCAGTACCCCTGGTCTTCCTGAGCCATGGGAATGATTTCCTCCTCCGGGGCGGTCAGCAACACGCTGACACAACTCCGCTGCGGAGCCCAGACCCGGAACAGGCACCGGCCTGCCCCCTGATATAAAGCACCGATGTCCACGTTTTAAACACTCCTTTTAAAAAAAAGCACGGCTAAAGGCGGGATCACAAGAGACAAAGAAAAATATTTTCCCTGCAGAGGAACCGGGGCCGCTTCCTGGCCGCCGAGATTCCCGTGGCCGCTGCCCCCGTATTCTTGCGCATCACTGTTTAAAACTTCCCTCCAAAATCCGCCCATCGGGATACCCACCTTATAATTATCCCGGGGAACGGGCGTGAAGTTGCACACCACAAGGACCGGCTCCGTCCCCTCGTCCCCTTTCCGCAAGAAACTGATCACCCCGCGTTCCCAGTCAAGGCAGTTCACCCATTCAAACCCGGCCGGAGAGAAATCATTGTGAAACAGCGCCGGTTCGGTTTTGTAAAAATAATTCAGTTCCTTAACCCATCGCTGGAGCTGCTGATGCGGCGCGGTGGAATCGCCGAACCAGGCATTGTTCGTCACGTTCACCAGGAGCTCCGACTCGCCCAGTGTCGCGAGCTGCTCCGATCCGTAGGCATCCTCGTAGCAGATGGTCGGTGCGATGTGGATGCCCGCGGCAGAGAGGGGCGCCTGGCGCTCGGCACCCGGCGACATGTCGACATAAGGCAGGCTCATGAGCCGCATCCACCCGCGCACGAATTTCGGCACCGGGAAGAACTCGCCGAACGGCACGAGACGACGCTTGTAGTACCAGGTCGTCCCGTCCGAGAACGCGACCATGCCGTTGTAGAAGCGGTTGGTCGCGAAGTCGAGTCGGAGCAGGCCGAGGATCAGGTCCGAGCCGTGCGCGCGGGCGTCACGCCAGATGGCGTCCAGGTAGTCCGACGCTTCGTGGGCGAGCACGGGCAGCGCCGCCTCGGGCCACACGATCAGCCTGGCACCGAGGGCCTTGCGCGTCATGTCGCGGTAGAGGTCCAGGGTGGCGGCACGGTTGTCGTCCTGCCACTTGAGGTCCTGCGGGATCGCGCCCTGTACCAGCGCGACCTCGAAGGGCGCGCCTGCCGGCCGCGTATAGCTGCGACCGTCGAGCACGACGCTGCCGCCAGC